>NZ_JBSIPX010000003.1:0-421681 GCF_053668055.1 Massilia sp. SYSU DXS3249 | reverse complement strand
AGTCGACGTGTGCGTAGTGACGGTTTTCCGTTTCGTACTCGACGTGCGCGGTGTTGATGGTGATGCCGCGTGCCTTTTCTTCAGGAGCCGCGTCGATCTGGTCGTACGCCTTGGCTTCACCGCCGAACTTCTTCGACAGAACGGTTGCGATTGCAGCCGTCAGGGTGGTTTTGCCGTGGTCAACGTGACCGATGGTGCCGACGTTGACGTGCGGCTTGGTCCGTTCGAATTTACCTTTTGCCATTTGAGACTCCTAACGATTTTTTGAGAATTACAGGCACATCTGACGGGCGAGTACTACGGACTGCCGCTTTTGCATTCTGGTGCCCTTGACGTGGATTGAACACGTGGCCTCTCCCTTACCAAGGGAGTGCTCTACCACTGAGCTACAAGGGCTTATTGTGCGCCACACAGACTGCGGCGCGATACTGGAGCGGGTGAAGGGAATCGAACCCTCGTCGTAAGCTTGGAAGGCTTCTGCTCTACCATTGAGCTACACCCGCGAGGTACAACTTCAATTCGACTTCACGAACTCTTCATTTTGGTGGTGGGGGCTGGATTCGAACCAGCGTACTCAGAGAGGGCAGATTTACAGTCTGCTGCCTTTAACCACTCGGCCACCCCACCGCGAAGAACCGCAGAGTATGAAGCAAGCTCAACATGCTGTCAACTATTTTTGCCATCTCTACTGACTTGGCTCAAATAGCAGCGTTGCTTCGGGGCGTGATTGTAACCGTACGAAGAACAAATCTGCAAGGGTTCTTTTTTCGCCGCCGTTGCACACCATGGTCCCTCTGTGCTGTACTGTATGCACCAGGCATGTCAATACGTTTACTTATGGACAGTAAGGCGTCTCAATATCCTCGCTGGAGCTGGCCCCAGATCCTGGTCGCCAGCGCGTCGATCATTGCGGTCTACTTCGGCGTGCGCCTGCTGAACAACGTCCTGTCGCTCCCGGCCGGGTATGCGCTGCCCCTGTTCCCCCCTGCCGGCGTCGGCCTGGCCCTCGCCACCGCCGGCGGCATGCGCGTGCTGCCGGCGATCGCCATCGGCGCCGGCCTCGCCGTCCTCCCCCTGCACCTGGACAACCCTGCCCTGACGGCCTCGGGCGCCGTCATCGGGTCGCTGGTCGGCGCGCTCGGCTCCACCCTGCAAGCCTGGCTGGGCGCCCTCCAGTTCCGCCGCCACATGCGCCCGGCGATCGATTCCGGTCACGACGTGATGGCCTTCCTGGTGCTCACGCCGCTGATCTGCCTGATCAGCGCCTCGGTCTCCGTTCCCGCCCTGTACGCGCTGCACGCCTTCGACGAAGTGGAACAGCTGCGCTTCTGGTTCGCCTGGTGGGCCGGCGACACCCTCGGCGTGCTGCTGGCGGCGCCGCTGACCTGGATCGTGTGCGGCTCGCCGCGCCGGCTGTGGCGGCGGCGCTCCAAGCTGGTGGCCTTGCCGCTCCTGATTACCACCCTCGCGGTAGTCGGCATTTACCGCCTGGCGCTCGGCTGGGAACACGAACAGCACCTGCAGCCCTACCGCCTGAAGGCGCAGCAGACGGCCGATATGCTGCAAGCCGAATTCAACGAGCACGTGCGCTTCGTCGGCACCTTCGCCAGCACCCTCGCCGAGACCGAACACATTCTCGCGCGCGACAAATTCCTGCGCATCGCCGGCGGCTATGCCGACGGGCGCCCCGAGATCGAGGCGATGAACTGGGCGGTGCCGGTCACGGGCCTGGAACGGGCCGGCTTCGAGGACTGGGTGCGGCGCACGCTCGACCCCGCCTTTACCGGCATCCGCGAGATGGACGGGAACCGGCTGGTCGAGGCGGCGGAGCGCGAACGCTACCTGCCGGTGCTGTACGCCTGGCCCAGCTCGCACAACGTGATCCGCGGTCTCGACTATCTGGCCGCGCCCGGGCGCGCGGAGGTGGCAGCGCGCGTGCTCCAGACGCGCACAGCCGCGGCCACCGAGCCGTTCGCGATGCTCTCGGCGGATGCGCCGGCGATTGCCCTGATGCGCGCCGTCGGCGACCCGAACGGGCCGCCGGCCGGCGTGGTTGCCTTCGTGCTGAACGGACGCCTGCTGCTGGAACAGGCGATCCGGCGTTCCGGCTTCGATGGCTTCAATGCCGCCCTGGTCGACGTCACGGGCGGCGCCGCGCTGCCGGTGGTGGGCTCGCTGGGCGTCCCGCAGCGCGACGATTATCGCGTGCCCCTGGCGTTCGCCGGGCGCCACTACGTGGTCAGCTTCCGCCCGACCCTGGCTTACGTGGAAGCCGAGACGGGCGCCGCCAGCTGGTCCGTGCTGTCGGCAGGCCTGCTGCTGACCGGTATGCTGGGCGCGCTGCTGCTGCTCATCAGCGGCGAGCGCGACGTGATCGAAAAACTGGTGGCCGACCGCACCAGCCGCCTGCGCGACCGCGAAGCGCGCCTCGAAGCCATCCTCGACAACGCGGCCGACGCCATCATCACGGTCGACGCCCATGGTCTCGTGGTGTCGGCGAATGCCGCCACCGCGCGCCTGTTCGGCTACCCGAGCGAGCACCTGATCGGACTGGCCTTCGGGGCGCTGGTGCCGGCCAGCGCCGACAGCGACGCGCATTCCCAGCTGGGCCGGCTGTCGACGGCGGGGCCCGACGAATCCGTACTCGAAGGCCGCAACGCGCGCGGCGAAAGCTTTCCATTGTCGATCTCGGTGGCGCCGGTGCAGCTGCAGCGCGAGGGGTTTTTCGTGTGCATCCTGCGCGACCTGACCGAGCAGCAGCGCTCGCAGGAACGCATCCACCGGCTGGCCCACCACGACGCCCTCACCGGCCTGGAAAACCGCTTCGCCCTGAACGTGCGCCTCGAGCAGCAGCTGGCCTCGGCGCGCCGCAACAACGCCCCGGTGGCGGTGCTGTTCATCGACCTCGACCATTTCAAGAAGATCAACGATTCGCTCGGCCACGCCGCCGGCGACAAGCTGTTAGTGGGCGCGGCCGAGCGCATGAAAGACCTGCTGCGCGAAGTCGACACCCTGGCGCGCCTCGGCGGCGACGAATTCATCATCGTGCTCGCCGGCCCCCTCACGCCCGACAGCGTCACCAGCGTGGCCGTGCGCGTGGTCGAATCGCTGTCGCAGCCCTATCAGCTGAACGGCTCCACCGCCCACAGCGGCTGCAGCGTCGGCGTCGCGCTGTTCCCCGACGACGGCGCCGATGCCTCGACCCTGATCCGCCACGCCGACATGGCGATGTACGCCGCCAAGCGCGAGGGACGCGGCAATTTCCAGTTCTTCTCGCCCGAGATGAACGCCGCCACCCACGAGCATCTGCTGCTGGAAAACCGCATGTGGGGCGCGCTGCAGGCCGAGGATTTCGAGCTCTACCTGCAGGCCCAGGTTTCGCTCGACACCGGGCGCGTGATCGGCGCCGAGGTGCTGCTGCGCTGGCATGACACGGAACTGGGCAGCGTCGAGCCGAGCCGCTTCATCCCGGTGGCCGAGGAAAGCGGCATGATCGTGCCGCTCGGCGACTGGGTGCTGGGCCAGACCATGGCCCTGCTCGCCCAATGGCGGCGCGAGGGACTGGAAGAGCTGCGCCTGGCGGTGAACCTGTCGGCGCGCCAGTTCTCGGGCGGCACCCTGCTGGCGCGGCTCGACGAACTGGTGGCCCACCACGGGATCGACCCCTCATTGCTGGAACTGGAAATCACGGAAACGGCCGCCATGCGCGATCCGGAAGCGACGCGCCAGCTGCTGCGCCAGCTGCGCACGCGCGGCTTCAAGCTGGCCATCGACGACTTCGGCACCGGCTACTCGTCGCTGGCCTACCTGAAGCTGTTTGCGATCGACCGCATCAAGATCGACCGCGGCTTTGTCCAGGACATCGAGCACAACCCGAACGACGCGGTGATCGTCGCCGCCACCATCGGCCTGGCCCATTCGCTGGGCCTGACGGTGGTGGCCGAAGGGGTCGAAACGCAAGCCCAATGGGGCTTCCTGCGCGACAAGCAGGGCGACGAAGCGCAAGGCTTCCTGTTCTCCAAGCCGATGCCGGCCGGAGAATTCCGCGAGTTCATCCGGAAGCAAGCACAGCCAGTACCTGACGCTTGAGGGCGCGGATCATCGCCGTCTCGTCGGGCGGCACGCCTTCCGGCGCGGCGACCTCGCGGTCGGCATAGAAAAAGCCGAGCTGCACCTTGCCGACCGTAAGGGGCAGCACGATAAAACTCTTCGCGTCCGGCAGCAGGGCGCGGTGCCAGCCTGGCAGCAGCTCGCGGATCTTGGCGCTGGACGCGTCCGAGATCATCAGGTCGGCGTCGTTGTCCATCGCCAGCAGGAACAGGTCGCGGTTGGCGGAGGATGGCACCGGGGAAGCCGGTGCAGGGAACACGAAGCCCGCCTGCAGGCGCGCGCCGTCGGCGCCGAACGACACCCGGGCACGGTACTGACCCTGGCGCGCATCCTTCAGGCAGACGGTGGCGAAGCGAAAGCCCATGGCCCGGTACAGCGTTTCGAGCACCGCCAGGATCACGTCGTTGACGCGCGCGCGGCCAGCCGCGCGCAGCTGGGTCACGTCCTGCACCCCGGCCAGCAGCAGCTCGCGCGCATTCTTCGGCTTGCCGCTCGGGTAGGCGCCCTCCTCGTCGTCGCCCGCGCCCAGGGTAGCGAGCAGCAGCACGTCGGGCATGCCCTCGCCCGCGTCCGGCTGGGGCGCCGCCACCGGCTGCAGGTTCATGCTTTCCATCAGGGCCGACATGCCGTCGGCGACGCTCGTGAAAATGCGTTCCAGGCCGGCGGCGTCGAGTTCGAAGGCGGCGCCGTAGCGGGCCAGCAGCGCGTTGGCTTCCGGCGTACCCGCGGGGTCGCCCGGACGGCCAAGCAATCGCGCCACCTCCAGGCTGAACGAGGCCACCTGGCGCATCCATTCGGCGCGGCTGCCGGCCGTCTTGAGCGTCCCCGGCGGCAGCGCGGCCTGGGCGCGCACGATCACGTCCGGGATCTTCCATTCGGCCAGCACGGCGGCAGCGAGCGTGTCGTAGCTGCAGCCGAGGATCATCTGCGAGGCCTGCGCCGGGGTCTGCTTGCTCTTGCTAATGAGCTGGTTGATTTCGCGATAGCGCTCGTGCTCGTGCGAGGCCACCAGCACCGCGCCCAGGTTCTTGAACAGGGCGCCGATGGCCGCTTCTTCCGCGCCCTGGTAGAAGGACAGACGCGCCATTTCCCGCCCGACCAGGCTGGCGCACAGGGCCGCTTCCAGCTCGACGCGCACGCTGCCGGCGTGGGCGCCGTTATCCAGGGTGTCGACCAGCAGCATCGCCAGCGCGGTGGTTTTCACGTTGTCGAAGCCGAGCAGCGCAATCGCGCGCGAGACGGTCGTCACGGCGGTGCCGGAAACCGTGCGGTAACGGATCGTGTTCGAGAGGCGCAGGATGCGCTGGGTCAGCGCAGGATCCGACAGAACGAAATAGGCGAGATCGTGCGGGCCGGGTTCGTCCGAGTCGGCCAGTTCGATCACGCGCGCGACCGAGCCGCCAAGGGCGAACATTTCGGCGTCGCCGTTCACTTTTTGCATCAATGCGGCGCGCACGCGGCGGGTTGCGCCTTCGTCGGGCGTTGTAAAACCTGTTTCGGACATCGTGGATTACCCGGCTTTCCTGGCGCGTGCGCCCTTGTTATATTTTTTCAGTACCGCCTGGTGCAGCGCCGTGAGCGCCGCCAGCTTCGGGTTGCGTGGGTCAAGCCGGCGCACCGCGCCGAGCTGGATCAGGGCCTGCTGGGCGAGCTTGTCGTCCCAGCCGGTGTGTTCGAGGCAGCGCAGCAGCGCCAGCGCGGCATTGAAGGCGACTTGCGGATTGCCCGGCATCGCCTGCGCCGCTTCTCCCATCAGGGTCACGGCGCCATGATAGTCGCCGCTTCGGGCGCGCTCGGCGCCGCCGGCCACCAGGTCGACCACGTGCTGGCGCGTTTCCTGGGCAATCTGCGTGCCCAGTTCCGCGTGGCCGGCCTGGGCCATGACGCTCATGGCGCGGTCCATGACGGTCGTGTCGGCGGCATTGCGCATCACGTCGCGCACCAGGCCGGCGGCCCCCTCTTCCAGGTCGTGCGCGAGGCAGCTGCGCGCCAGTTCCAGCTTGAGGCCGGGCGACATGGCGGGCAGGTCGCGGCTGGCCGCCAGCGCGGCGTTGAGCGATTCCATCAGCCGTTCCTGGTTGCCGGTGTACTCGTGCAGCAGGGCCGAGGAGATGGCGCTGCAGGCGTCGGCGTGGCCGCGCCCGCCCATCGAGCGCTCGAGGTCGCGGATCACCGAGGCGGCCGCCACTGGATCGCCCTTGCGCACCAGCGTGCGCACCAGCTTGACGTGGTCTTCCGGGTCGCGAAATTCCGAATACTTCGCTTTCGCCACCACCTGCTTCATGACTTTTTCGGCCAGCGCGTCGTCGCCCGCCTCGAAGGCCGTTTCGCCCAGGGTGCGCAGGCGCCGCACCGCATGCGGCGACACCGCCACCGCGCGCGCCAGCACCGCCTGACACTTGTCGAGCTCTCCCAGCGCGCTGTGGGTGCGCGCCAGCCAGTCGTAGGCGTCGACGAAGTTGTTGTTGGACTGGACCAGCTCGGTCAGCAGCGTGCCCGCCTCCTCGTACTGCTCGCGCAGGTACAGGGTCTTGGCCAGCCCCAGGCGCGCCCAGGCAATGGCCTGGCTTTCCGCCAGCCGGCGGTAGATCGGCTCGGCCAGCTGCGCTTCGCCGATGAACAGGTGCAGCTCGGCGCGCAGGCGCAGGAAATCGATCGCGTGGCGCGGGTGCGCCGCCTCTCCCTCGATGCAGGCCTCGATCGCCTCGTGCTGGGCGCCCGCCTCCATCAGGCGGTACACCGGCAGGAACACGTTGCGCTTGTCCAGCGCGCGGGCGATGCGCTCGAGCAGGCGGTCGGCCGTGAACGGTTTCAGGATGTAGTCGGTTGGCGCCAGCTCGGCGGCGCTGACCACCTTGCCGTAGTCGCCCTCGGCGGTGACCATGAAGAACATGGTCGAGAGCGAAATCAGCTTGTGGTGGCGCAGGTCCTCGAGCAGCTGCTGGCCGTCCTGGCCGCCTTCGAGGTCGTATTCGCACAGCACCAGGTCGAAGGGCTTGATGCCGAGCTGCTTGACGGCCTGGTTGGCGCTGCTGGCATGGTCGATGCGGGTCAGGCCGCACATGGTCAGCATGTTATGGATGTTCGCGCGCATGCCCGCGTGGGGCTCGATGAGCAGGGCACTGAGGCCGTCCAATTCATTCATGGCGTGAAGGGGTTCCGTTCGGGCCTGCGCCGGCCCGGCATGCTGAAGGCGGCCACGTTGGCCACCCGCAAAGTATATTACGGCAGGGGAATATATTTACTGAATCAAGCCATGGCCACGGCAAAAGCGGGCGCAGCTGATGGAAGAAAGCGACAACTCTCGTTCGAAAGCGGGGGCGAACGGTGTTTCGCGGCCGCTTTATAAAAAATTTCGCAAGATGCGAGCGGCTCAGCCGCCGAAGCCTGGTCCCGCCTCGGCCTGGCGCAGCTTCTCGCTGCCGGCGCATTCGGAGCGGGGGGCGCCGGTGACGATGTTCTGGTAGCGCACCTCGTACTTGCCGGCGGCGAGCTCGTCGATCGTCAGGGTGCCGTTCGCCAGCACGTAGGCATGGCGCACGTTCGAGCCGCGGTCGAGGTCGTAGATCTTGACGAAGACGGGGCTGGCGTTGGCGCTGTTGTCGACCACGACCGTCATCTCGTGGCCGCCATTGCCGTACGGGTAGCCGGGAACGTAGCCGGACTCGGCCGGCCAG
Organism: Massilia sp. SYSU DXS3249; assembly: GCF_053668055.1. Classification (NCBI taxonomy): domain Bacteria; kingdom Pseudomonadati; phylum Pseudomonadota; class Betaproteobacteria; order Burkholderiales; family Oxalobacteraceae; genus Massilia; species Massilia sp. SYSU DXS3249. The sequence goes on along the minus strand of NZ_JBSIPX010000003.1, from coordinate 413,894 downwards.
GGTTCGCCGTTGGGGGCCGATCGCGTGGCCAGGTCGGTGTCGCAGCCGGGCTGGCGCCGCGGCACCACCAGCTGGGTCACGCCCAGGGCTTTGACTGGGGAAGGCGGGGTTTTCTCGGCGCCCGCGCTGGCCCAGATGTCGGGCTCGGCGTTGCTTGCCGGGGCAGCCGGGGCCGGCACGGCGGCGGCGGTCTCGACCACGGCCGGCTTGCCGTTGAATGCCAGCGCGCTCGGCAGCAGGCGCGGCTTTTGCACCAGCAGCACGCTGGCCGCCACGCCGACGCTCAGCCCGCCCAGCACGCCCAGCCACCAGCGCGTGTCGCGCCACAGGCGCCGGCGCGGCTTGACCGGTTGCGCCGGCGTTTCCCAGCCGCCTTCGGTGCGCGGGCGGGCGCCCTCGTCCCCCGTGCTCTCCAACCACTCGACTTCCCATTCCTCGGCCGCGATCCACTCGTCGTGCTCCTTGCGGCGCAGCGGATCGGACAGGGTGTTGTAGGCCGTGTTGACGATGGCCATGATGCGGGCGGCCTTTTCGTCGCCCGGATTCTTGTCGGGATGGTATTTCTGGCTCAGCGCCTTGTAGGCCGCACGAATGACTTCCTGCGGCGCCCCGCGCGCCACCTTCAGGTTGTCATAATGGGTGTGGATCTTGGCCATTTTTCAGCTTAGCGGCGCGGCGTGTCCTGTTCGGGGTGATAGACGATCGCGGTGGCCGCAAGGGCCGACCGGTACAGCATAGCCGGGTTTGTATCCCCGGCGCAAGATATCACAAAGTCTACAGGCGGCCGCTGCGGTCTGCTCGCGCGACGGACTCGGGCAGTTCGACCTCGTTGCCCACGACGAGCACCTTGAACAGCTCGCCCATTTCGGCCGGCGACAGCAGTTTTTGCACGGCTTTCGACTGTGGCAAATAACGCACGGCGTCGTTGGGATCCGTACGCAACAGCAGGTCACCGATGCCGCAGCCGAGCAGGAAGCCCGCCTGGTTCATGTAGCCCAGCACTTCCAGGCCGGCATCCTGGGCGGCCAGCGCCATCGCGGTGAAATCGACGTGGGACGTGATGTCCTGCAGGCCCGGCAGGAAGAAGGGGTCGGGGTGCGCGTGGTGGCGGTAATGGCACATCAGGGTGCCGCCGACGCGGGCGTCGACATAGTATTCGTGGGCAGGGAAGCCGTAGTCGAACAGGAAGGCCGCGCCCTTGCCGCCTGCGAACATGCCGGCGAGCGAACCCATGAAGCCGCAGGCGACCGGGTGCAGCTCGGTGAGATACCCCTCGGCCAGGTGCTCGCGATCGGGCACCTGGCGCGCCAGCTGGGCAGCCAGGTCGGCGTCGAGCTCCTGCTGCACATAGGCGAAGCGCCCGTCCTCGATCGTCACCATCTGGCGCCGCCAGCCCCCGTTCGTCTTGATCACCAGTTCGACCGGCATCGCATCGAGCACCTCGTTGGCCAGCACCACACCGCTAAAGCCTTCCGGGAAGCCGTCGCGCCACTCGACCATCGGAAAGTCGGCCAGCGCTTCCTGCTGGCGCGCGCGCAGCTCTCCCGACAGTTCGATGATGGTGTAGCGCTCGACGGCGACGCCGTCATCGGCCAGGGCGGTCAGCACGTCGCGCGCCAGCTTGCCGGTGCCGGCGCCGAATTCGATGATGTTGGGCGCGCTTTGGGCGATAATAGCGGCTGCCGCGCGTGCCAGCGCCTGCCCGAACAGGGGCGTGATCTCGGGTGCGGTGGTGAAGTCGCCGCTGGCTCCCAGCTTCGCCGCGCCGCCGCTGTAGTAGCCGAGACGGGGCGCGTACAAGGCCAGCTCCATGAAACGCGAGAAGGCAATGGCGCCGCCGGCCTCGCGGATCTCGGTGGCAATGTGCTGTTGCAGGGCGTGGGACGCCTCCAGGGCGTCGCGGTCGGGAAGGGGCAGGGACATCCCGGCATTGTAGCCAGATCGGCCTTGAACAACAATTTCAGCCAGTAAGCCAACTATGACGCAGATCACGTCGCAAATGGGCCCGGAAGCGGGAGCGCAAGCAGATGCCCGTGCGGCCCTCGTGACCGGCGCGGGCCGCCGCATCGGCCGCGCCATCGCGCTCGGCCTGGCCGCGGCCGGCTGGGATGTGGCCGTGCATTACCGCCATTCCGAACGCGAGGCGCTGGAGACGGTCGAAGAGATCCGCGCGCTCGGCCGGCGCGCCGTCGCGCTCGATTGCGACCTGGCCGACGAGGCGGCGGTGCGCCTGCTGCCGGGCCGCGCAGCCGAGCGCCTGGGCCACGTCACCTGCATCGTCAACAACGCTTCGTTGTTCGAATACGACAGCGCCAGCACTTTTTCGCCTGGCCTGCTGGCCGCCCACATGAGCGCGAATGTGGCCGCGCCCCTGCTGCTGGCGCAGGCTTTGCATGCGGCGACGCCGGCAAACGGCCAGGCCGTGGTCATCAACCTGCTCGACCAGAAACTGTACAATCTCAACCCGGATTTTTTGTCGTACACGCTGTCGAAAGCGGCGCTCGACACCGCCACGACAATGCTGGCCCAGGCGCTGGCGCCGCAGTTGCGCATTGTCGGCATCGCACCCGGCATCACGCTGGTGTCGGGCGACCAGAGCGAGGAAGGTTTCAGCAAGGCGCACCAGGTGACGCCATTGAAACGTTCCTCGACCCCGCAGGATATTGCCGACGCGGTCGTGTATGCGGCGTCGGCGCGCGCGCTCACCGGCACGACGCTGGTGGTCGACGGCGGCCAGCACCTGGTGCCGCTGGCGCGCGACGTGATGTTCCTTACCAAATAAACACTTAACAAGGCTTCCTATGCTGTCCGCCCTGACCCACCCGAGCTTGCGCGATTGCCGCCGGCTGTTCCTGCGCAATTACGAAGTGATGATCAACATCGGCGTGCACGACTTCGAAAAGAAGGGCGAGCAGCGCGTGCTGATCAATGTCGACCTGTACATCCCGCTGGCGCAGTCGACCCCGAAGGCCGACGAGCTGCACGAGGTTGTCGACTACGATTTCATGCGCGAGACCATCGCGCGCCGCATGGCCGAAGGCCACGTCCACCTGCAGGAAACCCTGTGCGACGACGTCGTGCGCGCCATGCTGGCCCACCCGCGGGTGCGCGCCGCGCGCGTGTCGACGATGAAGCCGGACGTGTATCCCGACTGCGAAGGCGTCGGCGTGGAAGTGTTTCAAGTGAAGGATGAAGCATGAGTGCAGTACTGAACGACGTGGCGAGCACCGACATCGACGCCAAAAAAGCTGAAAAGATCGCGCACGAGAACAACAAGCTGCACAAGCGCCTGTGCCGCCTGGTCGGCCAGGCCATCGGCGATTTTAATATGATCGAAGACGGCGACAAGGTGATGGTTTGCCTGTCCGGCGGCAAGGACAGCTACGCCCTGCTCGACATCCTCATGACGCTGCGCGAGCGCGCGCCGATCCACTTCGACATCGTGGCCGTCAACCTCGACCAGAAGCAGCCGAACTTCCCGGCCGAGGTGCTGCCAGCTTACCTCGATAAGCTGGGGGTGCCGTACCACATCGAGAACCAGGACACGTATTCCATCGTCAAGCGCCTGATCCCCGAGGGCAAAACTACCTGCTCGCTGTGCTCGCGCCTGCGCCGCGGCATCCTGTACCGCGTCGCCGACGAACTCGGCTGCAACAAGATCGCCCTCGGCCACCACCGCGACGACATCCTCGAGACCTTCTTCCTGAACATGTTCTTCGGCGGGAAACTGAAAGGCATGCCGGCGAAGCTGGTGTCGGACGACGGCAAGCACATGGTGATCCGCCCGCTGGCCTACGTGAAGGAAGCGGACACGGAGCGCTATGCGGAAGTCAAAGGCTTCCCGATCATCCCGTGCGACCTGTGCGGCTCGCAGGAAAACCTGCAGCGCAAGCAGATCAAGGCCATGCTGCGCGATTGGGAGAAGAAGCATCCGGGACGCGTGGAAAACGTGTTCTCGTCGCTCTCGACCGTGGTGCCCTCGCACCTGCAGGATCGCAACCTGTTCGGCTTCGTCGACCTCAAAACGGATGGCGTGGCCAATCCGAATGGCGATATCGCGTTCGATGAGGAGCCGTGCTCGACGCCCGCAAGCAACACCATTTCGCTGACGCAGCTGTAATCCACATCGTGTAACGGTCAGGCGATCTCCATACCGAACAGGTGGAGGTCGCCTCCCTCGGGGCGATCGAGCACACGCTCGAAGCGCAGCCCCAGCTTTTCCAGAAGCGTGATCGAGGCCGCGTTGTCCGGACGGACGGTGGCGACGATGCGTGTCAATCCAATATCATCCCTGGCATGCACCATGACGGCGCTGGCGGCCTCCAACGCATAGCCCTGTCCCCGGTAGGCCGGCGCAAAAGCATAGCCGACGTCGACATCGTCCAGGAAATCGCGCTTGGCCAGCCCGCAGACGCCGACCGGGCAGCCGCTCTCTTTCAATTCGACCACATAAAAGCCGAAACCGAGGCGCTCCACCATCTCGACCGGCCCCTTGAGGATGTAGTCGCGGGCCTGGTCCAGCGTCCGCACACCGCGGTCGCCGATGAAGCGCAGCCAGGCTTCGTCGTTGAGCAGGTCGAGCATGAAGGCGGCGTCCGTCGCCGCCATGTGACGCAGAGTCAGGCGCTCGGTGCGCAAAACGATGGTTGGCAGGTCTGTGTGCATGGTGTCCGGAGATGAAGGGCTGACAGCTGAGCTTATACCCTACTCCTGCCGCGTGTGATACCTTGTCGGTCGATTAAGACCCACCCCGATCGATGAGAGGAATACCATGTCGTTGCTTGCCCGCCTGTCCGCCATCACCGCCCTGCTGCTCACCATGCTGACGCCCGTCTCCGCGCTTGCCGAGCCATCGATGATCTACCTGGTCCGCCATGGCGAAAAGGCGGCCGAGGGCAAGGATCCCGACCTGACGCCGCAGGGCCAGGAGCGCGCCCGCAACATCGCGACCATGCTGGGCAAGACGAATGTCGCCCACATCTTCAGCACGCCGACCAACCGCACCCGCCAGACCGCGCAGCCGCTGGCGCAGCAGAACGGCTTGCCGGTCGAGCTGTACGATCCGCGCACGCCGCAGGCGCTGGTGGCCAAGGTGAAAACGCTCAAGGGCGCGGTGCTCGTCGTGGGGCATTCGAATACGCTGTCGGAACTGGTGCGCCTGTTCGGGGGGCAGGCGGGGGCGGAGATTGCCGATAACGAGTATGACCGGGTGTATCAGCTCATTCCTGGGGCGAACGGTAGCGTGACCACGGTGCTGTTCACGTCGGTGCCGGCGACGGGGGCGGCGAAGTAAGCGGTTTCGTTTTTCGTAGGGTGGACTCCCGAGCCCACGTGTTTCGGACGGACGAGCAATCGAAACGTTCGAGCTCGATGTGACGGGATGCTGCAACGATCCATCGCTGCCCGGCCGCGTGGGCTCGAGAGCCCACCCTACGGAACCCAATGCGCGCATGATGGCAAAAAGGCCGGGAAATCCCGGCCTTTTCATTTACACAATCCCTTTTACGGCGCTACGTTCGTGCGCAGCACCGGATACAGGTTCAAACGCTCGTCCCAGGACGAATGGCGGCGGGCGAAGAACTCCAGGCGGGCGTGGGCGTTTTTCGCGAATGCCGGGTCGGTTTCGATGCGGCGCTTGAACTCGGCGGCAACCATCGGATCGGCCGCCATTTGTTCGCGCGCGACCTCTTCGGCGACGTACTCTTCCATGTATTCCTTCGGCTCGAAGGCATTGTTGAACATGCCCCAGGCCAGCAGCGAGTCCGGTGCCTGCGGCTCGAAGATCGCCATCACGAGCCGCGCCTTCGGCTGCGCGATCGGCACGAACAGCGCGCCGCGGCCAATGCTGCGCGGCTCGCTCTTCCAGCTGCCCTCGACCGTCAGGCGCTGGTGCGATTCAAAGGATTTCGTACCGAAGGTCGCCTTGTCGGCGCGGAAGGTCTCGACCTGCGCACGCTCCAGGGCCTTGTCGAGCTTGCGGAAGGCGATGCCGTGCTGGGTCAGCTTGGTGGCGACCATCGCCGCATGCGCGGCCGGGACGATGTAGCCCGCGCGCGGCGCGGCCACCTCCAGGTCGGCCACGACGTCTTCGCGCAGCGGTACGCGCCAGACCTGCGGCTTGGTTTCGTCGTAGCGCGTCATCAGGATGCCCGACACCTCGGACGGCGTACGCGTGTACTCGTAGCCGTTGAAGTCCACCATTTGCGTCTTGTCGGTGGTTTTATAGGTCAGCGCCACCGGGGTGCCGGCCAGCTTTTGCGCGCGGGCGTCGGCGGCCAGCGTCGCCGCCTGCCACTGCTTGCCGTTCTTCGCCACCTGCTCCAGCATCGAGATCACGGTGTTGTGGGTGATGCGCACGCGGGTCGGGTAGTCCTTCCACGAGTGAGTTTCGACCAGCACGGCGAGACGGTTACGCAGCGGGAAGTAGCCGGTCGAGAAGCGCGGATCGGAGACGCCGTCCACGAAGCCCGACTGCGGATCGTCGGTCTTGGCAAACGACATGTAGTAGGACTGCGGCGTGGAGCCCAGCTTGGCGATGTCGGCGATCACGTTGGCGCGCAGCGCCAGGCCCGCCTTGCGCAGTTCCGGGTCGGCCGAATAGACCGGCTCGACCTGGATCGAGACATCGTGCTGGAACTTGGCGCCGTTGGTCACGTGCAGGTCGACATAGGTCAGCGGGTCCCATTTGTTCACCAGCGCCAGCATGGCCTGCATCTCGGGCGAATCGGCCTTCACGTAGTCGCGGTTCAGGTTGAAATTCTGGGCCGTGGTGCGCCAGCCCATCTCGACCGGGCCGCGCTGGTTCGGGCGGTTCCACTTCTGGAAGCGCTCGTGGCCATCGACGTTGAAGACCGGGACGAAGACCAGCACCTGCTTGTCCAGTGCCCCCTTCGCCAGGCGTCCCTCGAGGGTTTCGCGCAGCGCCAGGAAACCGGCGTCCTTGCCGTCGATTTCTCCGGCGTGGATGCCGCCCTGGATCAGCGTCACCGGCAGGCCGGCCCTGGCGGCGGCCTGCGGCGTGAAGGCGCCGGTGCGAGTGACGACCAGCGCCAGCATCGGGCGGTCTTCCGGCGTGCGGCCGAATTCAATGCATTTGACTGCTTTCGGATAGGCCTTTTCAAAGGCTGCGCACAGCTTGACGACCTCGTCGTAGCGGCCGGTGGCCTGGAAACCGGAGCGCTCGGAGACCGTGCTCAGGTCGTGGGCGGCGGTGGCCGCGTGGGCAAAGGGCGAGGCGGCGAGCAGCGCAAGCAGTAACGCAGAACGAATCATCGATGAGGCTCCGGCAGTGGATAAGCAAAGCGGAAAATTATAGTCGCGTTTGCTGCCTTGCACCTTCCCTTTTGCGTTCCCCGACCGCAGACCGGCGGATGTGGCGGGCCGAAAAAAAACGCCACCCGAAGGTGGCGTCGCCGATGCAGGCGGACCGCTTACCTGGCCCGGGTGTGGATCGCGATCTGCGAGACTTCCGGACGCACCACGCTGCGCGGCGCCGACACCGACATCGCGGCGGCTGACGAACGGCCCAGGGCCGGGCAGACGCCGGTCTGCTGGTAGGACAGCGCGGTCGCCAGCAGCGACTCCTGCGGATCGCCCAGTTCGCGCGTCAGGTCGTCGGCCACCGCGCAGGTCGGCGCGAAGCCGTCCGCGAAGTCGCCGATGCCCTTGGCATTGACGCCGCCGAACTCGATCGAGAAGTAGGTCGTGCCGCAGTTCGGCACCGGCGTGAAGCCGTAGGGCTTGCCGCAGGTCTGGGCGCCGACCACGTTCACCTGGATGTCGATGCCGCGCAGCGCGTTGATCACCGATTCGCTCGCCGAGCAGGTGCCCGAGGTGGTCAGGATCGTCACGCGCCGCAGGCCCAGGGTCGGCAGCGCCGTGCCTTTCGGGACCGTGGTCGCGCCGGCGTCGAAACCATAGGCGGTAGGCGAGAAGCGGATGATCTGTGGCTGCTGGCGCGCTTCGATCTTGTCGTTGTATTTCAGGCGCTCGAACACCTGGCCGTTCGAGCTCGGGCCGGCAATCATGTAGCCCAGTTCGGCAGCGATGTTGAGCAGGCCGCCGCCGTTGTAGCGCATGTCGAGCACCAGGTCGTTGACGCCCTGGTTGCGCAGCGTGGTGAAGGCGTCGATCAGCTGGCGCTCGGACACCGCGTTATGGTTCTCGAAGGAGAGGTAGCCGGTCTTGCCGGTCGCGGTGTCGAAGGTTTTGACGTTCTTCACCGAAGTGCCCTGCACGTCCTGGGCCGCCAGCGTCACCGGAGACTGGTCGATGCCGGCCCGGCGCACCACAAAACTGTGCGTCTCGCCCGCATTCTCCGGGAACAGGCCGGCGTTGATCCGGTCGACCAGTTCCTTGCCGGTGGCATTGATGAAGTCGATGTCGTCGATGCGGACCAGCTGGTCGCCGCGGCGCAGGCCGGCGGCGGCGGCCGGCGAACCCGGTTCGACGATGGCGATCTGCCAGTTGCGCGGCGCGGTCGGGCCGGCGCTCGACCAGGTGATGCCATAGCCGCGCTCGATGCCGACCTGCATGGCATTCCATTCGGCCGTCGGGTAAGTGAAGTGATACTTGTCCTTCGGCGCGCCGGACGGGGTCAATGCCGGGGTCTTCAGCTTGTCGAAGTAGGCGATCGGGTCGGTGAAATCGGCCATCTTGATGTCGCCCGGGATTTCGTTGTACCAGAGGTAGTACTGGTGCGACCAGGCGCGCAGGAAGGTCAGCTCGTCGCGCAGGGTGCCCTGCTTGTCCGGGTAGGCACGGTTGGTGAACGGATCGATGCCGGTGCGTGGCTTGGCGCACAGGTTCCAGTAGCTGGAGAACGCATCACCCAGGGTAGCGACGTCCGGTTCGCCGGTCGAGGTCGGCGGCGGCGTCGTCAACACCGGCGGCGTGGGGGCCGTGGTGCCGGCGCTGCCGCCGCCTCCGCCACAGGCCGCCAGGGTGAAGGCGGCCGCCAGCGCGGTACAGACCAGGCGCAGCGATGGGATCGTGCGGCCGAATTCGGTGAGTTGCGTTTTCATAGATAAATATATCCCGGCAAATTTGTCAGAAAAGAGTAAGACAAGCTCGCCTGTTTGAACAGGCTGCACGAGGAAATTTTTGGTAATAAAACTTAATTTCCCACAAGAAAAAGCGCCAGGGCCGGCTGGAGGGCCGGACCTGGCGCTTCACGTCATGCACGGCGAATAATCAAGCGGCGTGCGTCATGCCTTGCGGATTGTGGAAGGCCGACAACAGCTGGGCTTCCTTGGCCTTGGCCGCCTTCAGGTGGCGCTCCTTCACGTGGCCGTAACCGCGGATGTCTTCCGGGATGCTGGCGATCGCCACGGCTTGCGCCAGGTTCTCGGCGGTCAGCTTCGGCAGCAAGGCGGCCACGGTCTCGCAGTATTGGCCGATCAGTGCGCGTTCCGTCTTGCGCTCGGCGGAATAACCGAACACGTCGAACGGGGTGCCGCGCAGGCCCTTCAGCTTCGCCAGCACGCCGAAGGCGCCCATCATCCACGAACCGTATTCCTTCTTGATCGCGCGGCCTTCCTTGTCGTGCTTGGCCAGCAGCGGCGGCGCCAGGTGGTACTTGATCGTGATGTCGCCTTCGAACATGTTCGCGATCTTTTCCTTGAAGGCCGGATCGGTGTGCAGGCGCGCCACTTCGTACTCGTCCTTGTAGGCCATCAGCTTGTAGAAGTAGCGGGCCACGGCCTCGGTCAGGCGGGTGCCTTTACCCAGTTTCGCTTCCTCGGCGCGCACTTGGTCGACAAACGCCTTGTACTGAGCGGCGTAGCCGGCGTTCTGGTACGCGGTCAGCAGTTCGATGCGGCGGTTCACCACTTCGTCGAGCGTCTGCGTGCGCTTGAACTCGACCACCTTGGCCGGGGTCGTGAGCTTCTTGACCGAGGCCAGGTCGTGCGCGGCGCTGCGGCCCCAGTTGAAGGCGGCCTTGTTGAAGGGCACCGACACGCCATTGAGTTCGATGGCGCGCATCAGCGAGCTTTCCAGCAGCGGCACGCGGCCCTTCTGGAAGGCATAGCCGAGCATGAACATGTTGGTCGCGATCGCGTCGCCCATCAGGGCGGTCGCCATCTGGCCGGCATCGACGAACTCGACGTTGTTTTCGCCGCAGGCCAGCTGGATCGCGGCGCGCGAGCCTTCGGCCGGGAACTGCCAGTTCGGGTTTTTCACGAACGCGGCCGTGGTCGAGCCGGTGCCGTTGACGGCGGCCCAGGTACGGCCTTCTCCCATGCGCGACAGGGCGTCGCGGCTGGCGGTGACGATCTGGTCGCAGCCGATCACGAGGTCGGCGCTGCCGGTGCCGACGCGGGTCGAGTGCAGGTCGGACTGGTGCTGGGCCAGGCGTACGTGCGACATCACCGGACCGCCCTTCTGGGCCAGGCCGCTCTGGTCGAGCACGATCGCGCCTTTACCTTCGACGTGGGCCGCCATCGCCAGGATCTGGCCGACGGTCACCACGCCGGTGCCGCCGACGCCGGCGATCAGGATGCCGAACGGCGCGTCCACCTGCGGCACGGCCGGGCTTGGAAGCACCGGCGGCGCGTTGTCGGTGCTCGCGGCCTTCTTCGGCTTCTTCAGGCCGCCGCCTTCGACGGTCACGAAACTCGGGCAGAAGCCGGAGACGCAGCTGAAATCCTTGTTGCAGGACGACTGGTTGATCTGGCGCTTGCGGCCCAGTTCCGTTTCCAGCGGCTCGACCGACAGGCAGTTCGACTGCACCGAGCAGTCGCCGCAGCCTTCGCAGACGGCTTCGTTGATCACGGCGCGTTTTGCAGGGTCGGGGAACTCGCCTTTTTTCCTGCGGCGGCGCTTCTCGGAGGCGCAGGTCTGGTCGTAGATCACGGCGGAGACGCCCGGCATCTCGCGCAGTTCCTTTTGCACGTCCATCAGCTCGGAACGGTGGCGCACGGTGACGCCTTCGGCCCAGGCGTAGTCGCTCGGGTATTTTTCCGGCTCGTCGGTGACGACGATGATCGGCTTCACGCCTTCGGCCGCGATCTGGCGCGTGATCATGCCCGGATCGAGCGGACCGTCGACGTTCTGGCCGCCGGTCATGGCGACCGCGTCGTTGTAGAGAATCTTGTAGGTGATGTTGACCTTGGCGGCGACGGCTGCGCGGATCGCCAGGATGCCCGAGTGGAAATAGGTGCCGTCGCCCAGGTTCACGAACACGTGCTTTTCGCTGGTGAACGGAGCCTGGCCGATCCAGGTCGTGCCTTCCGCGCCCATGTGGGTGAAGGTGGACGTCTCGCGGTCCATCCACAGCACCATGTAATGGCAGCCGATGCCGGCCATGGCGCGCGAGCCTTCCGGCACCTTGGTGGAACTGTTGTGCGGGCAGCCCGAGCAGAAGTACGGAATGCGGTCGGTTTCCGGATTGGCTTTGGCCGGGATGTTCTTCAGCACCAGCTCTTTCGCTTCGAGGAAGGCGATGCGTTCCTTGACGCGCTGCTCGACCGGGTGGCCGGCGCAGTAGTGCGAGATGCGGGACGCAATGGCGCGCGCGATCTGGGCCGGGTTCAGCTCGTAGGTCGCCGGCAGGAGCCAGTCGCCGTGGCCGGTGCGGTTCTTGTTGTGCCACTCGCCGGTGTCGTCGAATTTACCCACCACGCGTGGACGCTCCGAGTCCGGCAGGTTGTACAGCTCTTCCTTGAGCGCATACTCCATCACTTGGCGCTTTTCTTCGACGACCAGGATCTCGTCCAGGCCGCGCGCGAACTCGTGCACGCCTTCGGACTCGAGCGGCCAGGTCATGCCGACTTTATAGAGACGCAGGCCGATGTCGCGCGCCGCCTGCTCGTCGATGCCGAGGTCGGCCAGCGCCTGGCGCGTGTCGACATAGCTCTTACCGGCGGTGATGATGCCGATTTTCGGTGCCGGGCTGTCCCAGATGATTTTATTGAGCTTGTTGGCGCGCGCATAGGCCAGCGCCGCGTACCACTTGTAGTTGCTCATCCGGACTTCCTGGTCCAGCACGGCGTCCGGCCAGCGGATGTTCAGGCCGCCTTCCGGCAGCTCGAAGTCGGTCGGGGTCACGATCTGGACGCGGTCCGGGTCGAGGTCGACTACGGCGCCGGATTCGATGATGTCGGTCACGCACTTCATCGATACCCACAGGCCCGTGTAGCGGCTCATGGCCCAGGCGTGCAGGCCGAAATCGATGTACTCCTGCACCGACGAGGGGTACAGCACCGGGATGCCGCAGTGGGTCAGGATGTGATCGGACTGGTGCGCGGTGGACGAGGATTTGGCGGCGTGGTCGTCGCCGGCCAGCACCAGCACGCCGCCGTTCTTGGCGGAACCGGCATTGTTGCCGTGTTTAAAAACGTCGCCGCAGCGGTCCACGCCCGGGCCCTTGCCGTACCACATGGCGAATACGCCGTCGTAGTTCGCGTCCTTGTACAGGTTCGTCTGCTGGGTGCCCCAGACGGCGGTCGCCGCCAGGTCTTCGTTCATGCCCGGGTGGAATTTGACGTGGTGGGCGTCGAGGTGCTTCTTCGCCTTCATCGCGGTCTGGTCGACGGCGGTGACGGGCGAGCCGCGGTAGCCGGTGATGTAGCCGGCAGTGTTCAGGCCGGCCTTGACGTCGCGCTCGCGCTGCAGCATCGGCAGGCGGATCAGGGCTTGCGTGCCGGTCATGAAGGCGCGGCCGCGCTCCAGCGTCCATTTGTCGTCGAGCGTGATCTCGTGCTCCGGCTGGGATGGTTGCAGCTGGGAGCGGTCGAGGGGTGCGTTCATTGGGGTTGTCTCCGTTGGGGTTTGCTTTGGCGCCATTGTTATTGTTGGGTGCGCCCGGAGAAAGTCTCCTCCGTTATCGGCAACAGTATAGTCTTGTGCCCCCGGCATTAAATATCAATCAATTCCCCCCTTCGGGCCAATTGCGCAATAAAATTGCGGTTCTGCTGAGCCTAAGGGAAATTCATGTCAAAGATCGAATTGGATAAAACCGACCGCAAGATCCTCGAGATTTTGCAGGCCGACGGGCGCCTCTCGAACCAGGACGTGGCCGAGCGGGTCAACCTGTCGCCCTCTCCCTGCCTGCGCCGCATCAAGCGCCTCGAGGAAGCCGGGGTGATCCGCCAGTACGTGGCGCTGGTCGACCCGGACAAGATCGGACTGGGTTTGCTCGCGTATGTGAACGTGCGCCTGGAAAAGCACAGCGAGGGACCGGCCAATTCGCGCGTGCCGGCCACGTCGCCGCGCTTCGAGTTCGCGCAGGCGGTGGCGGCCTGGCCGGAAGTGGTGGCCTGCTATGCGATGACGGGGGAGATGGATTTCCTGCTGCGCGTGCACGTGGAAGACATGGACCACTTCTCGCGCTTCATGATGGCGACCCTGCTGCGCCACCCGTCGGTGCTGGATGTGAAGTCGAGCTTTGCGCTGCAGAGGATTAAAGAAACGACGGCGCTGCCGATCGGGGAAGCGGCGGGGCGGTAGGGTGGACGGCTCTGCCGTCCACGCGTTCAAGCGGCTCTTGATACCGCGCGCCATATCATTCGTGCGTTGAACGCGTGGGCGGCGTCTAAGTCGCGTACATGCAAATTACCGGGTGGAGCCGACCACCCTACGAACGTTTGCGAGGTAGCAGCCACTTCACCGCCGCACGCGCATTCGCCTTGACCGTGTAATCGATCAACGCAAACTGCTCCTCGACCGCTTCGCGCATCACGCTGCCCGGGCTCGGCGGCGGCAGGTGCAGGTAGGCGTCGGCCTCGCCATACTCGCGCTTGATCTCCATACCCGCCTTTTTGGCGATATGCATCATCGTGCGGTTGGTCGACAAACACTGCATGTACAGGGTGTCGATGTCGTTGTTGCGGCAGTGAATGGCGGCGCGCTGGAACAGGCGCGAGCCGACGCCCTGCCCGCGCGCCGACTTCGAGACCGACACGCCGAACTCGGCGACGCGCTGCTTGTCGGTGCCGGCCCGGCCCGGCTCCTTCGGTGCGAATGCCAGGTGGCCGACGCCGACCAGCTGGAATACCCGGCTCATCACCCCGAACACGATGTCGCGCTTGAAATCGATCTTCGCCACATAGGCGTGGATCTGCTCGTCCGGCAGCACGGTGCCGAAGCGCAGCAGGCGGTCGGCATCGTCGAGGGCGAGGAAATGGCGCAGCATGCGCCGGCGGTCGCGCTTGCCGAGGGCCTTGACCAGCACCGCAGGCCGCTCGGCCGTGCCGGCCAGGCTGGCAAGCCAGTGCATGAGCGCGCTGTTACTGAACGGGTTGTTAGGCATTACGGACTTCCATTTTTGTGCACTGCACCATCGGCGTCATTGTAGCGCACCGGGTGCGCGGCTGCCGCGCGCCAGGAAACGGATCAGGCGGCGTTGGACGCCTCGACCTTCCACTGTGCATTCGGGCTGATGACGAAGGTGCCCTTGCCCGCCTGCTTGGCGGCGTACATGACCTGGTCGGCGTCGTGCAGCAGCGCCGCCGCCCCGGCCTCGGCGGCGGCGCGGCCGCGCGCGGCGGCGATCCCGATGCTGGCCGAGATCGAGACCGGATTGCCGTCGGCCTCGGTGATGCCTTCGATCTGGTCGAGCACCAGGCGCGCGATGCGCAGCGCGCCCTCGGGCATGCCGACACCTTCCAACATGACCACGAACTCGTCGCCGCCCAATCTCGCCAGCACGTCTTCGGCGCGCAGCACTTTCTGGACGCGGCGCGCCACCAGCTGCAGCACCAGGTCGCCGGTGGCGTGGCCCCAGGTGTCGTTGACGCCTTTAAAACCGTCGAGGTCGATGAACATGGCGACCACCACGCTGTCGCGCCGCGCCGCCCGCACCAGCGCCAGCTCCAGCAGGCGCGTCAGCTGGCCATAGTTGACCAGGCCCGTCAGGCTGTCGTGCTGGGCCAGGCGCGCCAGCTTGGCCGACTGCGCCTCGAGTTCGGCGGTGCGCTCGGCCACGCGGTGTTCCAGCGTGTCGTTGGCGCTTTGTAAGCGGTGGTTGACGTCGTTAATGATGCGGTAGCTGCGGCGCAGGCGCCAGCCGGCATAGGCCAGTAAAGCCAGCAGCAGGATCGAATAGGCGAACAGAAAGCCGCGGTAGCGCTGGCGCTCGAGCACCTCGGCCTGGAATGCGCGGTCGAGTTCGCCCGACAGGCGCGCCATCGCTTCCCCGGTGCCAAGCGCGGCGATGCGGGTTTCGACTTCGTTTTCCGGCGGACGGTTGGCCAGGATGGTGCGCGTGTCGCGTGCGATGGCGTCGATCTGCTCGGCCACCGCCAGCGAAAAGCGCTCCTTCTGCCCTTCGACCTGCGCCAGGTTGGCTTCGATGCGGCGCGCCAGCGCGGGCGCCGGCATCAGGTTGTAGCGCAGGGTATCGGCCAGCAGGTCGTTGAGCACCGCGTCGAGGTGGACGACGACCCGGCCGGGCGCGAGCGCGCCCTCGATGCCGCCCAGCTCCGTCTTGAGGTCGGCCAGCGCGGGCGGCAGCGACACCAGGGCCGAGCGCAGCGGCGGATTGAGCGTGCGAAAGCGGGCGACCAGGTCGGCCTTGATGGCCATCGCATCGACCAGCGCCGCGTGCTCGCGCTGCGCGCCGCGCCCGTGCTTGGGCGGCAGCGCTTCGCCGATGCGGGCCAGCAGTTCCTGGATCCGGGGCTGCGCCGTCGCCAGGCGGGCGTCGGCCGGGCCGCTGCCGATGTGGGCGCGCAGCAGGTCGGCGTCCCATTCGGCGTCGAGCTGGCGCAGCTCCTGCAGGTCGAACATGACGCGGTTGCGGGTATCGACGTCGACGCCGGTGGTGCGGATGTAGAGGAAAGCCAGCAGGCCCACCAGCGCCAGCGCCGCAATGGCCGCGTAACGCAGGCGCCGCTTGGGCTGCATGGCCTCCAGGCGGCCCATGAAGGCCGCAAATAAGGTGTCTGTCTGTCGCAACATTCTGCTCATTCACGGAGCATAGCAAAACCGCCCCGCTCCTCGCGCACGTGCTACGTCTTGTAACAATTCAGGTAACAATTCGGCCACGGACGCCACCGCTGGGGCCCGTGCGCCAGCCTGCAATGGATGAGCAGGCTGCGCGCCGTGCGCACAGAACCTAGACTGGCGTCCCGGCGCGTTCGGCGCTATAGATCCAGCGCGACACGGCATTTACGCGCTCGCGGTGCACGGCTTCGGGGATCCGGTCGCGCTGGTCGGCATGGCGCGCGGCGACCTCGCCGGCGTTCACCGCGCGCGCCGCTTCCAGTGCGCCCAGCAGGTAGGGTCCCTGCGGATAAGCGCGCGTGCGCATCTCGTGGGTCTCGTGGCCGCGCCCGCGCGCGTCGCATTCGGCGGCCAGCAGCATGTCGGCAAAGCGCTCGGGCTTGCGGAAGGCGTCGCAGCGCTCGAACAGGGTGACGATGGTATTCGCGCGCAGGATCTCGGCGCGGCTGACGTTGCCGTGTTCGCGCGCGGTCATCAAGGCCAAGTCGCGACAGTCGTTCGGTACCTTCAGGCGCTTGCAGACGTCGGCAATCAGCCTGGTGCCCATGCCCTCGTGGCCATGGTGAGCCGGCCATTTTTCGGGCGGGGTGATGCCCTTGCCGAGGTCGTGCATGAGCGCGGCGAAGCGCACGGCCAGCGTGTGCCCGCGTTCGGCGGCGACGTCGATCACCAGCATCATATGGACGCCGGTGTCCACTTCCGGATGGTGCGCCGGGGGTTGCGGCACGCCCCACAGGGCATCGAGTTCGGGCAGGATGCGCGCCAGCGCGCCGCAGTCGCGCAGCACGGCCAGCATGCGCGACGGGCGCTGCTCCATCAGGCCGCGCGACAGTTCCTGCCAGACGCGTTCGGGCACCAGCGCATCGGCCTCGCCATCGGCGACCATCTTCTGCATCAGCGCCAGCGTTTCGTCTGCCACGCGGAATTCCGGGAAGCGCGCGGCGAAGCGGGCCAGGCGCAGGATGCGCACCGGGTCTTCGGCGAAGGCGCTTGATACGTGGCGGAACAGGCGCGCCTCGAGGTCGCGCCGGCCGCCGTAGGGATCGACGATGCTGCCGTCCTCGGCGCGCGCCATCGCATTGATGGTCAGGTCGCGCCGTACCAGGTCGTCTTCCAGGGTAACGTCGGGAGACGTATGAAACACGAAGCCATGGTAGCCGGGCGCGGTCTTGCGCTCGGTGCGCGCCAGCGCGTATTCCTCCTGCGTTTGCGGATGCAGGAAGACCGGGAAATCCTTGCCGACCGGCCGGAAGCCGGCCGCCAGCATGGCATCCGGGGTGGCGCCGACGACGACGTGGTCGCGGTCCTGCACCGGCAGCCCGAGCAGCTCGTCGCGTACGGCGCCGCCGACGACATAGGTTTGCATCGTCATGATGGCTTACACAGCGGGCAAATCGGCGTCGTGCAGCGGGGTCGGATCGGTCTCCGCCATCGCCTCGGCCACCCAGCGCGCCACGGCAGGATGCGCCAGCATGCGGTCGCAGTAGGCCTGCAGTGCCGGCGCCAGCGTCACGCCATAGGTCATGAAGCGCATCACCACCGGTGCGTAGAAGGCGTCGGCGATCGAGAAGTCGCCGAACAGGAAACCGCGGTGGCCGTAGCGCGACAGGCAATCTTCCCAGATCTCGCAGATGCGGCCGATGTCGGCCTGGGCGCCCGGCGTGCGGCCGCGGCCCGGCAGGCGCGCCTGGATGTTCATCGACATGTCGTTGCGCAGCGCGGCGAAGCCGGAGTGCATCTCGGCCGTGATCGAGCGCGCCAGCGCGCGCGCCGCCACGTCCTGCGGCCACATGTGCTTGTCGGGGAACTGCTCGGCCAGGTATTCGCAGATGGCGAGGCTGTCCCAGATCGTCATCTCGCCGGCCAGCAGCACCGGAACGCGGCCTGCGTGCGAATACTGCGCGATCTTCGCGGCCGTGTCGGGCTGGTCGAGCAGCAGGCGCACCTCGGTGAAAGGGATGTTGAACGCGACCGCCGCCACCCAGGGCCGCATCGACCAGGACGAGATGTTCTTGTTGCCGATGACGAGGGTAAGGCCGGGTTCGCGCGCCTGGTTCAGTGCGTTCGAGAGGGCCGGGTCGAGTTCCGTAGTCTGCATGTTGGTCCTGGTGAGTGGTTGGTTCCGGTTACGGGCGGCGCCTGACAACGCCTCCACGAGGCGCAGCGTCGACGACAATACGCCGGTACGGCGAGACGCTGCAACGCCGCCATGCTGGACTTGTCAGGTGCGCTAACGCCCTGCGCGGGTACGTAAGCGGTCGAGCGGTTCCCCGGGCGCGAGGTAATGCGGCGCCACCGCCTCAAGCGCAGTGAGCTTGATTCCCAGCGCCTGTGCTGTCAAGCCCGGCGTTGCCGAATCGAGCACATTATCCACCGTCATCGAGTCGAGGTTGTCGCGCGAGAGGATGGGCTCGCCCGGCAGCAGTTCGAACAGGCTGGCCTGCAGCCGCGCCACAGTCGCCGGCAGCGCAATGATGTGCCGCTCGCAGCCGGCATAGCGCCCGGCCAGGCGCACCAGCTCGGCCAAGGTATAGATGTGCGGCCCGCCCAGCTGGACGACCTGGCCGGCGGCATGCGGGTCGCGCAGGGCCTGCAGGTAAGCGCTGGCGACGTCGCCCACGTACACCGGCTGGAATCTGGCGGTGGCGCCGGCCAGCGGTACCACGGGCAAGTGGCGCTGCAGCTTGGCGAACATCGTCAGAAAATGGTCGCCCGGCCCGAACACGACCGAGGGCCGGAAGATGGTGGCGGCGACGTCCGGCTGGCTGCGCGCGGCCAGTTCGCCGTCGCCCTTCGAGCGCGCATACATCGACGGGCCGCGCGGGTTCGCGCCGAGCGCGCTCATATGCAGGTAGCGCGGCACGCCGACGGCGGCGCAGGCGTCGACGATGCGGCGCGGCAGGTCGACGTGGGCGCGCCTGAATTCGGCGCCGTAGGGCCGGGCGCGGCCGCCGTGCAGGATGCCGACCAGGTTGATCGCCGCCGTGCGCCCGGCCAGCAGCTCGCGCAGGGCGGTGCCGTCGTGGATGTTGGCCTCGACCACGTCCACGCCCGGCAGCGTAGTCAGGTGGCGGACACGGTCGGCGTGGCGCGTCGGCACCAGCGTCGGAATGTTTTCCTCCGCCAGCAGCGCCACCAGGTGGCTGCCGATGAAACCGGAACCGCCAAATACCACTACCTGGGGGCTGCGCATGGGGTCCTCTTCAGCTCGATGTGGTCCGGTTACGGCAACCCGGAAGCGCCGGTCCGTGGCGTGATCGTTCCGAGCCGCGCCTTGAGCGACTGCGGACGCCGTTCGAACAGGGCCGCGTAGTTCGTCGCGTTGGACATCACGTTGCGCACGTAGGTTCGGGTCTCCGTAAACGGAATCGATTCGACGAAGACGGCGCCCTCCATCGGGGTCTCGAGCAGGCCGCGCCAGGTGCGCGAGCGCGCCGGGCCGGCGTTGTAGGCGGCGGTGGCCAGCACCTGCGAGCCGCCGTTATTCTCCAGCACCATGTTCATGTAGTTGGCGCCGAGGGTGATGTTGGTGCGCAGGTCGTTGAGCATGTCGTGCACGAAATCCGTCAGGCCGATCTTGCCCGCCACCCACTTGCCGGTGGCCGGCATCACCTGCATCAACCCGGAGGCGCCGACGCCGGAACGGGCATCGGTGATGAAACGCGATTCCTGGCGGATCAGGCCATACACCCAGGCCGTGTCGAGCGAGAGGTTTTTCGCGGTCGGCTGCAGGATGTCGTTGTGCGGCGCGGGGAAACGCTGGTTGAAGTCGAGCTCGGTGCGGGTGCGCAGCGAGGTTTCGACCATGCGGTCGAGCAGATCGTTGCGCCGTGCGTACTCGGCGGCGGCCAGCAGTTGCCGCTCGGAGAGCGAACGCAGCGCCCAGTTCCATTCGCGGTTGCCCTCGGCCCGCAGGCGCAGCGCATAGAATTTCATGGCCTGGCGCATTGCGGGGAGCGCCGCCACGGCCTCGACTTCGGCCGGCAGCGGCGGCGCAGCGCTCGGCGGAATGCTCACCAGTTCGCCCAGTTCTTCCATCGCCAGCTGGCCATAAAAATTGTTCTGGGTGGCGACGCGGCGGAACAGGGCTTCGGCCTGGAGGCGCCGGCCCTCGGCCGCCTGGGCGCGGCCCAGCCAGTAGACCCAGCCGGATTCGTCGCGCAGCGGAGCCGGCATCGATTCGATGGTGGCGGCCACCGTTTTCCAGTCGCCGCGGCGAAGCGCCATGCGGGTTTTCCATTCGCGCTGGAAGTTGGTCAAGGGTGCGCCCTCGGCCCGCTTCCAGTAGTCGTGGGCTTCCGGCGCCAGCACGATGGAAGCGGCCAGGGCCACGTTGGCCCAGCCGATCGCGCGTTCCTCGTGCGTGAGCTTGTCGCTGTTCTTATTCAGCGCGATGGTCGCCAGTTTAAGGCTAGTGCGCGCCATGCGGCCCAGCGCCACCAGGTAGATTTCGTGCTCGGCGCGTGTGTCGCCGATGCCGCGCGCCATCGCCACGGCCGGTGCGTCGACCGCCTGCGCGGCCCGCGTGTCGGACGCCCCCAGCAGCTGGGCGATGCGGCGCGACGGGCCGGTGGCGCCCATTTCTCCCGCCAGCCGCAGTTGCGTCAGCAACTCGTCCTGGCCGAGCTGGTTCGACTGGACCAGCTGCGCCATCAGGGCCGCGCAGGCTTCGCCATAAGCAGGCGGATTGGCCAGCAGCGGCCGTGCCTCGAGCGCCACCCGCTCGCCGCGCGCGGCGCGCATCAGGAGCGCATAGCAGCGCACTTGCAAGTTGTCGCTGCGGGTGGCGAAAGCGAGTTCGCGTTCAAAATTGACCCAGTCGCGCTGGCGGCCGAGTTCCTGCAGCCACTCGATGCGCAACTGTTCTGCGATGGCGCTGCCTTCGTGGCGCCGCAGCACGGTACGGATTTCCTCGTACGGTGTCTCGCGCAGCCGCGGTTTGAGACGATAATAGTCCACGTAGGCAGGCAGGACATAGTTGGGCAAGCGCGAGGCCAGCGCATTGGCGCGGGCGGCGTCGTTCTGGCGAGACGCTTCGCGCAGCAGCAAGAAGGTCTCGTCCTCGGCGCGCGTCGCGTCGTTGGCCGGTGCGGCGCCCGGCGCAGCAGGGACGGTCGTGGCACCCGGCACGGGCGGCACGGTTGCCGCGGGGGGCTGGGCCAGGACGGAAGCACCAGCAGCGGCGAAGATCGCGCCGGCTATCAATTTCCATGGAAGCAACAACACAGCTTTTCTACCCTTCACTCGAATCATGACCGGCAAATCAAGAATACCATGCGCATCAATTGTGCCGCCACAAGAGGACTCTGGCGTGGCGCGTGACGGAAACTCGGCGCCTGCCTCCGGCGCAGTCTCTGTGCCCAGCATCGCACAGGCAAACGTGGCATGCGGCAAGCCCGCACAGGCGCCGGCATCAGGCGATGTGGAAACGCAACAGAGTAGCCTGGGCGCCACGGCGCAAGCGGCTGCCGTCGCCAAGTCCGTCCTGCGCAAGCACCTGAAGGCGCAACGCGCCGGCCTTGACGATGCCGGCAAGCCGGAACGCGACCGCCGCATCGGAGACCAGGTACTGGCCTGGTGGCGCCGCACCCGCCCGCCCCTGCTGGCCGTGTACTGGCCCCTGAGCGGCGAGCCGGACCTGCAAGAGACCTATCGCGCGCTGGCGCATGAGGGCGCCGCGCTGGCGCTGCCGGTGGTGGTCGAGCGCCATGCGCCGCTGGCCTTTGCCGAGTGGACGCCGGGCGAACCGATGCTCACCGATCCGATGGGCATCGCGGTGCCGGCGCAGCTGCGCACGGTGGCGCGGCCGCCCGCCTTGCTCGTGCCCTGCCTGGGTTTCAACGAACACGGCTACCGCCTCGGCTATGGCGGCGGCTTCTATGACCGCACGCTGGCCGGCGGCGTCAAACCGGCCACGCTGGGCATCGCCTATGCCTGCCAGGCGGCGCAGTTCGAGGCCGATGTACACGACCTGCCGCTCGACATCATCGTCACCGAAGAGACAGCCGTGGAGTGAGGTGTGCGCTGCCCTTGCCGGGCAGCTTCCCGGGCCGCGGCAGCGAAAAAAAATCCCGGCAGGCGCTTGCGCGCTGCCGGGATCTCGTCATGCAGGGTTGGCCTGCCGAACGGAAGGCTTATTTGCCCGTCAGGTGCTGCCAGATCGCCGTCGTCGCGACCGCCTGGTTCATGCTGTAGAAGTGCAGGCCCGGGGCGCCCCCCGCGAGCAGGCGTTCGCACAGCTTGGTGACCACATCCAGCCCGAAGGCCTTGATGGAGGCGCTGTCGTCGCCGAAGCTGGCCAGTTTCAGGCGCACCCAGCGCGGGATTTCGGCGCCGCACATGTCGGAAAAACGCATCAGCTGCGTGTAGTTCGTAATCGGCATGATGCCGGCCACGATCGGCGCGTCGATGCCCAGTTTTTGTGCATTGTCGACGAACTGGAAATAGGCGTCGGCATTGTAGAAATACTGGGTGATGGCGCCGTTGGCGCCGGCCTTGACCTTGCGCTCGAAGTTCAGCAGGTCGTCCTGGGGAGACCTGGCCTGCGGGTGCATCTCCGGATAGGCCGCCACTTCGATATGGAACCAGTCGCCGGTCTCGGCGCGGATGAACTCGACCAGCTCGCTGGCATAGCGCAGTTCGCCGGCGCCGCCGTAGCCGCTCGGCAAGTCGCCGCGCAGCGCCACCAGGCGGCGGATGCCCTTCTGCTGGAATTGCTGCAGGAGGGTGCGGATCGATTCGCGCGTGGCGCCGATGCACGACAGGTGGGGGGCGGCCAGGTGGCCGTCGGCCATGATGTCGAGCACCGTGTCGAGCGTGCCCTGCTGGGTGGAGCCGCCGGCGCCGAAGGTCACCGAGAAATACTTCGGATTCAGTTCGGCCAGCTTGCGGCGCGTAACGCGCAGTTTGTCCGCGCCCTCGGGTGTCTTGGGCGGGAAAAACTCGATGCTGAAATTAGGGGTTTCCATCTTTTTTCAGGAGCAAGGTTGAAAGCGCCCACGAAATGACGCTGTACAGGATCGCCGCCAGGAAGGCGGACCAGAATCCCGCCACCTCGAAGCCCTCGATCATGGTCGACACCAGCCAGAACAGGACGGCATTGATGACCAAAATAAAGAGCCCCATCGACAGCACCGTGACAGGCAAAGTCAACAATACCAGCAGGGGCCGGATCAGCGTATTGACCAGGCCCAGCACGAGGGCCGCGATCAGGGCGGTGCCGACGTTGGTGACGGAGACGGAGTGCATCAGGTAAGGCAGTGCCATCAACGCGACAGCGTTGATCAGCCAGGTCAGGAGCAGGCGCATGGTCGGCTTTCGTGGTGCGTTTCTTGTTGTGGGACAAGCGTATGGGAGGTCCCGGACCCGCACCGAGTCCGGGACTTGCACGGCCACGGGGGCCGCTTGCTGCTTAGAACACTGAGCGCTCAGCGATCAATAACGGTAGTGGTCAGGCTTGTACGGGCCTTCCTTCTTCACCGAAATATAGGCGGCCTGCTCGTCGGTCAGCTCGGTCAGCTGGGCGTTGAGCTTCTTCAGCTGCAGGCGCGCAACCTTCTCGTCGAGGTGCTTCGGCAGCGTGTAGACGCCGACCGGGTAGTTGGCCGTGTTGGCGAACAACTCGATCTGGGCGATGGTCTGGTTCGCGAACGAGGAGCTCATCACGTACGACGGGTGGCCCGTGCCGCAGCCCAGGTTCACCAGGCGGCCTTCGGCCAGCAGGATGATGCGCTTGCCATCCGGGAAGATGACGTGGTCGACCTGCGGCTTGATGTTTTCCCACTCGTATTTCTTGAGCGCGGCGACATCGATTTCGTTGTCGAAGTGACCGATGTTGCAGACGATCGCCTGGTCCTTCATGCGCAGCATGTGCTGTTCGGTCAGGATGTGATAGTTGCCCGTGCAGGTAACAAAAATGTCGCCATGCTCGGCGGCGTAATCCATGGTCACGACGCGGTAACCTTCCATCGCCGCCTGCAGTGCGCAGATCGGGTCGATTTCGGTGACCCAGACTTGCGCCGACAGGGCACGCATGGCCTGGGCCGAGCCTTTGCCCACGTCACCGTAACCGGCGATGACGGCGATCTTGCCGGCGATCATGACGTCGGTGGCGCGCTTGATGCCGTCGACCAGCGATTCGCGGCAGCCGTACAGGTTGTCGAACTTCGACTTGGTGACGGAGTCGTTGACGTTGATTGCCGGGAAGGCCAGCTTGCCTTCCTGGTGCATCTGGTACAGGCGGTGCACGCCGGTGGTGGTCTCTTCGGTCACGCCGAGGATGGCCGGCAGGCGCTTCGAGTACCACTGCGGATCGCGGGCCAGGCGGCCTTTGATGGCGTTGAACAGGCAGATTTCTTCTTCCGAACCCGGGTTCGCCAGCACCGAGATGTCGGTTTCGGCGCGCTTGCCCAGGTGCAGCAGCAGCGTGGCGTCGCCGCCGTCGTCGAGGATCATGTTGGCGTGGTTGTCGCCCGGCCATTCGAAGATGCGGTGGGTGTATTCCCAGTATTCGTCCAGGGTCTCGCCCTTGATCGCGAACACCGGCGTGCCGACGGCGGCGATGGCGGCGGCAGCGTGGTCCTGGGTCGAGTAGATGTTGCACGAGGCCCAGCGCACCTGCGCGCCGAGCGCTTCCAGCGTGCGGATCAGCACGGCGGTCTGGATGGTCATGTGCAGCGAACCGGCAATGCGCGCGCCCTTCAGGGGCTGCGATGCGGCATATTCTTCGCGGATTGCCATCAGGCCCGGCATCTCGGTTTCGGCGATGCGGATTTCCTTCTCGCCCCAGGAGGCCAGGGAGATGTCGGCAACGAGGAAGTCTTGGGTTTCTTTCAGTACGGCGCTCATCACGCCCTCCTTTCAATTGAAAAAAGTAACGTGAGCGCAGTTGCTGGATATCCGAGCCTGGCGAAAAGGAATCTTTTCGTCGCAACGCTCCTCGGAACGGGGTAGTTTAGCACGACTGGGCGGGGGTGTCGCGGGCCGGCCAGGCGGCTAGGGAGAATTTGTGCGGTCGCAACAATTGAACAGCCGCAGGTGCTCATCCGTGGGATACCGCGTGGGCTCGAGAGCCCACCCTACGAAAAGCGGGCATCGACCTGTTCGGATCGATGCCCGCTTTATTGCTTACGCCAGGCCCGCTTCCGCGCGCAGCAGCGCCGCCTTGTCGGTGCGCTCCCAGGTGAACTCCGGCTCTTCGCGGCCGAAGTGGCCGTAGGCGGCCGACTTGGTGTAGATCGGGCGCAGCAGGTCGAGCATCTGCACGATGCCTTTCGGGCGCAGGTCGAAGTGTTCCATCACCAGCTGGGCGATCTTCTCGTCAGGGATGACGCCGGTGCCTTCGGTATAGACGGTGATGTTGATTGGGCGTGCCACGCCGATCGCGTAGCTCACCTGCACCTGGCACTGGCGCGCCAGGCCGGCGGCGACGATGTTTTTCGCCACATAGCGTGCCGCGTAGGCGGCCGAGCGGTCGACCTTCGACGGATCCTTGCCCGAGAACGCGCCGCCGCCGTGCGGGGCTGCGCCGCCGTAGGTGTCGACGATGATCTTGCGGCCGGTCAGGCCGCAGTCGCCCTGCGGGCCGCCGATGACGAAGCGGCCGGTCGGGTTGACCAGGTATTTCGTGTCCTGCAGCCATTCGCGCGGCAGCACCGGCTTGATGATTTCCTCGATCACCGCTTCCTCGATCTGCGAGTGCGACACGTCCGGATGGTGCTGAGTCGAGAGCACGACGGTGTCGACCGAGACCGGGCGGCCGTCGACATAGCGCAGCGTGACCTGGCTCTTCGCGTCCGGGCGCAGCCACGCCAGGCGGCCGTCCTTGCGCAGCTGCGACTGGCGTTCGACCAGGCGATGTGCGTAGTGGATGGCGGCCGGCATCAGCTCGGCGGTCTCGTCGCAGGCGTAGCCGAACATCAGGCCCTGGTCGCCGGCGCCCTGGTCGAGGTCGAGGCCGGCGCCTTCGTCGACGCCCTGGGCGATGTCCGGCGACTGCCTGTCGTAGCAGACCATGACGGCGCAACCCTTGTAGTCGATGCCGAAGTCGGTGTTGTCGTAACCGATGCGTTTGATGGTGTTGCGCGCGACGCCGATATAATCGACGTTGGCGTGCGTGGTGATCTCGCCGGCCAGCACGACCAGGCCGGTGTTGCACAGCGTTTCAGCGGCAACGCGGGCACGCGGGTCCTGCTCGAGGATGGCGTCGAGGATCGCGTCCGAGATCTGGTCGGCGACTTTGTCGGGGTGGCCTTCCGAGACGGATTCGGAAGTAAAGAGATAATCGTTGGACATGGAGGCTCCAGTTACTGTTCAAAAACTGCCGCAGCAACCCGTGCCTGCGACGCTTTAGCGACATTTATATTCCGCTTCGCAAGTTGTCTATTAACTCGGCGGATCCTGCATAAAGTGGTATTTTACGCTCCTTTGAGAAATTTTTCGCGGAGGGGGCCGCTTCCTCCTCAACCCTGATCAATCGAATGCTAGTTATTTTATTCAGAGTCTTATCCGTTTTTCCCCTGCGCATGCTCCACGGGCTGGGCGCCGCGCTGGGCTGGCTGGTCTACCTGCTCTCCCCTTCCTACCGCCGCCGCCTCGACGCCAACCTGGCGCAGGCCGGCTTCAGCCAGCATCGGCGCGCGGCCGTCGCCGAGGCCGGCAAGGCGATCGTCGAGCTGGCGTTTGTCTGGTGCGGCAAGCCCGAGCGCGTCGCACGCCATGCCAGCGTCGAGAACTGGGAGGTGGTCCAGCGCGTGCTCGATGCCGGCCGCGGCATTGTCTTTTTGACGCCACACCTGGGCTGTTTCGAAATGACCGCGCAGCAAATCGCGCTGCACACGGCGCTGACCGTCATGTACCGCCCGCCGAAGAAAAGCGCGCTAAAGCCGCTGGTCGAAGGCGCCCGGGCGCGCCACAACCTGCACCTGGCGCCGGCCAACCTGTCGGGTGTGCGCATCCTCGCCAAGACCCTCAAAAGTGGCCAGCCGATCGGCCTGCTGCCGGACCAGGTGCCGCAGGAAGGAGAAGGCGTCTGGGCGCCCTTCTTCGGCCGCAGCGCCTACACGATGACGCTGCCGGCGAAACTCGCCCAGCTGGGACGCGCCGACATCCTGCTGGTGTACGCCGAGCGCCTGCCGCAGGGACGCGGCTACACGGTGCGCTTCGTGCCCTTCGAGGGAGATTTGTCGGGCACGCCGGCCGAGCAGGCAGCGAGCATCAACCGTGCGATGGAAGAACTCATCGCGCGCTGCCCCGCCCAGTATTTCTGGAGCTATAACCGCTATAAAAAACCCGATGGGGTTGCCGCGCCGGAAGCCGAGGCCGTGGCATGAGGGTCCTGATCGCATTCCTGTGGCTGCTGCACTGGCTGCCACTGCCCGTGCTCGGGCGTTTCGGCGAGGCCGTCGGCAGCCTGCTGTTCCTGGTGCTGGGCAAGCGGCGCCATATCGCATTGACCAATTTGCGCCTGTGCATGCCGGAGCTGTCCGAGCAGGAGCGGCGCCGCATCGCCCGTGAACACTTCCGCGGCTATTCGCGCAGCATTTTCGAGCGCTCGATCCTGTGGTGGGCGCCGGAAGCACGCGTGCGCAGCCTGATCCATGTGGACGGGGCGGTGCCGCAGGCGGCGATGGAAGCCGGCCCGACCATCCTGTTGTGTCCCCATTTCGTCTGCCTGGACGTGGCCGGCGTCGCCTCCCGCGTGATCCCGGTGTGCAGCATGTACGTGCCGCAAAAGAACGCCGCCTTCGACAAGCTGCTGCGCCATGGCCGCGAACGCTACGGCCCGGTACGCCTGGTGACGCGCAAGGAAGGCATCAAGCCGATCCTGCGCGCGCTGCGCGACGGCCTCCCCTATTTCATGCTGCCGGACATGGATTTCGGAGAAAAGGACGCCGAATTCGTGCCCTTCTTCGGCGTCCCCGCCGCCACCCTGACCGCGCTGGGCCGGATCGCCGCCACCACCGGCGCCAAGGTGATTCCGGTAGTGGCGACCTTCATGCCGAACTACCAGGGCTGGCGCGTGCGCTTCTATCCGGCCTGGGAAAACTATCCGGGTGACGACATGATCGCGGCCACGCGCCGCATGAACGCCTTCATCGAAGAGCGGGTGCGCGAAGCGCCGGCCGAATACTTCTGGACCCATAAACGATTCAAGACGCGCCCGCCGGGCGAACCGTCGCTGTATTAAATAAGCGCTGTACGAATAACAGGCACCTCACACGATGAAACTCAAGTTCACCAAGATGCAGGGCGCGGGCAACGATTTCGTTGTGCTCGACGCCATCAGCCAGACCGTCGATTTCAGCCCCGAGCAATGGCGCCGCCTGGCCGACCGCCGCTTCGGCGTCGGCGCCGACCAAATCCTGGTCGTGGAACGCCCGACGGTGCCCGGCTGCGACTTCCGCTACCGCATATTTAATAGCGACGGCGGCGAAGTCGAGCAGTGCGGCAACGGCGCGCGCGCCTTTGCCCGTTTCGTCAGCGACAAGGGCCTGAGCGGCGAGCGCAGCATCCGGGTGCAGACGATGTCGGGCATCATCGCGCCGCGGCTCGAGGAGGACGGCAGCGTGACGGTCGACATGGGCGCGCCGGTGCTGGAACCGGCCGCCGTGCCCTTCGACGCCGAAGGCCTGGAAGGCCAGGCCGAAGGGCGCGATATCGTGTGGCCGCTGATGGTGCACCAGGGCGTGCTGGAAACGACCGTCCTCGTGTCGACCGTTTCGATGGGCAACCCGCATGCCGTGCAGGTCGTGGACGACGCCGATACCGCGCCGGTCGCCGAGCTGGGGCCGCAGATCGAACACCACCTGCGTTTCCCGAAGCGCGTGAATGCCGGTTTCATGCAGGTGGTCGAGCGCCATCATATAAAACTGCGCGTGTACGAGCGCGGCGCCGGGGAGACCCTGGCGTGCGGCACCGGCGCCTGCGCGGCGGTCGTGGCCGGCATCCGGCGCGGCCTGCTCGATTCGCCAGTCCGGGTATCGGCGCGCGGCGGAGAACTGTCGATCGCCTGGGCCGGTGAAGGCGAACCGGTGTACCTGAGCGGCCCGGCCGTTACCGTGTTCGAGGGAGAAATCGAACTGTAAGGATTCGGCTGCGACTTGGGCCTCGCCAGGGCGCGTTACGCCCCTGGCAACTAGGCCGGCTCAATCCTGGCCGGTTGGCCTCTTCCGTTGCCGGTCAAGCGGCCGCCCTCAGGCGGCAATTCCGTACGAGGAGCCGGGGCGCTGGGGGCTGGCCGGCACCGGCATCGTGTCCTTCGCTTCGTGTTCGCCGGCTTGCGTGGCCGCGGCAATCAGCGTGCGCAAGCGATACAGGCGCTGGCGGTAATTGCCTTCCGGCCCACCCGGGCCACAATCGACACCCTCGAACAGGTGTACGATGCGGTCGAGCGACTGTCTCTCCTGCGCCGTATCGACCATGACCAAGCGGCGCTTGCTGCGCCCGTAGCTGGCGCGGATATCGATCACCAGGCAGTGCCCCTGGTCTGCCGCCGGCACATCGAGCAGCAGGGTTTCGGCGCGCGTGAGGCCGAACAGGGCGGCCAGTTCGAGGCGCGCCGCCAGCAAGGGATAGGCGGACAGGTCGCCCATGCAGGCCAGCAATGCGCCCGTTTCGAGATGGGCTTCGTCCGCAGGACGCGGCGCGATCTTGTGCAGGGCCGCCAGCGCCTCGGCATTGCCCTGGGCAGCCGCCTGCTGCAGCCAGAACACCGCCCGTACGTCATTGCTCTCGTTTTCGCGGCGGGCACGCCAGGCATTGCTGCCGCATTCGAGCTGGGCGGCCTCGTAACCCATTTCCGCCGCACGCTCGAGGTAGCGCTGGGCGTCCGCGACATTGCGTTGCGAGAACTCGGGTTTTAAATAGATGCGCGACAGTGCGTACCAGGCCGCCGCCAGGCCCTGTTCGCCGGCCATCAGCAGCCAGCGGATCGCTTTTTTGAAATTGGCCGCGCCGGTGCCGCCGGTGATGCGCGTGCCGTCGACCTCCATGCGCGCATACCAGAGGCCCATGGCCAGTTGCGCATGCCGGTCGTGTTCGCTCCCGGCCAGTTCCCAGAACGTGTGCAGCTCTTCGCCGCTGACGCCGCGGTCCCCGCCCTCTCCCCTGGCGAGCAGACGCGCGGTACGCGACAGCAAGGCGACCTCGCCGGGCGCCAGACGCTGCCCGCGCTTGCTGCCCGCCGCCTGCACCAGCGTACGCGCCAGCGGCAGCGCGCGCTCGAGGTAATCCACCCAGGCACCGCTTGCCCAGCTTTGCTCGAGCACGGCGAACTGCGCCTCGGCCAGGCCATTGTCGGCTGCGCGGCGCATCCAGGGCTGCCCTCCCGGCGCCAGCGCCGGCGCCGAGCCGGCCATGCGACGCTCGACCGGCCGGGCGGCCGTTGCAGCAGCGCCGCCAGGACCGGCGGCGCCACCTGCGGTAGTGGTGTTGGCCCGGGCCGGCGCCGCGGCAGCGGCCGCCGCGATCTCGGGACGGCGCGCCAGCAGCCACTGCGCTTCCGCGAAGCCTGCACGCGCCGCGTCCTCGAGAGCATGCACGGCCTTGGAGCGGGAAACGCCGGGGCCGGCGCCGCCGTCTTCGAGCAGCAACTGGGCCAGCACCATGCCGGCGCGCACGTTGCCGTTGTCGTAGGCGCGTTCGTACCAGGGCGCCAGGGGCGTCGGGTGGGTGCGGGCCAGGTCGAACGGGATGTGGCTGCCGATCAGCTCGCAGGACTCATCGCAGCCCTGACGCGCGGCCCGGTCGAGCCAGTGCAGCGCGGTAGGCAGGCTGCGCGGCAGGCCGGCGCTGCCGAACAGATAGCGCTTGCCGAGCTCGAGCTGCGCCTCGGCGCGGCCACTGCGGGCGCCGCGGATGATCGCCAGTTCTTCACGATTTGCCATCGGTCGGTCTTTGTTAAATGAGTGGGAGGCGTGGCGTGGGCGGGTCGGCGGGATGCCACAACGAGACGGCCGTCGCGGAAAAAAGTTGCCAATATACAAGAAGATCCCGGATAGCGCCCACACCCATCGGTTCAGGAAAAAGTCTAAGCCAGCCCCTGCCCCCTCATGTCCCGAACAAACCGATGATTGATATCGAACAAGCGCACCCGATTAGTGCGGAACCCGGTACACAGCCGTGCATCGGGCACGGTTGCGGGGCGCGGCAGAGCGAACTCTGCGTTTCAAAAATACAACAGCACGATTGGTTAAATTGGCTTTCCACCAACTCGCGCCGTCATAATTAACAAATCCGGCATCCCTGATGCATTAAGCAATTAAGGTTCACTCATCCGAGTGTTCAGCAAATAAAGTCTCAATGCTCTTTGGATTCCGATTCATCTTCTAAGGAAACAAATAAATGAAAACATCGTTGATGGCAGTCGCTCTTTTCGGCGCATTCGCCGGCGCCGCCCATGCCCAGACCGCCGTTCAGATCTACGGCACCGTGGACGCAGGCGTTCAAAAGCAGACCGGCCAGACCCTGAGCATCGGCAAGCGCGCGTCGAATACCCTGGGTTTCAAAGGTACTGAAGACCTTGGCAACGGCCTGAAAGCCCTGTTCCACCTGGAAATCCGCTACGAGCCGGACACCGGCACCCTCGAGCGCACCAACCGTCCACTGTTCCAGGGCCAGAGCCGCGTCGGCCTGCAGGGTGACTTCGGTATGGTGCGTATCGGTCGCGGCCTGACCCCGTACCAGGAAACCATCGGCGCCTTCGATCCGTGGCATGCCGTGCCGAACCAGGGCGGCTTCTACACTGACCTGACCGTCGCCGGCTACAACTCGCAGCCGCTCGACCCGGCCGGCACCGGCAACAACCGCTGGGCCAATGCCTTCTGGTACAACAGCCCGGTCGTCAGCGGCTTCCAGCTGAACGCAGCCATCGCCACCAAGGAAGGCAATGGCGGTACGCTGATCGGCCGCGGCACCGCGGCAGCTCCGCAATACCCGGTTGGCGCAGAAGCCAGCGCCAACCCGTTCTCGGTCTCGGCAACCTACAACAACGGTCCTGCCGCCCTGATGCTCGGTTACGAGCGCAACGCGATCGAAACCAAGGTAATGTCGGTCGGCGCCTCGTTCATGGTCACCCCTGACCTGAAGCTGATGGGTACCGCAACCCGCCAGGACCAGGAAAACACCGTGTTCGTGAACCCGAAGACCAAGGCATGGGTGCTGGGCGCAAACTACGCCCTGGGCCCAGGCAAGGTGCTCGCTGGCTACGGCCAGAAAGACCCGGACGGCCAGGTCAAGACCAAGCAAATGTCGCTGGGCTACGAGTACAGCCTGTCGAAGCGCACCTACCTGTACATCGACGCATCGCGCAAGAAAGCGCAAAACAGCGTCAACTACTACGACCTGGGCGTGAACCACTCGTTCTAAGCTGAGCCGGGCGCAAGCCCGCAAGCCCAAGTGAAAACATGAAAGGGCAGGAACCGTCGCCGGTTCCTGCCCTTTCACTCGAATGAAAACCGAAGAGGCAGGAACCGTTGCCGGTACCTGCCTCTTCTAATGCCACCTCGTTGTTTTTATGCAACGTTGATCGCAACAGTCCTGCTTGCCATGTATACAGTGCCATGCGTCAATGGCATATTGGCAAAACGGAATGAACCTCATCCAAGATTAACAATAGTGGAGATGCAATGAACAAATGTTTGATCGCCGGCCTGGTCGGCGCCTGCTTCGCAATCCCGGCTGCAGCCGAGACCAGTGTCCAGATCTACGGCATCGCCGACGCCGGCGTGCTGTGGCAAAAAGGCGGCCCGACCAAGATCGTCAGCGGTGGCGCCGACGGCTCGCGTATCGGCTTCAAGGGCACCGAAGACATCGGCAACGGCTTCAAGGCGATCTTCAACCTGGAAGCCCGTGTCGAACTCGACACCGGTACCCAGCAGCCAACCCTGATCAACGACAACCGCGGCCTGTACCTGGAGCGCGGCCTGAATGCACTGAACGCGTTCAGCCCATTGATCGCCCCAGGCCTGCGCGCAGCGCTGTACACCCCGGGCGCACCGGCCGTCAACCAGGAACGCGCACTGTTCGACCGTACCGCGATGGTCGGCCTGATCACCCCGGTCGGCGCCGTGCTGCTGGGCCGCATGTACACCCCTGGCTATGAAGTCTTCGCCGCCGCCGATGCATTCGAATCGGGCATGGTCGGCACCTGGGGCCACGTCACCGGCGGTACCGCCGGCTTCACCGCACTGGGCGCGGACATCCGCTCGCAGGAATCGGTCCAGTACCGCATCGCGCATCCGTCGGGCTTCGGCGGCTCGGTGATGTACGGCAAGCAGGGTTCGGGCTACCTCGGCCGCTACAGCAAGTTCCAGGGCGGCGCGTTGACCTATAAAGCCAACGGCTTCGACATCGGCATCGGCTACAACCAGGGCTTCGACCAGCGCGGCTTCCACAGCCTGCGCACCCGTACCATCGGCGGTTCGTACACCCTGAACCAGTTCAAGTTCTTCGCCGGCTTCCACGACCAGCGCAACCAGAACTCGGCCCTGATCGCCGACTACCTGGCGGCATGGGATGCGCGCATCGCGCCGGCACTGGCTGCCGCGCCTGCACCGATCCGTGGCGCTGCCCGCGCGACCTTCGAAGGCATCATGCGCAACAACACCTTCCAGGATGCCAGCAGCTACCAGATCGGCCTGCACTACAAGCTCGGCAGCGGCCGCATCATGGCCTCGGCTGCGCACCAGAACGACCTGACCGCGTCGAACAGCGATGCCAACATGTACGCGCTGGCCTACGACCACTTCCTGTCGAAGCGCACCGACCTGTATATCGCCGGTTCGGTCATCCGCAACGACAACGAAGCCCAGTACTCGCCAGGCATCTCCGGTTCGCCGGGCGGCTTCACCCGCGCACCGGGCGAAGACGGCCGCGCAGTCCAGATCGGCGTGCGTCACCGCTTCTAAGCTGCCGCTTCCAAGCGACATTCAGCACCAGCAATACGGAAAGGGCGCCTGCGGGCGCCCTTTTTCTATCCGGCACGCCTCCCCTCTCAGGTAGAATTGCGCTCACCCAATTCCTTGCAAGCTACTCCCATGATCGCCACCCTCGACTCCGCCACCGTTGCCCAATTCCTGGCGGACAATCCGCAGTTTTTTGAAGAACACGCCGACCTGCTGGGCGAGGTCAAGCTGTCGAGCCCGTTGACGGGGAAAGCGGTGTCGCTGCAGGAGCGCCAGATGGAAGTCATGCGCGCCAAGTACAACGCGCTCGAGCTGCGCATGGCGGACCTGATGCGGGTGGCGGCCGAGAATACCGCTCTCCTCGAGCGCTTCCATGCCTGGCACCTGGCGCTGCTGGCGTCCAGCGGCGGCGCTGCCATGGCGGACGACCTGGTCGCCGCCCTGGTGGAACACTTCGGCGTGCCGCAGGCTGCGCTGCGCCTGTGGAACGTCGCACCCGAATATGCGGACGCCCCCTTCGCCGTCGGGGTGACCGAGGATGCGCGCCTGTTCGCAGCGGGCCTGCGCGCGCCCTACTGCGGCCCGAACAAGGATTTCGAGGCGGTGCGCTGGCTCGACGATGCCGACAGCGTACGCTCGACCGTCCTGCTGCCGCTGATTAGCGACGGCCAGACCTTTGGCCTGCTCGTGCTCGGCTCTCCCGACGACGCGCGTTTCAGCCCGGCGATGGCGACCGATTTCCTGGTCCAGCTCGGCCAGAGCGCCAGTGCCGCCCTGGCCCACCTGCGCGGATAAGCAAGATGGAGACGGCGCGCGAGGACTGGGCCGGGCGCTACCTGAGCGAACTGGCCACGCAGCGCCAATTGTCGAAGCACACGGTCGCAGCCTACCGGCGCGACCTGTCCGAACTTGCCGAGCTTGCCGGCCACGACGACTGGCCGGCGCTGACCCATGCCGACATGCGCCGTTTCGCCGCGCGCCTGCACGCCGGCGGCCAGGAACCGCGCACGATCGCGCGCAAACTCTCCGGCTGGCGCGGCTTCTATGCCTGGCTGTCGCAGAGAATAGCGCTGCCGGCCAATCCCGTCGAAGGCGTGCGCGCCCCGCGCCGCCCGAAAACCCTACCTAAAGCCCTGCCCGTGGACGCCGCGGTCCAGCTGCTGGAAGCGAACCGCCATGGCCACCCCGAACCTGCCGAACTGTGCAACCTCGCCATGTTCGAACTGCTGTATTCGAGCGGACTGCGGGTGTCCGAGCTGGCCGGGCTCGACCTGGCCTACCGCAGCGAGAAAGACAGCGCGGACGGCGCCGCCTCGCTCGGCTGGTTCGATGCGGCGGCCGGTGAAGTCGTGGTGACCGGTAAGGGAGGCAAGATGCGCCGCGTTCCGGTCGGCGGCCCGGCGCGCGAAGCGCTCGCGGCCTGGCTGGCGGTGCGCCCGCCGGCACGCGACGGCAGCGCCGCCCTGTTCCTGTCGGCACGCGGCGCGCGCATCACGCCGCGCGTCGTCCAGCAGCGCCTGAAGCAGCACGCGATCCGGGCCGGCTCGGCCACCCACGTGCACCCGCACGTGCTGCGCCACTCCTTCGCCTCGCACCTGCTGCAATCCTCGGGCGACCTGCGCGCCGTGCAGGAACTGCTGGGCCACGCCAGCATCACCTCGACCCAGGTCTATACGGCGCTCGACTTCCAGCATTTGGCGGCCGTGTATGACCGAGCTCATCCGCGAGCGAAAGCGAAGTAAGCAAACGCTCGCCTGAGCTGGCGCAAAAGCCGGTACGGTTGATGGTGGCAGATTGCAAATTACGGCATAATCTTCCGATTCCCCTTGCCCTACCAGGCCGAACCGAACGCGAACCCATGTCTTCTTCTCCGTCTCCCGCCGTGCAGCCCGCAGTGCAGCCCGCTGCACTGCCGATCCCGACCACCATCCTGACCGGCTTCCTCGGCGCCGGCAAGACCACCCTCCTCAACCGCATCCTGCGCGAGGAGCACGGCCTGCGCATTGCCGTCATCGAGAACGAATTTGGCCAGGAAAATATCGACAACGAGATCCTGGTCCAGGACAGCCGCGAGCAGATCGTCGAGATGAACAATGGCTGCATCTGCTGCACCGTGCGCGGCGACCTGATCGTGGCGCTGACGAACCTGGCGCAAAAGCGCGAAGCGGGCGAGATCGCCTTCGACCGCGTCGTCATCGAGACGACGGGCCTCGCCAATCCGGGCCCGGTGGCCCAGACCTTCTTCGTCGACGAAGAAGTAGGTGCTCACTACATGCTCGACGCCGTGGTGACCGTGGTCGACGCCCGCCATGCGATGGACCAGCTCGACCGCCACGAGGAAGCCCAGCGCCAGGTCGGTTTTGCCGACAAAATCCTGCTCTCGAAGCTGGACCTGGTCGACGCCGCCGCCCTCGACGCCCTCAAAACACGTCTTGCACGCATCAACCCGCGCGCCCCGATCTCGACCTCCGACTTCGGCCGCGCGCCGCTGGCCGAAGTCCTCGACCTGCGTGGATTCAACCTCAACGACAAGCTCGAACTCGACCCCGATTTCCTGCGCGCCGACGAGCACGGCCACGACCACGATCACGATCACGCTGCCTGCGAAGAGCATGGCCACGTCCACAGCGAAGCTTGCGGCCACGGTGTCGACCACCATCACGCCCACCACAGCGACGACATCGCCGCCTTTGTGTTCAAGAGCGAACGCGCGTTCGATCCGGAACGCCTCGACCAGTTCCTCGGCAGCATGGTGCAAGTCTTCGGCCCCAGCATGCTGCGCTACAAGGGCGTGCTGTCGATGCAAGGCGCCGACCGCAAGGTCGTGTTCCAGGGCGTGCATCAAATCATGGGCAGCGACCTCGGCGCAAAGTGGGAAGCCGGCGAAGCGCGTGGCAGCAAAATGGTTTTTATTGGTAAAAATTTACCGAAAGACGTATTTATCCGCGGATTGGAACAATGTTTGGTATAAACTATCCCGGTTTAACAGTACCGGTCGTGGCCTGAGGGATGTAACCGGTACTGGCGATGGACCGCTGCCGAAGCCGGGCAGCGAAGACGGCAGGCACGCCGTCATGGCAGCAGCGCAGGCGCGCACCCTTGAGCAAGGGTGTTACGGCTGAGCTAGCTGATAAAATGAAAACCTCTGTCGTATCGAAGGTAAGTGAAGTCATGACTAAAACAACGAAACCGAATGCCGCCGCGGCCGAAACCCGACTTTTGACGGAAGAAGAAATTCGGGCGATGGGCGAAGAGGACTACATGAACCCGGCCCAGCTCGCGTTCTTCAAAGACCGCCTGCAGCAGCTCGAGAAGGAACTGCTGAAAAACGCCGGCGAGACCACGGAACACCTGCGCGAGACCGTCCTCGTTCCCGACCCGGCCGACCGTGCGACCATCGAGGAAGAGCACGCCCTCGAACTGCGTACCCGCGACCGCGAGCGCAAGCTGCTGAAAAAAGTGCAGCAATCGCTGGCGTCGATCGAAGCCGGCGACTACGGCTGGTGCGAAGAAACGGGTGAGCCGATCGGCATTCCACGCCTGATCGCGCGCCCGACCGCCACGCTGTCCCTGGAAGCCCAGCAGCGCCGCGAACTGAAGCAAAAGCTGTACGGCGACTGATCCTGCCGGGCCCCGCCCTTGGGTTCTACCCTCGAAAAGCATGCGCTCGCCGCATGCTTTTTGCATTTTGGCGCCATACCTTCCTGCCGGACCTGCCATCCGTGCTCTCATAAACTTTCCCATCGGATACACTAACGTGCGTCCGCACAGCCTTTGCGCGGGCGCAGGTGTGCGCGGCACGCCGTCGGCGCGTCCATGCTAACGTCATGGATGAGCGCTACCTGATGCGATTGACATGAGAACAACGTGGGCTTCTTCTCCTTTTTAAAGAAAAAGAACGAGGCGCCGGCATCCGCGCCGGCGGCAACTCCACGTCCCCAGGAAACGTCCCTTCTCTCGAACGAGGCCGAGCGCGAGCGCCAGCGCGAAATCGCCCGTGCCACCGCCGCCAAGATCGACGCGATCGAACTGGAGATGACGAGCGACATGTTCGCCGACACCGAGGCCGCCTGGGGCAGCGCGCGGCGCGCCCCGGCTGCGGCGACGGCAAGCACGACCGTTGCCGAGGCGGCCGACGTCGACGCCGTCACCCTGGCCGAGCTGCCCGACGCGGCTGCCGCGCCGGCCAGCGCGCCGGTGGTCGAGGAAAGCGCCATCCTGTACGCCAACGGTCAAGCCGCGCTGGCCGAGCAAATGCTGCTGGGCAGCCTGATTGAACTCGGCCGCAGCGAGCGCCAACCCTGGTGGATGCTGTTCGACCTGTACCAGGCACAGGGCCGCGAAGCCGACTTCGACAACATCGCAATCGACTACGCCAGCCACTTCGAAACCTCGCCGCCCGCCTACACCGACCGGGTGCCCCAGGACAGTCCAGGTGCGGCCTGGACGGGTGCGGCACCCGGTGCGCGCTTCCCGGGCATGCTCGACAGCGCCGCGGCGCCGCGCCTGCAGGCTTTGCTGGCGACAAGCGGCGCCCCGGTACGGCTCGATTTCAGCGGCGTGACGGGCGCCACCGCCGAGGGTTGCGCGGCCCTGCTCGCCACCTTGCAGGGTTTACGGGCAGCCGGGCGCGAGCTCGCGCTGCCTGGGGCCGACGCCCTCATCGCCGTGCTGCGCCCGATGCTGGCCATCGGCGAACGCGCCGGCGGCGAGGCGCCCTGGCTGCTGCTGCTCGAACTGCTGCAAAGCTTGGGGCGCGAAAAAGATTTCGAGGAAACGGCGATGGATTACTGCGTGACCTTCGAGGTATCGCCGCCGTCTTTCGAGGCAGGCGCCACGTCCCGGGCCGGCGCCGCCTTCCCAAGCGCGGGCGCGCCGGCGGCCGCCGAGCAGCGTTTCCTGCTGCCGCCGGTAATCGACGGCGACATCCACCCGCTGCTGGCCGCGCTCGACGCCTACGCCGCCGCCGATCCCTTCCAGCCTGTCGTGCTCGACTGCTCACGCCTGGCGCGCATCGGCTTCGGCGCGGCAGGCGTCCTGCATACGAGCTTGAGCAGGCTGGCCTCGGACGAGCGCCAGGTCGAACTGCGCGAACTGAACCACCTGGCGGCGGCACTGCTGCGCCTCCTGAACTACACCGACTGCGCGCGCCTGTATGCGCATAAATATTAGGGAACAGGAAGTTACCACCCTGGCGCACTGCCTTGGCGACGCGCCTGTCCTGATCATCCTGTCTTGCAATTTTGTGCAACACCCCCACTTGCGGAGGGCTAGTTAATCATGAGGCAGATATGGAACAATTTCACGGCACCACCATTGTGAGTGTGCGTCGCGGCTCCCAGGTCGCATTGGGCGGCGATGGCCAGGTCACGCTGGGCAACGTCGTCATGAAGGGCTCGGCCCGCAAGGTGCGCAAACTCTACCAGGGCAAGGTCCTGTGCGGCTTTGCCGGCGCCACCGCCGATGCCTTCACCCTGCTCGACCGTTTTGAGGCGAAACTGGAAAAACACCAGGGCAACCTGCTGCGCTCGTCGGTCGAACTGGCCAAGGACTGGCGCACCGACCGCATGCTGCGCAAGCTGGAAGCCATGCTGCTGGTGGCCGACAGGGAAACGACCCTGATCATCACCGGCAACGGCGACGTGCTCGAACCCGAGGACGGCATCGGCGCCATCGGCTCGGGCGGCATCTATGCCCAGTCGGCGGCCAAGGCGCTGCAGGAAAACACCGAGCTGCCGCCGGGCGAGGTGGTCAAGAAGGCCCTGACCATCGCCGGCGAGCTGTGCATCTACACGAATCTGTCCCACATCATCGAAACGCTGGACTGACCGGCGCGCACACCATGAACATGACCCCACTGGAAATCGTCTCGGAACTGGACAAGCACGTCGTCGGCCAGGGCAAGGCCAAGCGCGCCGTCGCCATCGCCCTGCGCAACCGCTGGCGCCGCCAGCAGGTGGCCGAGCCGCTGCGTCACGAGATCACCCCGAAGAACATCCTGATGATCGGCCCGACCGGCGTCGGCAAGACCGAGATCGCACGCCGCCTGGCGCGCCTGGCCGATGCGCCTTTCATCAAGATCGAAGCAACCAAATTCACCGAAGTCGGCTATGTCGGGCGCGACGTCGACACCATCATCCGCGACCTGATCGACATCGGCGTCAAGCAGACGCGGGCCAGCGAAATGAAGAAGGTGCGCCAGCGCGCGGAAGACGCCGCTGAAGACCGCATCATCGACATCCTGGTGCCGCCGGCGCGCGATTTCGGCTTCAACGTCAGCGCCGCCGCCGAAGCGAAGGAAGGCGACAGCACGCGCCAGACCTTCCGCAAGCGCCTGCGCGAAGGTTCGCTCGACGAGCGCGAAGTGGAAATCGAAGTGGCCGATGCTGCGCCGCAGATGGAAATCATGGCGCCGCCGGGCATGGAAGAAATGACGGAGCAGATCAAGTCGATGTTCGCCGGCGTCGGCGCGGCGCGCAAGAAGCCGCGCAAGATGAAGATCAAGGACGCGATGAAGGTGCTGGTCGACGAGGAAGCTGCGCGCCTCATCAACGAAGACGAGATGAAGCAGAAGGCGATCCACAATGTCGAAAACAACGGCATCGTGTTTCTGGATGAGATAGACAAGATCGCGACCCGCTCCGAGCATGGCGGCGCCGACGTGTCGCGCGCGGGCGTGCAGCGCGACCTGCTGCCGCTGGTCGAGGGCACGACGGTCAATACGAAATACGGCATGATCAAGACCGACCACATCCTGTTCATCGCTTCGGGCGCCTTCCACCTGGCCAAGCCCTCGGACCTGATCCCGGAACTGCAGGGCCGCTTCCCGATCCGGGTCGAACTCGAATCGCTGTCGATCGACGATTTCAAGCGCATCCTGACCAGCACCGATGCCTGCCTGACGACGCAGTACGCGGCGCTGCTGGGCACCGAGGGCGTGCAGGTGTCCTTCTCCGAGGACGGCATCCACCGCCTGGCCGAGATTGCGTTCGCGGTCAACGAGCGCACCGAAAACATCGGCGCGCGCCGCCTGTACACGGTGATGGAAAAGCTGCTCGAGGAAATTTCCTTCCACGCCAGCGACACCCAGGATAAACAGGTGACGATCGATGCGGCCTATGTCAACGAACGGCTCGACGTGCTGTCGACCAACGAAGACCTGTCGCGCTACGTGCTGTAAAGGAAAACGATCAGGAGAGGCACATGGCGAACAAGGCACTCGCGACGCGGCAAAAGATGATGCTGCGGGTACAACCGGTGGGTCAACTGAGCAAGCCGCGCAACCCGCTCGCGGCCCTGGCGAAGGCACGTTCGGCGGGGCCGCACGCCAAGCCGCTGTCGAGCGAGCGCCAGGCTGCCAAGCGCCAATTGAAAAAGGCGCCGCTGGTATCCGAAGACGACTGACAGGCCGCCATCGATACACCAGCGGCGCCCGGTGCCCGCCGGAGCGGACGCCTTCCTTGTTTCAAGGAAGGCTGCTCCGACCATCGGCGGGACGATCCCGCCGGGGCGATTGCCAGCGGTAAGGGCTAGGGGTAACGCTAGGGGTAACGTTTACCGACGCACTTCGCCCGGTAGTACTCCTCCTGGCCGTGGGCGCGCACCGTCCGGGCCAGCTCCGCCGCCTCCACCGCCGCCTGGTTGACGAAAGCCTGGGCGTGCGGGACCTCCTGCAGGCGCGCGATGGTCTCCTGCGCCTGCTCCTTGCCCGCCAGCGCCAGCCCGAAGATCGCGGACACGGGCCGAGCCGATGAACTTGCCGGCA
Source organism: Massilia sp. SYSU DXS3249 (assembly GCF_053668055.1). Classification (NCBI taxonomy): domain Bacteria; kingdom Pseudomonadati; phylum Pseudomonadota; class Betaproteobacteria; order Burkholderiales; family Oxalobacteraceae; genus Massilia; species Massilia sp. SYSU DXS3249. The sequence continues at coordinate 372,281 of NZ_JBSIPX010000003.1, read as the reverse complement.
TCCGACCCGCCCGCGGCGCCCTCGCCGATCGAGACGAATACCTGCGAGCGGGGACCGACTTCCGGCCAGTCGAGGCGCAGCGTCCACTGGCCGCGCCGCGGCCCCCAATCGTGGCGGTAGGTAAAACCGGTCCCGCTCAGTTCGGGCTGGGGCGTGGCCGCGCCGAACAGCGGCTGCACGGCTTCCCGCTGGACCTCTTGCGTGGCCTGCGCGAAGGCCGCGGCGGCCTCCTGGCCGGAACCGGACGTGGGGACCATTCCGGGGGTGTGAATTTGATTATTTGTCATCCACTATCTCCTTTGCACGCTATGTGTAGGATCAACCCAGTCCGCGAAGCGACCGGCCGAGCCGGATCGGTTCGCCAGAACGCTATGAACTTAATGGAAGTCTCTCCAGACTGAACTCGATTTCCTCAAGGCAAGGGGAATTCGACGGCGGGTCGGCGGGGGCGTCTTGCCCACCCTGCCATTCGCCTGTACATTGGTCGCCGTCCCTTGCCTTATTGCCCAGTAACCACAGGAACTCCATGAGCTCTCCCGAGCTGATCGTCGACGTGCTGCGCGCCGAATTGCGCGCGGCGAACCTCACCTATAAAACGCTGGCCGAACGCATCGACATGAGCGAGTCGAGCGTCAAGCGCCTGTTCGGCCAGAAAGACATGCCGCTGTCGCGCCTGGCGCAGATTTGCCAGGCCGCCGGCATCGCCTTCGAGGACGTGCTGCGCCGCGCAGCCGACTCCCAGCCGCAGGCCGATGCCCTCACCCTGCCCCAGGAAACCTCGCTGGTGTCCAAGCCGCGCCTGCTGCTGGTGGCGATCTGCTGCCTCGGCTACTGGAGCATGGAGCAGATCGTGGAAACCTACAGGCTCAGCGAAGCGGAATGCATAGTCTGCATGGTCGAGCTGGACCGGCTGGGCCTGATCGAACTGCGCCCGCTGAACCGCTACACCCTGCGCGTCTCGAATGCCTTCCACTGGCTACCGGACGGCCCGGTGCAGCATTATTTCCGCGAGCAGATCGTGCCGGATTATTTTGCGGGACGTTTCGACGGCGCCGGCGAAACCCTGATGTGCCTGCCGGCACGGCTGTCCGCGGCCAGCGCGGCCGAGCTGGCGCAAAAGATCCACCAGCTGGCGGCGGAGCTGACGCGCCTGCACCGGCATGACCGCAGGTTGCCCGCGGACGAACGCGAGGGGATGACCTTGCTGGTCGGGTTCAGGTCGTGGGAGTTTGCGGCGTTTACGGCGCTGCGGCGGTGATTGTGCCGGGCCAGGAGCGGGCGCTGCGGGTTTAGCAGGGGTAAGTCCGCGTGGACACAAGCGTCCACCCTACACTCGGCAGCATGGCCGAGGCAATGCTTACTGCGATACCGGCTGGCCGCTCACCGGGCTGCCGATCGAGCGGGTCGGCGGCGGCATTTGCGGCTGGGTTGGCGGCGGTGGTGGCGCCGGCGCGACGTCGGGCGGCGGCGGTTCCTGCGGCGGCTCCTGGCCCTGCGGGACGACCGGGTTGACTTCGCCCGGCGGCGGCGGAGCCTGGACGGCGCCCGGCGCAGTCTGCGGTTCGACCGCCGGCATGGCGCCCGGGGCGACCGCCGGCTGCGCCATCTGCGGCGGGGCCATAGCCGCCGCGCCCGACAGCGGGATCGCCGGCCGGGTGTCGGCCACGAGGTCGACCCGCTTCATGACCCCGCCTTCGGACAGCATGATGTACTTCGGATGCACTTCGCTGATGCTCACGCCCGGCGCCAGTTCGCGTCCGACCTTCAATGCCTTGGGCGGCTGGCCGTCGGCTACCAGGATGGCCACGCTGTCGCGGCCGGCGGCGACGATCCCCGTCAACTGGTAGTTGCTGACGACATTCGTCACAGCCTGGCCGCCGAACAGGGTCGCGGCGGCGTCGGGAGACGGCTCGGGCAGCGCGGCCGTCTGCACGGCGGCGATCGGGCGCTGCTGCGGCTTGACCAGCTGCATGCCCCAATAGGTGGCAGAGACGGCGACGAAGACCAGGGCAAGCAGGGTGAATAGGAGAGGCAGACGCTTCATCGGTTTCCTTGTTAGCGCACCAGCTGGTTGATTTCAATAATCGGCATCAGGACCGCCAGCACGATCAGCAGCACCACCAGGCCCATCGCCAGGATCAGCACCGGCTCGAGCAGGCCGGCGATCGTCAGCGTGCGCCGTTCGAGGTCGGCCTGCTGCGAGTTGGCTGCGCGTTCGAGCATGGCCGGCAGTTCGCCGGTGATTTCTCCGGCGCGGATCATGTGCACCAGCATCGGCGGGAAGTGTTTTTGCACGGACAGCGCGCGCGCCAGGCTGACGCCCTCGCGCACGCTGCCGGTCGCCTGTTCGACCAGGTCGCGCATGGCGACGTTCGACAGGGTGTCGCGGCTGGTGTCGAGCGCGCGCAGGATGGGCACGCCCGAACCGGTGGTGATCGCCAGCGTGCTGGCGAAACGCGCCGTGTTCAGGCTGCGCTCGAATTTGCCGTAGATGGGCGCCGTCAGCAGCCAGGTATGCCAGCGCCGTTTCAGGACCGGGTTTTGCAGCGCGCGGCGCCAGGCGAACCAGGCCGCGACCAGCGCCAGGCCAAGGATGATGCCGTAGGCGCGCATGAAATCGGACACGGCCAGCATCACGACGGTCAGCACCGGCAGCTTTTGCTTGGTATTGGCAAACACCGACACAATCTGCGGCACGACATAGGTGAGCAGGAAGATCACGATCGCGAACGCGACCACGGTGACGATCGCCGGATAGGTAAAGGCCAGGCGCACCTTCTGCACCAGCGCATTGCGGCGTTCGATATAGTCCGCCAGGCGCGACAGCACGCGCGCGATCTGGCCGATCTGCTCGCCCGAGGAGACCAGGCCCCGATAAATCTGGTCGAAGTCGCGCGGGTGGTGCGACAGGGCATCGGAGAACGCGATGCCGCCCATGACCTCCGAGCGGATCGAGGCGATCAGGTCGCGCACATAGGGCCGCTCGGCCTGCTCCAGCAGCGCCGTAAACGCTTGCTCGAGCGGCAGGCCGGCTTCGAGCAGGCTGGCCAGCTGGCGGGTGAACAGCGCCAGCTCGACGGTGGACAGGCGTTCGCCAAAACCGCGTGCACGGGTGGCGCCGCTGGCGTCGACCTGGGCCGCGATCGCTTCCACGTTCAGGGGCGTCAGGCCCTGGACGCGCAGGTCGGAACGCGCGGCGCGCGGGCTGTCGGCATTGACCACGCCCTTGCGGGTGGCGCCGCCGGCGTCGACTGCTTCGTAACGGAATGCCGGCACTTAGTTCATCCCCATTCGTTAGTCTTTCGTCACGCGCAGCAACTCCGCCTGCGTGGTGGTGCCGTCGCGCAGCCAGCGTTCGCCGTCTTCGCGCATCGTGCGCATGCCGCTTTCCTGGGCCGCGACGCGGATTTCCGCTTCCGACGCCTGGTTGTGGATCTGGGCGCGGATGCCCTCATTGGTCTCGAGCAACTCGTAGACGCCGACCCGGCCGTGGTAGCCGGTATGGCCGCAGCGCTCGCAGCCGACCGCATGCCAGACCGCGCCGTCGCTCTTCTTGCAGTGCGTGCAGAGCTTGCGCACGAGGCGCTGCGCCATCACGCCCAGCAGCGACGAAGACAGCAGGAAGGGTTCGATCCCCATGTCCAGCAGACGGGTCACGGCCGCGGCCGCGTCGTTGGTGTGCAGGGTCGCCAGCACCAGGTGGCCGGTGAGCGAGGCCTGGACCGCGATCTGCGCCGTTTCCAGGTCGCGGATCTCGCCGATCATGATCACGTCCGGGTCCTGGCGCAGGATCGCCCGCAGGGCTTTCGCGAAGGTCATGTCGATACGGGCATTCACCTGGGTCTGGCCGACGCCGTTCAGGTCGTACTCGATCGGGTCTTCCACCGTCATGATGTTGGTGGTCGAGGCGTTCAGGCGGGACAGCGCCGCATACAGGGTCGTCGTTTTGCCCGAACCGGTCGGGCCGGTAACGAGCACGATGCCGTGCGGCTGATTGATCAGTTTGTCGAACTGGGGTAGCAGGTCCGGGCTCATGCCGAGGTGCGACAGGTCGAGCCGCCCCGCTTCCTTGTCGAGCAGACGCAGCACGGCGCGCTCGCCATGGCCGGTCGGCAAGGTCGAGACACGTACGTCAACGGGTTTGCCGCCCACGCGCAGCGTGATGCGGCCGTCCTGCGGCAGGCGTTTTTCGGCGATGTCGAGCTGCGACATGATCTTGATACGCGAAATCAGCGAAGCGTGGATACCCTTGCGTGGACGCACGATGTCGCGCAGCGCGCCATCGATGCGAAAACGTACGACCGAGGTTTGCTCGAATGGTTCGATGTGGATGTCGGACGCCCCTTCGCGCAGCGACTGCGTCAGGAGCGCGTTGATCATCCGGATCACCGGTGCGTCGTCCGAGGATTCGAGCAGGTCTTCGATGGCCGGCACGTCCTGCAGCAGGCGCGTCAGGTCGAGGTCGGCGTCGAATTCATCGGCGACCTGGTTGGCGTCGCCGCCCGCGGAGGCATAGGCGGCGGCGATGGCGTCGTCGAGCTCGCCGCGGTCGAGGCGGCGCAAGGCGATGCGGCCGAAACGACGCGACACCTCGGCAATGGCGGCCGGCGGCGTGCTGCTCGACACCAGCACTTCGATACTCTGGCCGTTCTGGCCCGAATCATCGCCAGTGCGCGCCAGCACCCCGTGGTCGCGGGCGAAGGCATAAGGCAACAGATTAGTCATGATTCATCACTTCTGGTTCGGTGGCGTCACCGGACGGTATTCCGGTACCGGCGACACCTGGGCCGGGCTTGGCGCGACCTGGGCCGGGCTGCGTCCGGTTGGCGTACCCGCTCCGGCCGCGGCGCCCGGGCGCGCGGTCGGCGGCGCCGGCGGCGGCATCGTCGCCAGGGTGCCGCCTGGAGGCGGCTGGCCATTGGTCAGGGGCGGCAGTTCCGGCGCGCCGATGTTCTTCATCAGGATGGTGTCGTCGGCCGGACGGTTGACGGCGCCCAGGGCGCGCATGTATTCGTAGCGGTCGAGCGAGATGCTGTTGTTCTGCTCCTTGCTGCGCACCACTACCGGGCGCAGGAAGACCATCAGGTTGGTCTTGCTGCGGGTGCGGGTCCGGTATTTGAACAGGTTGCCCAGCACCGGGATGTCACCCAGGCCGCGCACTTTTTCTTCGCCGTGGTCTGCGTTATCGGAAATGAGGCCGCCCAGGACGATGATCTGGCCGTCGTCCGCGAGGATATTGCTTTCGATCGCGCGCACGGTGGTCACGATGCCATCGGCGCTGGTCACGGAATTGTCGATGCCCGAATTCTCGTGGTAGATCGACAGCTTGATCACCCCGCCTTCGGAGATTTGCGGACGTACCTTCATCAGCAGGCCGATGTCCTTGCGGTCCACAGTCTGGAACGGATTGTTCGCGCCGCTGGTGCCGGTCGTGAACGAACCCGTGAGGATAGGGATGTTCTGGCCCACCTTGATCGTCGCCAGCTCGTTGTCGAGGGTGATCATGTTCGGTGTCGACAAGATGTTGGCGGCACCGTCGTTTTCAAGGGCGCTGGCCACGGCGCCCAGGCCCAGGTCGCCATTGATCTGCTTGAAGACGCCCAGCGTGAAGCCCGGCAGCGAAGGCACCGAGGTGGTGCCGCCGAGGCCGGCGCGGGCGGCGGCAGCCAGGTTGATCAGGTTGTTGCTGGCGGGTGCGTTGAACGACTGGATGCCGCCGACGCGGTACTTGCTGGTGTCGCTGCCCGACAGGCCCAGCCACTGCACGCCGAATTCGGACGCTTTATTCGAGGTCATTTCGACCACCAGCGCCTCGATGTAGACCTGGGCGCGGCGCACGTCGAGCTGGTCGATGACGCCGCGCAGGTTGCGGTAGACCGCGTCCGGCGCCGTGATGATCAGGCTGTTGGTGGAAGCGTCGGCCTGGATGAAGCCGGAACCCTGGCCACCACCGGCGCCGGCGCTGGTCGCCTGGCTCTGCTGGCCGAAGGTGTTGCCGGTGCCGCCCATGCCGATGCTGCTCTGCTGGCCCTGCTGGCCGCCGAGGTTGCCCGCGCCGCCTGCCCCGCCCTGGGCGCCGGCCTGGATCGAGCCGCCCGAGGTGCCCTGCTGCTGCACGGGTACTGCCGAGGCGTCCTGCGAGACCACCGCGCGCAAGGTCTGGGCGACGCGGCTGGCGTCGGCGTTTTTGAGGTACACGACGTGGATGTTGCCGCGTTCCGTCGTTGCCTGGTCGAGCTTGGCGATCAGGGATTTGGCCAGGTTGGCGCGTGCCTGGGACGGCGCGCGCACGACCACCGAATTGGTGCGCGGATCGGCCAGCACCGTGACGCGACCGGAGTCGCCGCCGGCGGCCGGCTCCATCAGGCGCGACACCAGGGTCGCGATGTCGCTGGCGATGCCGTTGCGGATCGGCACGACGTCGAGGTCGGCCGCCACCGGCGCGTCGAGCGCGGCGATGATGCGCGACAGGCGGCGCAGGTTGTCGGCGTAGTCGGTGATCACCAGGCTGTTGTTGCCCGGATTGGCCATGATGGAATTGTTCGGCGAAATCAGCGGGCGCAGCACGGCGGTGAGATTCGCGGCCGATTCGTAGGACAGGTGGAAGACCTGGGTCGCGATCTGGTCGCCCTGGACGCGCGTGCCGCGCTTGCCCACCTGGGTCGGCGAGGATTGCAGCTTCGCTTCGGCTTCCGGCACCACCTTGGCATAGCCTTCGCCGGTGGTGACCACGGCAAAGCCCTGCAGGCGCAGCGCCGAGGTCAACAGGCCGAAGGCCTGGCTCTTGGTCAGCGATTTTTCCGACTGCAGGGTGATCGTACCCTTCACGCGCGGGTCGATGATGAAAGTCATCCCGGTGTAGTGGCCGACGGCCTTGATCACGGACTCGATGTCGGCGTTCACGAAGCTGAGGGCGGCGGCGTTTTCCTGGGCAAATGCGGGGGCCGGCGGCAAGGCCGTGGCGACCGCGCAGCACAGGAGGGCGCCGGCGGCGACGCGCTTGAGTACCGGAAGGCGAGCCGGGAAACGGGCCGGGAAATCAGGGGTGCTACGGAAGGATGTCTTCATTATCTGAACTCTAGTGCGATTATGTTTTTACCGTTCACCATGCGGCGCTGTCCCAGCAGGTTCAGCATATTGCCCAGTGTCTCTTCATATCCTTCGGCAGCCGAAGCCTGCCCGGAAAAGCGCAGGCGTCCGTTCTGCAACGTTCCATTTCCCGACAACAGCAAGGCGCCGCGTACCGTGCGCAGCACCAGGTCGGCCTGGGCGCCACGCCAGTCCATCGCCATCTCGTAGCTGCCCAGCGGCCGGATCGGCGACATGCGCGAACCCATGTCCGTCATCGACAGCACCGTGCGCCCGCTGACCGCCACGCTGTTGGGCTGGCGCACGAGGTCGAGCCGGTTCCAGGACAGGCGGATGACGCCCGATGGCATCAGCGTATTGAGCGGTGCGCCGAGCCCGGCCAGGCCCTCGGCCGGCAGCAGCAACTGCCCTTCGCTCACCTGCCATTGCAACCAGCTGCCTTCGATGCGTACCGGGGCGCTGAGCGCCTGGGCATTCTCGAGCACCATGTCGACGCGCCCGAACAGGACCAGCGGCGACAGCTGCCAGGCAAAACGCCCCGGCAACAGCGGCGTCACCGATCCGCCTTCGCCCGGCGCGCCGCCCACAAAGGCTGAGCCGTGCCAGAGCGTACCCTGCGCATCCCCGAGAGTCAAACGACCGCCGGTCTGGCGTTCCACGATCGAGCCGAGCCAGCTGGCGGGCAGGCAGACGAGCACCGTCAGCGCGATCGCCACCACGAGCACGAGCAGCAACCCGAATGTTCGCTTCATCGGGCGCCGGTGCCAGTGTCCTGGCGCAAGGTCAGGTTGGCATCGACCTGGCCGACCGGATCCTGCGCACTAAAGTTTCCTTCCTGTACGGCGATACGGTTCTCGCGGCGCTGGGCGTCGAGCCAGGCGACCAGGTTGGCGAACGACACGCCGGTCACCTGCAGGCGCGCGAATTCGCCGGTGAGCGTGAGCGAACCGGGCGTGATGCCGCGTGCCGTCAGGCTGGCCTGCAAGGTCTCGCGCGTCATGGGCGTGACCGGCACCGGCTGCTGGCCGGCAAGGGCCCGCGCCTGGCCGGCCATGTTCGTCAGCTCGGCCGCCTGCAGGCGCAAGGCCGGAAGCGAGCGCTGCAACTGGGCACGGCCTTCGACCGCCGGTTCGATCAGGCCCATGTAGACCAGCGCCAGGGCGGCGACCGTGAAACCGGCCGCAAGATAGCGGCGCTCCTGCTCGGTGCGCGCGATCCAGTATGCCGAGGCGCGTTCGCGCACCCGGCCGACAGTGTTACCCAGGCTCATGATTTAACTCCCGTACTGCGTACCACCCAGCTGGCCGGTGACGAGCTATCCAAAGTAAGGCCGCGTGCGGACAGGGCCGCCTGCAATTGACGCAGCGCGTTCGGGTCGACCGTTTCTGGTTTGACCGCTACCCGCAGAGTCCGATCCTTATATTCGATTGACGTAATCCCGGGTGGGCTCATCATTTCGCGTGTTGCCTCGCCCAGGGCGCCGGCCAGATAAATGAATTCGTCGGGGGCGACCTGGCCGCTGCCGGCCTGGGCGCGGGCAATCGCCTGGCGCATCTGCGCCACCGGATCGACCATCGGCTGGTTCGGATAGACCGACTGGTAAGTCTGCGTCATCTGCTGGCGCACGGCGTTCGCTTCGCCGCGCAGGCGCAGCCAGTCGTAATTGATGGCGCCGATGTTGATGACGGCGCCCAGGAAGGCCAGTGCGATCGGCACGCGCCAGCGGCGCCAGTCGCGCTGGCGCGCGCCGGCGGCGCCCAGGCCGGGCACCAGGTCGAAGGCGATGCTGCGCGCGCCGGCGATCCAGTGCGCCCAGTCGTCGGCCTCGAGCACGGTGCCGGGACCGGCCTCGGCCAGCAGCACGCCGTATTCTCCGAGCTGTTCGCGCGGCACGTAGAGGGTCAGCGGTGCATCGCCGGCCAGCGCGCGCGCGGTCTGCAGGGCGACGGCCGGGTTGGCGTCGAGCGCCAGACCGAGGCCGCTGTACTGGCCCTGGCGCAGCAACAATTCCGCGCCGCCGATCGCGGCGCTCACGCCCCCGGGCTGCAGGGGCAGGCACAGCTGCGCCGGCAGCGCCGACACGGCCCTGGCGCCCTGCGCCAGCAGGGTGCGTATCAAGGGCTCGAACCAGTCGCGCGCCACCACCGCCACTGGGCGGGTGCCGTCGCTGCCGGCAGGACCGGCGACCAGCACGCACTCGAGCGGGTCGCCCAGGATATGTTCTTCGACCAGGCCGGGCAGTGCCGCGCGCAGGCGCTGGCCGGACAGCGGCGGCACCGGCAAGGAGAGCAGGTTGACGTCGGTGCCGGCCAGCAGCAGCACGACCTGGCGGCTGGCGGCGACGATGTCGGTCAGGCTGCGCAGTGCGCCTTCGCCTTCTTGTTCGATCTTGCCGCCCTCGCCGACGAGGGCATAACGGCAGGGCGCGCCTTCGCCTTCTGCGCGTGCCGGATGCCGGATATAAAGTGTAGCCAAACCGTCTCGCTTTCTTGTTAGTTTTAGTTTTGACGAACCCACACAACCTTGACGCCGCCGCTGCCCATGTTCAGCGGGTTGCCGCTGCGCTGGACCAGGGCCTGCGCATTCAGTGCCGCGCGCTCGAGCCGGATCCGGCTATTGACGAGGAACCAGTTGCTCTTCACGTTCACTGTCCCGTCTACCACCGGATGGCCGGCGCCGAGGTCGCGCTGGAACATGGCGAGGTCGCGCCAAGGCACATTACGCCGCCGCGCCAGCAGCGCATTGGCTTCGGACAGCGAATAATTCGGGATCACCGCCGCCAGCACTTCGGCCGAGGCCGTGTTCACGTTCACTTCGCTGCGTTCGGGCAGCACGGTCACGAAGGGGCGCACGCGCTCCAGCATTTCCGGTGTAAATCCTTTTACGGCCAGTAAATCGTCGACTTCCATGAACTTGATCGGCGTACCAAGGCCTTCGCGCGCGACCGGCAGGGTATTGGCCGGATCGACGTCGGCAGTATCTCCGTCGCGCTCCGCCCCACCGAAACCGCCCCCGCCCGCACCGCCGGCGCCCTCGCCTTCGGGATTGCCGCCCGCGGTCGGATCCTTGTCCTGGCCGCCGACCTCTTCCCCCGTGTTCGGGTCGACCGCCCCTTCCCCATAGCGCTGCGGCTGGCTGGCCGCCACCAGGTTCGCCGTGGTGCGCGCGAGGGCGGGATTGATGCGCAGGTTGGTCAGCAGGCGCTGGAAAATCTCCAGGTGCGTCTTGTTGATCCTGTTTCCAATTTCCAAGTTTCGCAGATTGTAGCGCGCAGTGGCGTCCTCGATGTTGCCCGACAGGGTGGCGTCGTAGCTTTCGCCCTCGATGCGCTCGCGTTCGATGTACTGGTCGAGCCGGGTCTCGGCCACCGGCATGGCCCAGACCTGGTCGAGGGACGTGTACTGGCTGGTATACGCGTCCTGGCGCAGCGCCAGGGTGGCCCAGTCGAGCGCGCCGCGCAGGATCCAGCGCGTCTGCAGGTTCAGGCGCTGGTTTTCCATCGAGCGCACCTCGACCTGTTGCTGCCAGAACAGGCTGGCGACGATCGAGATCGCCAGCGTGGTCAGCAGCAAGGCGGTGATCACGGCGACGCCGCGCTGGCGCCAGGTCCGCACAGCTTGCATGTTGGGGCGCATCAGATACTCCCCAACAGGAAGGATTTGGTCAGGGGCTGCGGATAGCCGCGCGTGGCCAGCACCACCTGCACCCCGGCGATGGCGGTAGTGCCGACGATGCCCTGCGCTGCCGGCTCGGGCTGCTTGCGCCAGGCATTGTTTTGCCACACGAGCACGCCCATCGAATCGACGCCGCCGTGCAGGCGCACTGGTGGCGTGGCGTCGGTGTCGCTGAGGGAAGCCTGCCACAGGGCATCGAGCTCGAGCAGGTCGCGGGTGGCGACCGACTCGCGCCGCAGCAGCTCGCCGTTGACCAGGCGGTAGGCGACCACCTGCAGCCGCGCCGGCTCGTGCTCGTTGAGCACGGTGCGGATCAGGGTCAGGCGGTTGTCGTCCTGGTGCAGGTAGGGACGGCGTCCGAGCAGGGTGGCATCGGCCGCGTGCTCGCAGTCGCTCTGCATCTGGGCAAAGGTCAGTTGCAGGCCGCGCGTCATCTCCATCTGCTCGGTCAGGGCGACGCGGGCACGCACGATGCCGTCCAGGCCGCGCCAGCCGAGCACGGCGACCATGGCCAGGATGCCGATCGCGACCAGCAATTCCACCAGGGTAAAGCCCCGGGCCAGGCGGCGTTGCGCTGTCATCGCGGCCTCAGCACGAGTTGGATCAGTTTCAGGATGCGGCGGTTCGGGTTGTCCATGTCGAACACGGATACCTCGACCCGGCGCAATTGCGGATTCGGGCTGACCAGGACTTCTTCCTGGCACATCAGGCGCAAGTCTCCCTGGCCGCAGGCGTAGCTGCGCTTGCCCACTTCGGGGAATTCCTTACCCAGGCGAATCTGCACGAGGCGGTTCTCGGCCGACCAGGTCGCCATCATGGAGGCGCGCAAGCCGTCGCTGTTGGAGGCCAGGCTGCCGACCGCGCGCAGGCCGGCCGCGAGCGCGGTGCCGACGATGACGAGGGCCACCAGCACCTCGAGCAGGGTAAAGCCCCGAGAAAAATGATGTGTGCGCAGCATTATTGTTCGCCCGGTTCGACGACCGTGAAGTGACCGACGCCGTCGGCGCGCACCGAGACGCTGTGGTTGCCGCTGGCCAGGGTCAGGACGAAGGGTTTATCCACCGGTTCGCGCCCGAAGGTGACGCGCAGCGATTCGCCGGCGCCCGGCTGCGGCGGGTCGAGCAGCAGGCGCACCGGCGCATTGCGGAAGGGCCGCTCGCGCAATAAATCGTCCTGGGTCACCGGCACCCAGCCGGTATCGTTGCGCACCATGAAACGGTAGCGCTCGGGGGTGGCTTCGAACGCGACTTGCCGGTTGCGCACGATGGCTTCGTCGCGCGCCAGCTGCAGGAGCAGCGTCAGGCGCTTGGCTTCGTTCTCGAGGTCCTGGCGCGGGCTGGGGATGGCGTTGAGCGACGCCATCCCGAGCGTGATGCCGATGATGACCATCACGACCAGGATCTCGACCAGCGTGAAACCGGCAGCCCTGCGAGCGGCCGAAAAATCCGCCCGGTGCGGCGCCGCGACGGCAGCCATGATGTGCTGTTATCCCTGCCAGGAACCGACGTCGGCGTCTTCGCCCTCGCCGCCGGCCTGGCCGTCGGCGCCGTACGAGAAGACGTCGATCTCGCCGTGCAGGCCCGGCGACAGGTACTGGTACGAGTTACCCCATGGATCCTTCGGCAGCTTCTCGACGTAGCCGCCTTCTTTCCAGCCGTTGGCGGCCGGGCCGGAGGTCGGCTTGCTCGTCAGCGACTGCAGGCCCTGCTCGGTGGTCGGGTAGCGCTGGTTGTCCAGCTTGTACAGTTTCAAGGCTTGCATCAGGGTGGCGATATCCGTCTTGGCGGCGACGACGCGCGACTCGCCGGTACGGCCCAGCAATTTCGGCACGACGAGGGCGCCCAGGATGCCGATGATGACCACGACAACCATGATTTCAACGAGGGTGAAGCCGCGCGCGAAACGCCGGCCAACTGCACGGTGCGAAACGATCTGCATAGTCAATCTTGGGTAGGTGGATCGGGAAAACGAACGAACTTAGTATAAGGCCGAATGGGGCATCGGGCCACCAGCGGGTGCAACATTGTAAGGCAGAGATAAAAGCTGCCGTAGTTCAACCGTGCGCGGGATGCGCGGCGCATACCGGGCAGGCGGGATTGCGCGCAATTTTGACGGCGGTCCACTCCATGGCACGGCCGTCGAGCAGCAGCAGGCGGCCGGCCAGCGGCTCCCCGATGCCCAGCAGCACCTTGAGCGCTTCGGCCGCCTGCGCGGCGCCGACGATCCCGACCAGGGGTGCGAACACGCCCATCGTACTGCAGGCAGCATCCTCGAAACCGCTGTCCTCGGGGAACAGGCAGGCATAGCACGGACAGTCGGGACGGCGCGTGTCGAACACGGATAATTGGCCATCGAAGCGGATCGCGGCGCCCGCCACCAGCGGCACCCCGGCGGCGACGCAGGCGCGGTTCAGGGCGTGGCGGGTGGCGAAGTTATCGCTGCAGTCGAGCACGACCGAGGCGCCTTGCACCAGTTCCAGCAGGCGCGCCGGGCCGGCGCGTTCGCGCAGGCAGGTCACCATCACGTCCGGGTTCATCGCCTGCAAGGCGGTGCGGCCGGACTCGACCTTCGCCATGCCGATGCGTTCGGTCGTGTGCATCACCTGGCGCTGCAGGTTCGTCAGGTCGACCTCGTCGTCGTCGACCAGGGTGATGCGGCCGACGCCGCTTGCCGCCAGGTACAGGGCCGCCGGCGAACCGAGGCCGCCCGCGCCGATGAGGAGCGCATGCGAGGCCAGCAGGCGTGCCTGGCCTTCGATGCCGATCTCGTCGAGCAGGATGTGGCGCGAGTAGCGCAGCAATTGGTTGTCGTTCATGGGAAATGGGACGTAGGGTGGACGGCTCCAACCGGCACAGGGGCATACATGCGGCGGCGACGCCGTCCGCGCGTTCAAGCGGCTGATGAAACCTCGCGACGGTGCTGGCGGGAGTGGAACGCGTGGACGGCGCACCCGTCGCGGGTTTTCATGCGCTGGGGCCGAGCCGTCCGGTGAAACTGTCGCCGAGGCCACTGGCCTCGGCGACCCCTACCTTACTTCTTCGAACCCTTCAGTTCCGGCGGTTTCGTTTCGGCGCCGGGCAGCTGCTTCGGCGCGGTCTCGACCTCGGCCGCATCGGCCTTGGCCAGTTGGACCGGCAAGCCCTTGAAGTGGTTCAGGGCCTGGGCCAGCTGGAAGTCGTCCTTGCCGCCCAGCTCGAGCGGCTGGCGGTTCTTCAGCAGGGCCAGGGCGCGCTGGCGCTGCTCGGCGGTGTCACGCGCCTCCTTGGCGGCACCCGGCTTTTCGCTTTCGCCGGAGAGGTGGCGCTGCAGGTCGACTTCGCGCACGCGCAGGGCGTTCAGGCCATCTCCCTCGAGCGTTTCGTCCACCAGCATGTCGGGCACGATGCCGCTGGCCTGGATCGGCCGTCCTTTCGGCGTGTAGTAGCGCGCCGTGGTCAGCTTGATCGCGGTGTCGGCGGACAGCGGGCGCAGGGTCTGCACCGAGCCCTTGCCGAAGGTCTGGCTGCCCATCACGATGGCGCGCTTGTAGTCCTGCAAGGCGCCGGCGACGATTTCCGAGGCCGAAGCCGAGCCGCCGTTGACCAGCACCACCATCGGCACGGTTTTCAGGGCCGCCGGCAGCTTCGCCAGCGGATCGGCGCCGCGCGGCGCGTAGAACTCGCGGCGGCCATAGTAATTCTCGTTCGAGCCGGGCAACTGGCCCTTGGTCGAGACAATCAGCTCTTCCTTCGGCAGGAAGGCGCTCGAGACGCCGACGGCGCCCGGCAGCAGGCCGCCCGGGTCGTTGCGCAAGTCGAGCACGAGGCCCTTGATGTTCGGGTTGTCTGCGTACAGGGCGGCGGTTTTATTCGCCAGCTCCTCCAGCGTGGCTTCCTGGAACTGGCTGATGCGCACCCAGGCGTAGCCGGGCTCGACCATCTTGGCCTTGACGCTCAGCACGCGGATTTCTTCGCGCATGACGGGCACCACCCAGGGGCGGTCCTCGCCGCGGCGGGCGATCGTGAGCGTCACCTTGCTGCCTGGCTTGCCGCGCATTTTCTTGACGGCGTCGTCGAGCGACAGGCCCTTGACCGGGACGTTGTCGATGCGGGTAATCAAATCTCCCGCCTTGATGCCGGCGCGGTAGGCCGGCGAATCCTCGATCGGCGAGACGATTTTCACGTAACCATCTTCGGCGGCGACCTCGATGCCGACGCCGACGAATTTACCGGCCACGCTTTCGCGCATCTCGCGGTAGGCCTTCTGGTCGAGGTAGACCGAGTGCGGGTCGAGCGAGGCGACCATGCCGCTGATGGCTTCGGACAAGAGTTTCTTGTCCTCGACCGGCACCACGTAATCGCTCTTGATGAGGCCATAGACATCGGCCAGCTGGCGCAGTTCGTCGAGCGGCAGCGGGCTGCCCTCCCCTTTCTGCGCCCAGGCCGAGACCTGCACCGTCAGCGCCACGCCGGCCACCACGCCCAGGCCGACCAGTCCCATGCTTTTCACTTTGTTGCCCATCGCTCGCCGTCCTTAGAATTTGACCCAGCTCGCCGGGTCGAAGGCTTTACCGAGATGCCTGAGTTCGAAGTATAGACCTGATTCCTCGTTACCGCCGGTGTTGCCCGCACTGGCAATCGGCTCGCCGGCACGCACTGCATCGCCGAGGCGTTTCAGCAAGGTCTGGTTGTTGGCGTAGATCGACAAATAGTCGCCGCCGTGGTCGATGATGATGAGGTTGCCGAAGCCCCGCATCCAGCCCGAGTGCACCACCCGGCCGAGCGCCACCGCACGCACCTCGGTGCCTTCCGGCGCCTTGATGAACATGCCTTTCCAGCTCGGACCGTCGCCGCCGCGCTTGGCGCCGAAGCGCGCGGCAATCGTGCCGCTGACCGGGCTGCTCAAACGCCCGCGCATGGCGGCAAAGGCGCCTTTCGGCGCGGCCGGGGCCAGCGAGATATCGGGCGTGCGTTCTTCTTCCACCGGCTTTGGCGTCTCGGCCACGCGCGGTTCTTCCGGCAGCGGCTTCGGCGGCGGCTTGCCCGCTTTCGCGGCTTCGCGCGCCAGGCGGTCGCGTTCGGCTTTCGCGGCGGCGCGCGCTTCGCGGCGCGCCTTTTCTTCGGCTGCGGCCTTGGCGCGCGCCGCGGCCAGTGCTTCCTGGCGCTTGCGTTCGGCTTCGGCCTGTTCGCGGATCAGGCGCGTCAGGCGGTCGACCAGGCCGCTCATGCGCTGTTCGTCGCGCTGCAGGCTGTCGACCTGCTTGCGTTGGCTGACCAGCTTGCTCGACAGTTCGTTCAGCAAGGCGGCACGGCGCAGCTTTTCCTTCTCCAGCACGACTTTCTGGTCGCGCTGCTCCTCGGCGATTTCCTCGAGCTCGACCTTGGCGTTCTCGACCTTCGCCCGGTTTTCCTCGACCTGCGCCAGGTTCGCATTCAGCGAGGCCAGCAGTTTTGCCTGGGCCTGCGACACGTAGGCCATCATCTGCAGGTCGCGGTTGATGCGGTTCGGGTTGTCGCCCGAGAGCAGCAGTTTGATCCGGTCTTCGTTGCCGGCCACATAGTGCTCGCGCAGCAAAGCCGACAATTGTTTTTTCTGACGAACAATTGTCAGGGCGAGCCGTTCCTGCTCGGTGCCGAGGTCCTGCAGGCGCAGATTCGTGTCCTGCTGCTCCTGGGCCAGGTCGCGCAGGGCACGGTTGGCATTCGAGATGGCTTCTTCCGATTCGGCCAGCGTGTCGGCGACGTCTTCCTTTTCGCTTTCGGTGGCGCGGATCTCTTTCTTGAGCGCGGTCAGCTTTTGCTGGATGCCGGCGCGCTTGGCTTCGGCAGCCGCCTTCTGGCGGCTGCGCTCGGTCGGCTTGGCAGCGGCCCCGGCCGCGTCCGCAAGGGGCGCAGCCAGGCTCAACACCAGGGCGCACACCAGTGCGCTGCCGGCTAACTTCTTGTTTGAGACACGCAAGACTTACTTCGCCTTCCCTTGGTTCGCGACGGCGGCCACGGCGGCGGCGATCGCGTCCTGGTCGCCCAGGTAGTAATGGCGGATCGGCTTCAGGTTTTCGTCGAGTTCGTAGACGAGCGGCTGGCCGTTCGGGATGTTCAGGCTGACGATGTCTTCGTCGCTGATGTTGTCGAGCATCTTGATCAGGGCGCGCAGGCTGTTGCCGTGGGCCGAGATCAGGATCTGCTTGCCGGCGCGAATGGCGGGGGCGATTTCTTCTTCCCAGGCCGGCATCACGCGCGCCACCGTATCCTTTAAACATTCGGTCAGCGGAATGCTCGCTTTCGGCAGGCCGGCGTAGCGCGGATCCTTGAACGAGGCGCGTTCGTCGGATTCGTCGAGCGCCGGCGGCGGCGTGTCGTAGCTGCGGCGCCAGACCAGCACCTGCTCGTCCCCATACTTCGCAGCGGTCTCGGCCTTGTCCAGGCCCTGCAGGGCGCCGTAGTGGCGCTCGTTCAGGCGCCAGTC
Source organism: Massilia sp. SYSU DXS3249 (assembly GCF_053668055.1). Taxonomy (NCBI): domain Bacteria; kingdom Pseudomonadati; phylum Pseudomonadota; class Betaproteobacteria; order Burkholderiales; family Oxalobacteraceae; genus Massilia; species Massilia sp. SYSU DXS3249. Next base: position 355,074 of record NZ_JBSIPX010000003.1, on the reverse strand, counting down.
GTTCTTGATCGGCAGGTACATCTGGTCCATTTCGTCGAGCGCCAGCCACAGCGTGCGGATCGCGCGCTTCAGTACCGAGGTGTAGGCCAGGTCGAAGGCGAAACCGGCTTCGCGCAGGACGCGGCCGGCGGTACGGGCTTCGTTGGCGCCTTTTTCGGTCAGGTCGACATCGACCCAGCCGGTGAAGCGGTTGGCCAGGTTCCAGGTGGATTCGCCGTGGCGCATGAATACGATTTTGTACATAAGCTCTTCTTCGATTTAAAAAAAACCTGCGGGGGACGTGCAAGCGGCTCGTCGCGCCGGCGTCTTGCGCCTGGGGCGAAGCCTTGCGGTCCCAAAAAATATTCCTGTCCGGCTTCTATTTTATAATGCGCGGATTGCGTTCAACCATTGGAAGCCTTGTGAAATTCATCCTCGATAATATCCTCTTCGTCGCACTTGCCGCTGTTTCCGGTGGTGCACTGCTGTGGCCAGCCCTCGCGCCAAAGGGCCGCCGTGCGACGCCGCTGCAGGTAACGCAGCTCATCAACCGCGGCAAGACCACGCTGATCGATGTGCGCAGCGCCGACGAGTTTGCCGCTGGTCATGTGCGCGACGCGAAAAACATTCCGCTGGCAGACTTCGGCAATCGGATCGGCGAACTGGAAAAGTCGAAAGGCCGCACTATCGTCGTCGTGTGCCAGGCCGGTACCCGCTCGGACAAGGCCGTGCGCCAGCTCAAGGCTGCCGGCTTCGAAGACGCGCTCAGCCTGGACGGCGGCATGACGGCCTGGACCGCTGCCGGTTTGCCGGTGACCAAGTAAATCAAGACAGGAAGGAAGAACGATGACTGCCCATGTTGTGCTTTACCATACCGCCGCCTGCCCCTACTGCGTGCGCGCCGAGCGCCTGCTCGAAGCGAAAGGCGTGACCGACATCGAACGCATCCGCGTCGACCTCGACCCGGAACAGCGCCAGATCATGATGCAAAAGACCGGCCGCCGCACCGTGCCGCAGATCTACGTGGGCGAGACCCACGTCGGCGGCTTCGACGACCTGTACGCGCTGGACCAGGCCGGTCGCCTCGACCCGCTGCTCAAGGGCGAATAAGCCCGGACGCGGGCCGCACGGCCCGCCTCACCCGCCTGGCTTGCCTCACCCTGCCGAACTGCCTTCAAAGGCCGAGGTCAAACCGCTATTGCATCCAAATTGATTTTGATACAATTGCCGTTGCGTTTGACTCCAAGCCCATCGGGGGCGGCGCTTTGCCGTCCCTTTTACTACACAACGAAAGCGTTCCATGTCTGACGAAAACCTGCAACCAGTATTCCAAATCCAACGCGTCTACCTGAAAGACATGTCGCTGGAACAGCCGAATTCCCCGGCCATCTTCCTCGAACAGGAAGCCCCGACGATCGAAGTCTCGCTGGACGTCGGCGCCGAAGCGATCGCCGATGGCATCTACGAGTCGACCGTGACGATCACCGTGACCGCCAAGGTCAAGGACAAGGTCGCTTTCCTGGTCGAAGGCAAGCAAGGCGGCATCTTCGAAGCCCGCAACATCCCTGCCGACCAGATGGATCCGCTGCTGGGCATCGGTTGCCCGAACATCGTTTATCCTTACCTGCGCAGCAACATCGCCGACGTGATCACCCGTGCCGGCTTCCCGCCAGTGCACCTGGCCGAGATCAACTTCGAAGTGTTCTACCAGCAGCGCCGCCAGGCAATGGCTGAAGCCGCTGCCGCAGCACCGGCAAACTAAGCATCGCATAGGCCAGCAATCATGCTGCCCATTACCAGTGCCGCGCCCTCCGGGGCCGGCATTGGTCATTCGTATTCCTCCCGTTTTCCCTCGATTCTTTCCTTCCTGGCGTCTGGTGTCACCGAATCCGGAAAGCCCGCCATGAACTCATTCCGCCTCCTTGCCAACACGCTCGCCGCCATGCTGCTGGTGCTCGCTTGCGGTTCCGCCAGTGCCTTCGATTTCCGTTCGGTCGGCCCGAACTCGGTGGCGCTGTACGATGCGCCCTCGCTGAAAAGCGTCCGGCGTTACATTGCGCCGCCCGGCATGCCTGTCGAGATCGTTTCCCGCTATGGCGCCTGGGTCAAGGTGCGCGACATCGACGGCGACATGGCCTGGACCGAAGCGAAGGGACTGTCGGCACGCCGCACCATCGTGGTCAAGGCGCCGCAGGCGCGCATCCGCGCCGCCGCCGACGACAACGCCGCCCTCCTGATGACCGCCGACAAGGGCGTGCTGCTGGAACTGGTCGACCCGCAGGCGGGCGAATGGGTCCGGGTCCGGCACCAGGATGGAATAGGCGGCTTTGTCCGCGCCTCGGAAATCTGGGGCATCTGAATCGACACCATGCAAGAACTGACCAACATGAACAAGATTACCGTCCTGGGCGCGGGCGCCTGGGGCACCGCCGTCGCCATCGCCATCGCCGCACGCAACGACGTTTTGCTGTGGGGACGCAATCCGGCCCAGATGGCCGCCACCGAGGCGGCGCGTGAAAACACGACTTACCTGCCTGGCCAGCCGCTGCCCGACGCCCTGCGCGTCACGGCCGACTTCGAGGCAGCGCTCACCCATGTCGAGGGCGCCGGCGCAGGCGCGCTCCTGATCGCGGCCTGCCCGGTGGCCGGGCTGCGCCCCCTGCTCGAGCAACTGAAGGGCCGGGCGATTCCGAATGTGGTGTGGCTCTGCAAAGGTTTTGAATACGGCACCGGCCTGCTGCCGCACCAGGTGGTGCGCGACGTGCTGGGCGATGCGGTGCCGGGCGCCGCGCTGTCGGGGCCCTCGTTCGCGCAGGAAGTGGCGCGCGGTTTACCGTGCGCGCTCACCGTCGCCTCCGACTCCGTCGCCCTGCGCGACCAGGTCGTGGCCGCGGTCCACGGCGGCAACCTGCGTGTCTATGCCTGTGACGACCTGGTCGGCGTGGAAGTGGGCGGCGCCGTGAAAAACGTGCTGGCGATCGCCACCGGCACCGCCGACGGCCTGGGCCTCGGCCTGAATGCGCGCGCAGCCCTGATCACGCGCGGCCTGGCCGAAATCACCCGCCTCGGCACCGCGCTGGGCGGACGCGCCAGCACCTTCATGGGGCTGACGGGCATGGGCGACCTGATCCTGACCTGCACCGGCGACCTCTCGCGCAACCGCCGCGTCGGCCTGGCGCTGGCACAGGGCAAGCCGCTCGACACCATCGTGGCCGAACTGGGTCACGTGGCCGAAGGCGTGCCCTGCTCGAAGGCGGTGCGCGACCTGGCGGCCAAGCTGGGCGTGGAGATGCCGATCACCGATGCAGTGGCCGCGGTGTTGTTCGACGGCTACGATGCGGCCGAGATGGCGAAACAGTTATTGGCGCGCGATCCGCGCAATGAGCTGGCGTAGGTATTCGTAGGGTGGACGGGTTCCGCCGTCCACGCGTTCAAACAGTGCTTGCATCACTGCGACGCATGCATTCATTCGCCTTCGCGTATTTGGGAATTGCAACGACACACTCGGGTTCCGTGCACGCGTGGACGGGAGACCCGTCCACCCTACAGAAAATGTATTAACTACCCTGCCCGCGTGCCGCATTGGTCGGCCCGCCGGTCCGCACCGGCCCCAATAAAATCGTCATGAGCGCCACCGCGTCCTGGTTGGCGCGGATTGCATGCGGCTCGCCGCCGGCCAGGTAGACCATCTCGTTCGGACGCAGCACGACGGTGCGGCCGTGGGCGTCGAAGGCGATCTCGCCTTCCAGGCACAAGAGCGTGACCTCTCCCTCGACCCGGTGCTCGGGCATCGGCTTGTCCTTGGTCACGACCAGCCGGATCAGTTCCATGTGCTCGGTCTTCGCCAGGGCGATCGACGTGAAATTCGCGATGTCGTCTTCGCCCCGGTGCAAGGCGATCCGTTCGCCCGATGCTGCGTGTTGCAAGGCCATGTCGCCTCCTTTTGCCGTTATCTACTCTTCGTTGGTGTGGGGCACGCCGCGCAGCCAGGTGACCAGCGCGTACGCGTCCTCGAATCCGCGCGCCAGCCGCGGCACCAGCTCGTCCGGATCGTTCACCCTCAGCGGCAATTCGGTCCACACGAAAAAGCTTTTCAGCTTGATGTGTTCGATGTGCGGGTGCGCAGGGTCGAAACCCTTGGGCGGACGCTGCAGTTTGTCTTCGTCCAGCAGGTCGCCGTAGGTCGCGCGCAGGTGTTTATTCTTTAACATTTTTGCGAAACCTGTCGCATCGTTGACCACATGTTCGCGGATCGCTTTCAGGCGCGCGCTTGGCGGCAGGTATTCGCCGGCGCCGATGCCCAGGGTGCCGTTGCCGTCGATCTGGAAGTAATAGGTCGAGCCGCCGCCTTCGCTCGGGCGGCGCTTGTTGTTGGGCGTGATGCCGGCTGAAAAACGTGTTTTATAGGGCGTCTTGTCGTTCGAGAAACGGATGTCGCGGTTGATGCGGAACATCGCCTTCTTTGGGTCGACGGCGGCGACTTGCTTGTCGAAACGGGACAATTCGCGGATCAACTCGGTAACGACGACGAGGAACTCTTCGCGCAGGATGTCGTAGCGCGGTTTGTTCATGATGAACCAGGGACGGGTATTGTTTTCGCTCAGTTCGGAAAGGAATTGCGTCAGGTCACGCAGGTGCATGGAGGGTCCGGAGTGGTTATGGTTTCGCGCGCGGCCGCTTGCCAACGGTGACATCGACCGTCGATTCGCGGTTCTGGCGCATCAGTTTGAGTTTGGCCTTGGCGCCGGGCGCCAGCTGGGCGATAAGGTTGAGCATGTCGCCGGTGCTCGTCACCGCCTTGCCCTCGACCGCGAGCAGGATGTCGCCGGGACGCACGCCGGCGCGGTCGGCCGGGCCATTGCGCACGACGCCGGCGATGATGGCGCCGCTCTTGCGCGCAAGGCCGAAGCTGTCAGCCAGTTCGGGCGTGATGTCCTGCGACTCGATCCCGATCCAGCCGCGCACGACCTGGCCGTGCTTGATGATCGATTCAAGCACAGTGCGCGCGGTCGAGACGGGAATGGCGAAGCCGATGCCGATCGAGCCGCCGGTCTGGGAATAGATTGCCGAATTGATGCCGAGAAGGTTGCCGTGGATGTCGACCAGCGCGCCGCCCGAGTTGCCGAAGTTGATCGCGGCATCGGTCTGGATAAAATTCTCGAAGTGGTTGATGTGCAGGTTGTTGCGGCCCACGGCCGAGATAATGCCCATCGTCACGGTCTGGCCGACGCCGAACGGGTTGCCGATCGCCAGGACGACATCGCCGACCCGCGCGTCGTCGGGCTCGCCGAGCACCATCACGGGCAGGTTGCGCTCGCCGATGCGGATCACGGCCAGGTCCGTTTCCGGATCGGTACCGACGATGCGCGCCGCCGCCTTGCGGCCATCGGCCAGGCCGACCTCGATCTGGTCGGCGCCTTCGACCACGTGGAAATTCGTGATGATGTAGCCCTCGCTGCTGACGATCACGCCGGAACCCAGGCTCGAGAGCTGCTCCTCGGGCGGCAGGCGGTCGCCGAAGAAGCGGCGGAAGAAAGGATCCTTGAGGATCGGATGGGTTTCGCGCGAGGCTTTGCTGGTGAGGATGTTGACCACCGCCGGCATTGCGCGCCCGGCGGCATCACGGTAGCTGGCCGTCGGCGGCCCCGACTGTGCCTGCAAGACGGGTACCGCGCCGGCGCCGGGGCCGACCGGCACCTGCACCGGCGCACGTCCGAGCCAGTCGGGCTTGAGCGCCGCCACCACGAAATACAGGGCGAGCGCGACGGTGACCGTCTGGGCGAACAGCAGCCAGAGGCGGCGCGCCGCGCCCGGACGGGAAGTGATGACGTCGTCTTTCACTTTTTATGCATCAGTTTGTCGACGTCACTTTTTCAACGTCAATGCATCGCGGATTTCGCGCAGCAGCACGACGTCTTCCGGAGTGGCAGGCGCCTTGGCTTCGTCGGCGGGCCGGACGCGCTCGCGCATGCGGTTCATCAGGCGCACCATCTGGAAAATGATGAAGGCGAGGATGATGAAATTCAGGAGGATGGTGAGAAAATTACCGTACGCAATGACCGCGCCGCCTTTTTTGGCCTCGGCCAGCGCCAGCCCGGTTAACTGACCATTCAGGGGAATATAATAATTCGCGAAATCGAGTCCGCCCAGCAGCCTGCCGACCGGCGGCATGACGATATCCTGCACCAGGGAATCGACGATGCGGCCGAACGCGCTGCCGATGATCACGCCGACCGCGAGGTCCACCACATTGCCGCGCATGGCGAACTGCTTGAATTCATTCATCATTCCCATAGCATCCCCTAGTTATTGAAATAGCTAATGTGATGATACCGCAAGCATTGGGGAGTGTTCGCACGACCGCTTGCCCCTCCTCCCGCCAGCCTGCCAGGCGCCACGCCAGCCACCGCTGCATGACAGGCACACCCTGCTCCGGACACGCTTTCGGCGGCTCGGAAGGCGGGTGCGCGGGACGCCCATGCCACAGTTAATGCACGCTCAACATTTTTTCTCCAATAAAGATTGCCATTCACATATAATTTTGTGTTGCTGCAAGCTCTTCATTGATTCTCAAGATTCGTAATTTCACGGAGTGGGGTTGGTATGAGTAACGAAAAGCAGGTCGATTCAGGCCGGCGTGGCCTCCTCGTCGCGACATGTGCGGCGGGCGGCGTCGTCGGTGTGGCCACGGCAGGTGCGCTGGTCAGTACGTTCCAACCGTCCGAGCGGGCCAAGGCTGCCGGCGCTCCGGTCGAAGTGGATATCTCCGACGTCAAGCCGGGTGAAATGAAGGTGGTCGAGTGGCGCGGCAAGCCGGTGTGGATCCTGCGCCGCACGCCGGAAATGCTGGCCAGCCTGCCGAAGAACGACGCACTCGTTGCCGACCCGAACTCCGAAAAAGTCTTCCAGCTCGACATGCCGGAATACGCGAAGAACGAATTCCGCGCCCGGCCCGAGCACAAGGAAGTGCTCGTCACCGTGGGTATCTGCTCGCACCTGGGCTGCTCGCCCTCCTCGCGCCTGACTGAAGGCCCGCAGCCGAACCTGCCGGACGACTGGCATGGCGGCTTCCTGTGCCCTTGCCATGGTTCGACCTTCGACCTGGCCGGCCGTGTGTTCAAGAACAAGCCGGCGCCGACGAACATGGATATTCCCCCGTACATGTATCTCGCCGATAACAAGATCGTGATCGGCAAAGACGAGAAAGGCGAGGCATAACATGGGCGCCGCATTCAAGGAAACCAAGCTGCCGGACAACGCACCGGCCGGCCACAAGGCCCTGGCCTGGGTCGACGACCGCTTCCCGCTGTCGAAACTCTGGAACGACCAATGGGGCAAGTACTACGCCCCGAAAAACTTCAACATCTGGTACCTGTTCGGCTCGCTCGCGATGCTGATCCTGGTGCTGCAGATCGTGACCGGCATTTTCCTGACGATGCACTACAAACCGGACGCCAACCTGGCCTTCGGCAGCGTCGAATACATCATGCGTGAAGTGCCCTGGGGCTGGCTGGTGCGCTACATGCACTCGACCGGCGCCTCGGCCTTCTTCATCGTGGTCTACCTGCATATGACCCGCGCCCTGCTGTACGGTTCCTACCGCAAGCCGCGCGAATTGATCTGGCTCTTCGGTTTCGCGATCTTCCTGTGCCTGATGGCCGAAGCCTTCTTCGGCTACCTGCTGCCATGGGGCCAAATGTCGTACTGGGGCGCGCAGGTGATCGTCAACCTGTTCGGCGCCATCCCCGTGATCGGCCCTGACCTGTCGCTGTGGATCCGCGGCGACTACGTGGTGTCGGATGCGACCCTGAACCGCTTCTTCGCCTTCCACGTCATCGCCCTGCCGCTGGTGCTGCTGGGCCTGGTCGCGGCGCACCTGATCGCGCTGCACGAAGTCGGCTCGAACAACCCGGACGGCATCGAAGTCAAAGCCACCATCGGCGCCGATGGCCATCCGGTCGATGCAATCCCGTCGCACCCGTACTACACGACCAAGGATTTGTTCGGCGTGTCGATGTTCCTGCTGATTTTCTCGGCGGTCGTGTTCTTCGCGCCTGAGATGGGCGGCTACTTCCTCGAGTACAACAACTTCATCCCGGCCGATTCGATGAAGACGCCGAACCACATCGCGCCGACCTGGTACTTCACGCCCTTCTATTCGGTGCTGCGCGCTACCACGGCCGACTTCATGTACGTGCTGATGGCGGCGATCGCGCTGTATGTCGTTTTCATCTGGATGAAGTCGCGCCTGTCGTTCAAGGCCAAGGTGGTGATTGCGGCCGTCGCGCTGGTGCTGATCATCGGCATGCTGCCGCAGGTGCTGGAGGCCAAATTCTGGGGCGTGGTGCTGTTCGGCTCGTCCGTGGTGATCATCGGCTTCCTGCCGTGGCTCGACCACTCGCCGGCACGCTCGATCCGCTACCGCCCGAACTGGCACAAGTGGGTCCTGGCCCTGTTCGGCCTGACCTTCCTGGCCCTGGGCTACCTCGGCACCCAGCTGCCGACGCCGGCGTTCACCATCATTTCGCAGGTGTGCACGCTGTTGTACTTCAGCTTCTTCCTCCTGATGCCATGGTGGAGCACGGCGGGCCGCTTCAAGCCGGTCCCGACGCGCGTGACCTTCCATCCGCATTGATCCCCAGGACCGAGCTTAAGGACAACCATGAACTTTACGAAGAAACTGATCGCGGTCCTGGCGCTGGTGCCGGGACTGGCATTCGCGGCCGAAGGCACTTTCCCGCTCGACCGCGCACCGGAACGCAGCGACATGGTGTCGCTGCAAAACGGCGCCAAGCTGTTCGTCAACTATTGCCTGAACTGCCATTCGGCATCGTCGATGCGCTACAATCGCCTGCGCGACCTCGGCCTCACGGACGAGCAGATCAAGACCAACCTGCTGTTCTCGGCAGACAAGGTCGGCGAAATGATGACGACGGCCCTGCGCCCGGCCGACGCCAAGGCGTGGTTCGGCGCGGTGCCGCCAGACCTGTCGGTGATCGCACGTGCAAAATCGTCGCCGGCCGGATCGGGCGCCGACTACCTGTACACCTACCTGCGCACCTTCTACAAGGACGATGAGCGTCCGACCGGCTGGAACAACATGGTGGTGCCGAACGTGGCGATGCCGCACGCGATGTGGCAACTGCAAGGCGTGCGCACCGTCAAAATGGTCGACGCGCCGGACCCGCACGACGCCAGCAAGACCATCCACAAGTTCGCCGGTTTCGAGCAGGTGGCGCCGGGCACCATGACGGCCACCGAGTTCGACACCGCGACCGCCGACCTGGTTGCCTACCTGAGCTGGATGGCTGAGCCAGCGCAAGGAACCCGCAAGAAGCTCGGTGCTATCGTGTTGATTTTCCTGTCGATATTTGCATTCCTGGCCTGGCGTTTGAACGCCTCGTACTGGAAAGATCTGAAGTAATTCGTTTTCATTGCCCGCTTGGCTATAATACGGGCAATCATTTTTTCGGGGTGAGTCGCTCGGCGCTTCACCCCTTTGTTTCTTAAGGAACGACCCACCATGATGGTTCTCTACTCCGGCACCACGTGCCCGTTCTCCCAACGCTGCCGCCTGGTCCTGTTCGAAAAAGGCATGGATTTCGAGGTGCGTGACGTCGACCTCTTCAACAAGCCAGAAGACATTTCGACGATGAACCCCTATGGCCAGGTCCCGATCCTGGTCGAGCGCGAACTGATCCTGTACGAATCGAACATCATCAACGAGTACATCGACGAGCGCTTCCCGCACCCGCAGCTGATGCCGGCCGACCCGCTGATGCGCGCCCGCGCCCGCCTGATGCTGTTCAACTTCGAGAAGGAACTGTTCGTCCACGTGCACGTCCTGGAAAGCGACCGCAACAAGACGAACGAGAAGGCCCACGACAAGGCGCGCGCCGAAATCCGCGATCGCCTGACGACGCTGGCCCCGCTGTTCCTGAAGAACAAGTACATGCTGGGCGACGAGTTCTCGATGCTGGACGTGGCAATTGCCCCGCTGCTGTGGCGCCTGGACCACTATGGCATCGAACTGTCGAAGACGGCAGCGCCGCTGATGAAGTATGCCGAGCGCATCTTCTCGCGTCCGGCCTACATCGAAGCGCTGACCCCGTCCGAAAAGGTCATGCGCCGTTGATGAGAACGGGGTAACGGGGAGACCGCGCCGCGCTTGCGGTGGTCTCCCTGTTTCCCCTCTCCTTGCGCCGGTTTTGCGACGTCGTTTGACGATTCGCAGTAAACTGGCGCCTCGCGCAGCTACCCGTTTGACATACGCCGCGTGCGGCGACGCATCCGTTTGCCGGCCTATTGACGGATTATTGTTATTCTCATTTGCACATGCCTGACATCTCCACCAAACCCTACCTGCTGCGCGCCATCTACGAGTGGTGCACCGACAGCGGTTTTACGCCGTATCTCGCAGTAAAGGTCGACGCGGCCACGACGGTTCCGATGGAATACGTCAGGAAGGGCGAAATCATCCTCAACATCAGCTACGGCGCGACCTCGGGGCTGAAGATGGACAACGAAGCGATCCAGTTCCGCGCCCGTTTCGCCGGCGTCTCGCGCGACATCTATGTTCCGGTGCATAACGTGCTGGCGATCTACGCCAACGAAAACGGCCAGGGCATGGCCTTCGAAGTGAGCACCACCGCCGCCGAGATGCCGGCGCCGACGGAGGAACCGGCCACTGCGTCGCCTGGCCTGTCGGCCGTGCCTGGCGGGACCAACGACGCCGCCACGGCAACGCTGTCGCATTCGCCCGACGACGATAACGATCCGCCGAAAAAAGGCGGCCGCCCGACGCTGACCCGGATTAAATAGCGTTATAATTCTTGCCGTACAGATTACGCCGGCTTAGCTCATTTGGTAGAGCAGTTGATTTGTAATCATCAGGTGGCCAGTTCGAAACCGGCAGCCGGCACCATAAAAAAGTAGAAGTAAAACAAAATGCCTTACGTGCACTGCGCGTGAGGCATTTTGTTTTTGCGGGACCGGATCGTCTTGGGTCAGAAGCGCACCGGCAAGGACACCATCAGCCGGAAGTCCGGCGTATTGCGCGTCAGGCCCGCCGAGAACAGGATGTCAATGGCGGTAGTCGGCGTCAGCACGGCCGATCCGCCCACCTCCAGGAAGGCAAGGATATCGTCGGTGGGGACCGGTGAGCCATTGACCTGCGTCTTGTCCAGCAGGCTGAGGCTGACGGCGGCGCGCAGCGAGGTCGCAGGAGCCGTCGCCAGCGCCGTGCCGAAGCGCATGCCATAGATATTTCCAGGCCGGATGCGGGCGCCGCCCTTGTCGCGTGCCCCGTAGCGGGTGGCGGACAAGCTGCCGAAAAATACCAGCGGATCGAGGCGCCGGGTGGCACTGAGCGAGGCTTGCAGCGAGGGGAAGCCTCCGCCGAGTGCGACCAGCGGCCCGCCCTCGTAGCTCGTGTTGCGCCCGGTCGTGCTCTGGTAGCTGAGGCTGCCGACGAGGCTCGGCAGCTTGCCGGCCTCGGCCATGAATTGGTGCGAGGCCGCCACCGACAGGTCGCCGACGCCGTCGTTGTGCGTCGACTGGCCGCCATTCCTGATTCTTTCGAATACGTAGGGCAGCGATGCTTCGACCTGCGATTTTCCGGGCAGGCCGACGCGTACCGTCACACCCGGGCCGAAGGAGGTGCGGCGGAACCCGCCTTCGCCCGAACTGTGCGAGGCGACGACATTCGGCTCGACCTCGGCCGTACCGGACGAGAGCAGCAGCGCGCCTTCCCGCACCAGAGCGCGTTCGAGCGCACGGTTGCTGTCGTCGGCTGCGTCCTGCGGCGCCGTATTCGTGCTGGTGCGGGTGCCGGCGTCGACCCGTGCCGGGGTCAGTTCGCGCTCGAGCAATTCGATGCGTTGCCGCTGGCGTTCGATGGTCGCCGCCTGTTCCGCGATTTTTTGCTCCAGCTCGGCGTTACTCTGGGCAGCGCAAGTCGCCGCGGCGCCGTACAGCACGGCACCGATCGTCAGATTCTTCATGTGGTTGCCTGTCGTGTTTTATTGGATGCCGAATCCGACGCCTTTCCACTGCGCGGCGAAGGCGGATTGGTCCATCCGATAATTCCCGAAACTGGGGTCGCCGATGTTGACGCCCGTCGCGGCGACCCGGCGGACGACGACGAAATGCGGATAGCCGTTCAGGGTGATCGGCACGATCATCGGGACGCGCTGTGCCAGGTCGGCCAGGCTCATGCGGGCGTAGCCCTCTCCCTGGAGGCCGATCCCTGCCAGGTAGCGCTGCATGTCCAGCAAGGAAAAGCCGCCACGCACGCGCACGCGCAAGGGATCGGTCTGGCGCAGCATGCCGCGCGCCACCGCTTCCTCGTCGGTCGGCACGCCCTTGTAGTAACGCAGCACGGTCGCCAGGGCCGCGGCCCCGCAGCTATTGTCCCAGCGCTGGGTAACGAGGGCTTCGCGCCGGATTTCGAGCAGCGAGCGGACCGGGCGCTCGGCCGCGGCGGGCGGCATCGCCAGCTGACAGGCCAGCCCCAGGATCAGCGCGCGCAGGCACCAGGCAAGACGGAAAGGGCAGGTCCGGGACCTGCCCTCGTGAGTCACCCTCATCGCCCGGTGGATCCGGTCGGGTTGGTATTCGGCCGGTCTGGTGGCGACGGCAGATTCTCGTTGCCGGTCTTCGACGGCGCGGTACGTCCGTTGTCGCTGCCGGGATTGCTCGGGTCTGCACCGTTGCCCCAGCCATTATTTCCCTTCTCCTTGCCCGTCGGCGGCGGGCAGCCGCAGTCGGTACCGGCCACGACCTCGTCGAGCTGGATGCTCGTCATGCGCTCGGGCGCAGCCATGGCCGGCAAGGCGAAGATCGCCGCTAGGGCGATTCCTGCAGTGGTGTGTTTCAACATGATGTGTCCTCCTTCAAAAAATCGCCCGCAGGCGAGAGGTCCACGATGCAGTGTGGGGTGGTCTCGGGTTTGATGAAGGTCAATCGGAACAAGGCTAGATGGGGCTCAGCGCACTCGGCACATGCTCTCTGGCCATGGGCCGCGTCGATGACATACATGGGTAACATTGATTCCGCACCACCTGGCTGGCTGGCTGCGTGCACCTGCCCTGCTCCGGGCTGGGGTTGGTTGCGCGGGCATCGTGCGGCGGGCGCGGCGCGACGCTTCATTCCGCATATTGTGCAGCCCGTCGCACAAGCAGGGCCTGCAACGGGCCACGGATCTATAGTGCAATCAAACACTAACCGATCACGGAGACCACCATGAACAAACTGCTCGGCACCACCCTGATGGCCACGGCCCTCACCCTCACCGCGGGCGCAGCCCTTGCGGCCGAAATGGTGCGCGAAACGCGCGCGGTCGACGCCCGCGTCACGCGCGTAAAACTGGACGGCGTCGTCGACCTCGTCCTGCGTCAGGGCAGCAAGCCATCGCTCGTGCTGTCCGGCGAACGCGACGACATCGCCCGCGTGACGACGCAGCAGCGCGGCGAAACGCTGGAGATCGACACCGAGCGCCGCAACAACTGGAACTCGGGCAACCGCAACCCACGTTTGCGCGCCGAGCTCACGGTGCCCAACCTGACCGAGTTCGTGTCGGACGGCGTGGGGGCCAGCACGGTGAGCGGCTTTAACGGCGACAAGATCGTGCTCGCCCTCGACGGCGCGGGGACCGTAACGCTCAACGGCAATTACCGCAACATCGATGCCCGTCTCGGCGGCGCCGGCAGCCTGAAGATTGACGCGCCGAAAGCGGAACGGATGGACCTGGCGCTGCGCGGTGCCGGGCAGCTGGCGGTGACGGGCCAGACCCGCAACTTGCACGCGACCCTGGCCGGCGTCGGCAACCTGGATGCGCAACACCTGCGCGCCGAAAAAGTCGACCTCGACATGAGTGGGCTTGGCGGCGCAACGGTGCATGCCAGCTCAGCGATCGACGTCAACCTGAGCGGCATGGGATCGGCCACCGTGTACGGCAATCCCACCCAGCGCAACGCCACCACCGGCGGCTTGGGCCGGGTGAACTGGCGCTAGGCACCGCCGGCTATTTCAGGATGGTGTTGTTGCGCACCTCGGTGACGCCTTTCACCTGACGCGCGATCTGCACCGCCCTTTGCGCACTTTCGCGCGATTCGACGAAGCCGCTCAGCTGCACCGTGCCTTTGAACGTTTCGACCTGCACTTCGGTTGCCTTGACGGTGGGATCGGCGGCAAAGGCTGCCTTGACCTTGCTGGTGATGACGGCGTCGTCGACGTACTCACCTGTGCCGCGATGGGCGCTGGTTGACGAGCAACCGGCCACCGTGAAGGCCATGAAGGCGGCAAGGATGGCAATGAAACGCTGTGCAATGCTCATGGCAACGCTCCCGTGAAATGAGGTGACAAGGCCTCATTTTCGGGTGCGCTCAATGCCAGGGTTTGAGACGGAACAAACGTGCCTTGCGCGCGAGGTCAGGGCGCAGACGTGGGCAACGGCGCAGCCGCATAGGTTTGTCCGGGTTCGGGCGCAGGCGCAGGCCGCAGCGTCACCGCGCCACGTCCCAGGTCGCGGCCGAGCACCAGGCGCATGTCGGTCTGCTTGCAGGTATCGACCTGCACCACCTGCACCTTGTCGAAGCTGCCGGTCAGGCGCGCAGCCAGCCGCTCGGCGCTGGCGCGGAAAGCCGCGCTGTGTTCGATGCGCGTGCGCCGTACGTTGAATCCCTTCTCGTTGCTCAAGCGCGTCACTTGCAGGTTGTCGTCCTTGACCTGGTGCGACAGGGCGCGTGCCATGCCGGTCACGCCATTTCCATTGCGAATTTCAATCAGGACGAGATCGGGCCGCCTGGCCGGCGGCGGCAATGGGTCGGGTTCGCGCGGCGGCAGGGTAGCCGCGACCGCCCGTTGCGCCGGCACGCGCAGCAGCTCGAGGGTGCCGTCGGCGGCGGTCCGTACTTCGGTGGCCGCCCAGCCGGGATCCGGCCGCACCGGCATGGCGACCGCTGCTTCGATCGCCGCCACCGCGGTGCCCCCCACGGCGGCATGGTCGCTTTGGAAATTGTGTTCGCGCAGGGCCTTGGCCTGGCGCAGCATTTGTTCAGCGCGGTCGAACTGGCCGAGGCGGCGCAGCGATTCTCCTAGGTTATGCCAGGCGCCGTGATCGAGCGGGTCAAGCACGCAGGCGCGTTCCAGCGCGGTGACGGCCTTGTCGTAATTGCCGTCCAACAGGTAGGCGTAGCCGAGGTTGGCGAACAGGTAGGCGGTATCGGGTCCGGCGCCCACCGCCAGTTCTTCGGTCAGGGCGCGCCAGATCGGAATGGCCTGGGTGAAATCGCCCTGGCGTGCATAGCTTGCGGCCAGCGCGTTGCGCGCCCGCATATGGCGAGGCGCCATCGCCAGTACCTTGCGGTAGGCGGCAACGGCTTCCTCGTAGCGTCCGGCGAGGTGATGCTGGCGTCCCCCATCGTAGATCAGGTCGGCGTCGACCTGGGACGCGCGCTCGGGATGGCGCCCGATCCCGGCGCAAGCGATCAGCAGCGTGCCGGCGCACAGGACCGACATTTTCTTGAGCATCATGCGGGTGGACATGGTCAACCTCCTATCGAATCATCGCGTGCCGCCGATGGCACCCAGTGTGCGGCTCAGCTGGATCACCGCCGGTCCCAGCAACACCATCAGCAGAGTCGGGAAAATGCAGAAAATAAGGGGGAACAGCAGTTTCAATCCGATCTTCGCCGCGCATTCCTCGGCCAGCATGCGGCGTTTGGTGCGCAGGTTTTCGGAATACACGCGCAGCGAATCGCCGACACTGGTGCCGAAGCGTTCGGACTGGATCAGCATCGCCACCAGCGTGTCGATGTCGTCGACGCCGCTGCGCAGGGCAAAATTGCGCAGGGCCTTTTCCTTGCTGAAGCCGGCGCGCATTTCCATCAGCACGAGCTGCAGTTCCTGGGCCAGCGTGACGCTTTTGATATGGATTTCGCCGGCCACCTTGACGAAGGCGCGTTCCAGGCTCAGGCCAGCCTCGACGCAGACCGTCAGCAGGTCGAGTGCGTCCGGCAGCGTCTCGAAGATTTCGCGCTTGCGACGGCGCACGATGCGGTTCAGCGCCAGGTTCGGCAGGTAGTAACCCACCGTCGCGGTCAGCAGCAGCAGGAACAGCAGCTTGCTGCCCGACAGCATGATCACCGAGGCGGCGACCAGCACGCCGATGGTTGCCGGGCCGGTCAACGCGAGCACCGTTTTGGAAGCAAAGAACAGGGTCGGCGCCACCGGATTGCGCCAGCCCGCATTCATGAAGCGGGTGCGCAGCGCCGATTTTTCCCAGCCCTCCTCGGGCACCGACAGTTTCATCAGCGGCTGGCTAACCTTGGCGACGCGCTCGACCCATCCGTCGGATTCGAGCGCAGTGGCCTCGGATTTACCGATGAAACGGCGCAGCCGGGTACGCAGCGCCACCGGCGCAAACAGCATCATCGCCAGCCAGGCCAGCGCACAGACGATGCCGAAGACGATCAACAGGAAAGCTAATTGTGCGGCATTCATTGCAGCTCCTCAGACGCGGATCCGGATGACCCGGCGCAGCCACACCACCCCGAACAGGATCATGCCGGCCGCATACCAGAGCATGCGTATCCCACTTGGGTCGGTCCATAACATGCTGACGTATTCCGGGTTGACCACCGTGAGCATCAGTGACACGGCAACCGGCAGCAATCCGAGAATCCAGGCCGACATGCGTCCCTCGGCCGACAGCACGCGCACCTGGGCCACCAGCTTCAGGCGGCTGCGGATGATGGTGCTGATATTGCCGAGGATTTCAGCCAGGTTGCCGCCCGACTCGCGCTGGATCAGGACCGCAATGATCAGGTAGCGCAGGTCGGTCAGCGGGATGCGCTCGGCCATGTTGTGCAGCGCTTCGTCCATCGGCACGCCGTAGTTGATTTCCTCGCGCGCGACGCGAAATTCGCTGCTCAGCGGCTCGGGAAGCTCGTTGCCGACGATTTGCAGCACGTTGGTGAACGAATGGCCGGCACGCAGGGCGCGGGCGATGAAATCGGCGGCATCCGGCAGCTGGTACTCGATGCGGCGCAGGCGCTGGGTGCGTGCGCGCCGCAACAGGCAATACGGGATGCCGAGCGCCAGCAGCGCGAGCAGGACGCGCCCTCCCGGCGGCAGAGTCCAGCGCGCGCTCACGATAAAGGCCAGCAGGAAGGCCGCCAGCGAGCAGCCGAGGAAGCGCTCGACCGTGAGCTTGCTGCCTGCCTGGACCAGCAAGGCATCGAGCCGTTGGAGCAGCGTCAGTTGCTGCAGCAGGCGATCGACGCCGTCGTTGACGCTGAAACGGCGCTGCTTGAGGATCGAAATGCGTTCACCGGCACGCCCCACGCCGCCCGACATGACCTGCAGCCGCCGTGCGATGCGCTGCGCTGCCTTGCCGTGGGTGCTCGACCACCAGAGATAGACGCCTTCGATCAGGAGGATGACGGCGGCGAACAGGAAGACGGTGAAGCTGTAGAAAAGCAGGTCCATGGCGCGGCTCCACGGCAGGCAGGGCCTGCAGGTTCATTGGTAAATGCGGTCGGGATGGAAGGTGTCGTCGGGGATCTCGACGCCGTACATCTTGAGGCGGTCGGCAAAGCGCGGCCGTACGCCGGTGGCGGAGAAATGGCCCAGCACCTTGCCGTCGCGGTCGACGCCGGTCTGCTCGAAGCGGAAGATCTCCTGCATCGAGATAATGTCGCCTTCCATGCCCGTGATTTCCTGGATGCTGACCAGCTTGCGGCCGCCGTCGATCAGGCGCGAGGCCTGCACCACGACCGTCACGGCCGAGCAGATCTGCTGGCGGATGGCGCGCGGCGTCAGGTTGGCCCCCGCCATGCCGACCATGTTTTCCAGGCGCGCCAGGGCGTCGCGCGGGGTATTCGAGTGGATCGTCGCCAGCGAGCCTTCGTGGCCGGTATTCATCGCCTGCAGCATGTCGAGCGCTTCGGCGCCGCGCACTTCGCCAAGGATGATGCGGTCCGGGCGCATGCGCAGCGCGTTCTTGACCAGCGCACGCTGGGTGACCTCGCCCTTGCCTTCGATATTCGACGGGCGCGTCTCGAGGCGCACCACGTGCGGCTGGCGCAGCTGCAGTTCGGCCGCGTCCTCGATGGTGACGAGGCGCTCGTTGGCCGGGATGAATCTGGACAGCAGGTTGAGCAGCGTGGTCTTGCCGCTGCCGGTACCGCCCGAGATCAGGATGTTGATCTTGGCGATGCCCAGGCCCTGCAGTACCTTGATCATCGGCGGCGTCACGCTCTTGTAGTCGAGCAGGTTCTGCACCGTCAATGGCGTGGCGCTGAAGCGCCTGATCGACAGGATCGGGCCGTCGACCGCCAGCGGCGGAATGATTGCATTCACGCGCGAGCCGTCCGGCAGGCGGGCGTCGACCATCGGGCTGGACTCGTCGACCCGGCGTCCCACGCGCGAAACGATCTTTTCGATGATCTTCATCAGGTGCGCGTTGTCGTGGAAGCTGACGTCGGTCAGCTCGAGCCTGCCGCGGCGCTCCACGTACACGCGGCTGGCCGTGTTGACCAGGATATCGGAGACGGTCGGGTCGTTCAGCAGCGGCTCGAGCGGGCCGAAGCCCAGCATCTCGTGCTGGATGTCGAGCACGAGGTTGTGGCGCTCGTGCTGGTTGAGGACAATGCGTTCCTCTTCGATGATCCGCTGGATCAGCAGCGCCAGTTCATGCTTGAACTGCTCGGCGGTCAGGCGCTTCAGGCGCTCCAGGTCGATCCGGTCGAGGATCATCTGGTGCATGGTCCTTTTCAGCTCCTGGTAGGCGCCGTTGCTGGCCTCGGCCGGCAATACGCTGGCCTTGCGGTCGTCGTCCGAAATGGAAAGGCGTTCGCGCAGCGACATGGATTCTCCTCACAGACTAGTAGTCGGCTTCGCCGCGGCCGAACAGGCGGTCGAGCAAGCCACGGGTTTCGGGGGCACGCCGCGCGGTGACCAGTTCCACCAGGTCGGCCAGGCTGCGCGCAGCTGCGCTCGCGCGCGACAGTTCGAGGACCGGCACGCCCTGGTTGACCGAATCGGTGACGGCGACGTAATCGTTCGGGACGGTATGCACGACCTCGCAGCCGAGCGCCGCATGCAGGTCGGGCAGGCGCAGGCGGCCGCCTTTTTCGTAGCGGTTGACGATCAGCCGAATCGTCTCGAGCGGGTAGCCGAGCGAACGGAAGATGTCGAGCAGGCGGCGGGCGTCGCGGATGTCGGGCAGGGCCAGCTGGAGCACCGGATAGATGGTGTCGGTGCTGTCGAGCGCGCGCAGCGACACGGCGTCGATCTGGCGGCCGACGTCGAGCACGATGTAGTCGTAGTGCTGGCGGGCGACGCGCAGGATGGCGTCGATGTGCTCGGGTTTGGCCGCCTTGGTCTGGGACGGGTCGTCGGCCGCGGCCAGCACGCCGAAGCCGCGCGTAACGTGCACCAGGCAGGAATCGAGAAACGGGCCGTCGATGCGCGCAATCTGCTCGCAGACATCGGACAGGGTCATGGTCGGCTTCTGGTCCGAGACATACAGGGCGGCGTCGCCGAACTGGCCGTGCAGGTCGATGAGCAGGACCTTCTTCTCGGCCAGCGTCGCCAGCGCATAGCCGAAATTGGTCGAGATGAAGGTGGCGCCGCTGCCGCCCTTGCAGGCGATGAAGGCCAGCACCTTGCCCTCACGCAGCTGGGCGACGCCGGCCGCCGTGGCAATCCGGTCCATCGCTTCGTGAAAGGCGCGGTGCACCAGAGGCAACTGCAGTACTTCGCGCACGCCCGCGCGCATTGCCCGGATCAGGAGTTCCGGCTGGTGCTGGCTGGTCAGCAGCATGAACTGGGCGTCCGGGTACTGGCGCGCCAGGCGTTCGAGCAGGTCGGCATCGTCGGACGCGCCTTCAGTGGCGTCGACAATGATCAGTCCTGGCGCCTCGCCCAGCGGCCGTTCGAGCGCCTCGCGCATCGACACACGGCTGTTGGCTACGTTCAGCGGCGGCACGCGGGCCGCGCCCTGGGACGCAAGCTCGGCAAACAGCAGGCTGTCGCGACTGATCAAAAGGGCTTTCATGACAATCCTTGTTGAAGCACGGGGATGGAAGCGGAACGGGTCAGCCGCGGTGGTTCATTGCCCGCTGCCGAGCGTGTTGAGCATCGGCGCCTTCGGGTCGGGCTGGACGAAGGAGCGCTGGTAGCGATCATGGGCAGCGCGCGCCGCCGGGCCGTCGATGCCCGTGGCGGGATTCACGTTCGCCGCGCCGCGCGGGTCGACTGTCTGCGCGGCCAGGTTGGTGCGCACCGCGTTACCGAAATTCTTCTCGAAGCGCGGCGCCGTCGAACAGCCCTGCAGCAGTACGAGCACTGCGATCCCTGCTATTGTCTTGGTTGACATTGCCGCCTCCTATTTGAGTTCGAAACCGTCGACGCTCTGCCCCGTGCGCGCAGCCGGCGGCGGCGCCTTGGCGGCGCTTTCGAGGCGCCCGCCGAGCATCAAGGCCGCGCGCGAAGGGGCATCGACGTTATCGGTTGGCAGCGCGTAACCCGTTGCCGTGAGCGGCTTGACCAGGCGCGCAGTGATCACGAAGACCAGCTCGGTGCGGTCCTGCTGGAAGTCGGTACTGCGAAACAGCGCCCCGAGTACCGGTACCTCGCCCAGCCCCGGCAGGCCTTTCAGGTTGGTGATGAGGTTGTTCTTGATCAGGCCGCCGATGGCAAAGCTCTGGCCGTCGTACAGCTGCACGGTGGTACTGGCCCGGCGCGTGGTCACGACAGGCAGGACCGTGGTGCCCGAGAGGCCGGTGGCGTTGATGCCGATGCCCTCGCGCGACAATTCGGATACCTCGGGCGCCACGCGCAGGTTGATGCGTCCACCGCTGAGCACAGTCGGCGTGAAGCGCAGACCCACGCCGAATTCCTTTTCTTCCAGCGTGATCTTGTCATTGTCCTGCGCCACAGGGATATAAAACTTGCCGCCGGCGAGGAAGCTGCCCTCCTGGCCGCTGATCGCCATGACGTTCGGCTCTGCCAGCACACGTATCAGGCCGTCCTGCTTCTGTGCGTCCAGGACGATGCCCTTGTTGCTGTCGCGGGCTGCGCCCAGCCTCGCGCCGGCCGTGCCGCTCAGGAAGTTCGATGTCAGGGCAGCGGCCCAGCTGCCTGGCGAGAAGCTCCAGGTCGCGCCTGCCTCCAGCCGCTCGAGCAGGGTCTTGGACACCTCGGCGATCTTGACCTCGAGCTGGACTTGCTGCGGCGCGCTGACGCTCAGCAGGTTCACCACGCGCACCTCCGGGGCGGCGCCACCGCCTGCCCCGCCGGATTTCGGCTCGAGCTCCTTCGGTACCGCGCCCAGCGCCCGCAGCGGACGGCGCACGTAAGCGGCCGCCAGCTCGGCGGCACGCGCCACCGCGGCAGCATCGGTGACGGTCCCCGTCAGCACCAGCGAATCGGCGGCGGCCAGCACCCGGATCTCTTTTTCTTCCGGCATGACGGCAGCCAGCGTGGCCTGCAGCGCGCTCGGGTCCATCGCCACCGTGATGTCGAGCACGCTGCACAGGCCGCTGCGGCCCTGGACGATCATGTTGGTGGTGCCGACGTCGACCCCGGCGATGTACATCGTGTCCGGCGCGACCAGCATGGCCTGCACGACGGCGGGATTGCCGACACTGCGGTTCTGGACCGCCTCGGGCAGGCGCATCAGGGTCGATTTGCCCATCTGGAGCGCGACCTGGGCCGGACGCGCGGCTTCGCCTTTGCAGCGCGGGCCGATTTCGGCACGATCGCCGACGACGGAGACGACTTCGGACTGCCCGGCAGGACGCGCGCCGTGCGCTCCCCCTGCCAGCGCCAGCGCCATGCCGCCAAGGACCACGTGGCGCAGCAAGGGGCCGCGCACGGCATGCGGCCGGACTGATTTCATAGGACGTGTGTTCATGGTTTCACCTGACACGGTAAAGGGGATCAGAAGCACTCCTGCGAGGAATGCAGGCCGTTGATGACGGTGACGCAGTTGCGCCGTACAGGAGGCGTCGCGATCCGGTGCACGGCCGGCTTCTCGGGACGGCGCGGCGCAGCCACCGGTTTTACGGGAACCGGCTTGACGACCGGCGCCGCCGGCAGCAGGGTCAGTTTGGTGGCGCCATCGGTCTGAGCCGATTGCGGATCGACCTGGTTGCGCAGGGCCAGCGACAGCGTGCCGACACTGCGCGCGAGGTCGAGTTTTTCGGCCTGCTCCGGCGTCACCTCGAGCGTGACGGCGTTCACCACGCGCGGCTTGGTCTCGTCGCGGTTGACCTCCTGCGCCACCGCCAGCACCAGGATGCGCTCCAGCACGATCTTCGAGATGCTCTGCTCGCGCCCATTGGCTTCCGGGGTCGGATCCTTTTCGGTGCTGACAATGATGTCGACGTAGTTACCCGGCAGCGTGAAGCCGGCTACGCCGATGACGTCGTTGACGCGCACCGTGATCGCACGCTTGCCTTCGGTGATCAGGGCCGACAGGCCGCCCAGCGTGCCGACCGGCGCCAGTTTCGCTTCGCTGACCGGTTCGCCGGCCAGCACGCTGCTCTTCAGGACGCGCCCGGCAAGCTTCTGCGGATCGGCAAAGGCGCCTTTCGGCACGCTGTCGGCGGGCCATTCGGCCAGCTTGACCATTTCCGGGGCAAGGCGCTGGCCAAGGCTGATATCCGTCGCCGCCACCACGATGTGCCCGCTGCTGGTGCTGGGCTGCAGGAGCAGCCAGCGCGAAGCGAGGACCACGGCCGTCAGGCCGAACAGGATGGCAACCGCCATCACGACAAGAGCGCGCTTGTTTTTCATTGGTCGATTCCTGCGACGTGGCACGGGGCCGGGGCGCTGCCGCTGGTCATGCTGTTCCACGCCTGCTCCAGGGCAGCGATCGTCAAGCGCGGTTCGGTTCCGGCAAAGCCGGCGAAATCAAGTACACGGCCGAGCAGCTCGTGCGGATAACAGGCCAGCAGCGGCGTGCCGCTGGCGCGGTGCAGGCGCGTGACCAGGTGGTCGAGGATGGTCTCGTCGCAATCGAGCCCGTGCAGCCGGCTGGCGCGCCGCAGCATGGTCCGGTAGGCGGGCTCGGCCAGCGGCCCGAGGCCGACGCGGTAGCCGATACGGCGCAGGAAGGCCGGATCGAACACGCTGGCCGGCGCCAGGTTGGTGACGAGGACGAGCATCGCGTCGAACGGCACGGTCTCGCCGTGCCCGCCTTCGACGGCGCGCGCCGGCCCGCCGTCGAGCACGCCGAACCAGCCGGCGAGCAGTTCGGCCACCGGTACCCGGCCGCGGCCGAGATCGTCCAGCACGAAGATGCCATTGTTGGCCTGCAGCGGCAGCGGCGCCTGATGAATGCCGCTGTCGGGGTCGGGGCGCAGCGCGAGCATGGATGCATCGAGTTCCGCGCCGACGTGCACCAGCGGCCGCTGGCAGATCGCCCAGCGCGCGTCGCAGCTGCGGCGCTCCTCCTGCTGGCGGCCCTGCGGCAACGGCGGCGGATGGCGCAGCGGATCGTGAAACGGCGCGATGTGGCCTTCGATCAGCAGCGCATACGGCACCGCGACCGCACCCGGCAACAGGCGCGCCAGCTTGCGTGCGAGCGTGGTCTTGCCGGAGCCGGTGGGGCCGTGCAGCAGCAGCGGGCGCTGCGCGTGCAGGGCAGCGCCGAGCAACTCGCGCAAGGCTGGATCGATCCCGTCGTCGGCCAGCACGGCGGCCAGTTCGCCGGGGGTGGGGCCACGCGTCGCCGCCCCTCCCTGGCGCGCCGTCGGCGCCTGGCGCAAGGACTGGCGCTCGACCATCGCCCGGTACGCGGCCAGCGTGACCGGTGCGGGGCCGACGTAGCGGCACTCATCAAGGCAAGCGAGCGCGGCGCGCTGGCCGATCGCGGTCAGCTGGTATTGCACGTCGATGTCGGAATCGCCCGACCAGGCCACCTCGGTCTGCTGGTCGACCGTCAGCACATTGAGTACTTCGCGCAGCACGCTGACGGACAAGCGCAGTTTTCCGGCCAACAAGGGCAAAGGCGCGCGGCCGGTGGCATGCAGGGTCTTGAGCAGCAGGGCGGATATCAGGCGCAGCTCGAGTCCGGTGTCGCCGACTGTCCTGGGCTGGCGCGGCAGGGTTGCGGCAACCTCCAGTTCGCCCGGTACCGGGGGCGGCACCGGACGCGACCCCGTAGCGGACGCGGTACTGGACGCTGCGAACGACAGCGTTTCGCTCATGGTCTTTCTCCTCGCATTTCAGCGGAGTGCATTCCCCGAGAACATTGAATTCATTCTAATGAGCTAGCCTTTGCGGCCATTGAGCAACAGCAAGCCGTTACCTAAGGATGATGACGTTGTGCTAACAACCAAAGCGTGCTCAAGGCAATCGCCAACCCATAGGGCATCGAGCCGACACTCTTGCGGGCCGGCGCGCTCCCGGGCGCCGGCGGCCCCAGGCGCAGAAGGATGGGCAGCAGCATCTCGCGCAGGTTGGCGTAGGCAGCCGACCAGCGCCGCGTAAACAGGATGATGACCAGCGCCATCGCGCCACCGAGGCACCAGGTCAGGATGCAGGCATAGATCGTCTGGGACGGTCCCAGGAACAGGCCGACAGTGGCCATCAGCTTGACGTCCCCGGCAGCCATGCCGCGCACTGCGTACAAGGGCAGGTACATCGCGAAACCAATCAGGGCGCCACCAAGCGCCGTGCTGATTGCGGCACCCGGCGCCGCGGTAGTGCAATACAAGCCGAGCGCGCCTATCCAACCGCTCAGCAACAACACATTTGGAATTTTGCGTATCGCCAAATCAATGACGGCAGCCGACACGACGAGAACAAGCAGCAATAGGTCAAGCCAGGTAGCGGCAGGCATGGTCGTACTCCAAAAAAAAAAGCCCTCCGGACAAGTCCGGAGGGCGAACTTAGGCGATTACACCAAAGCGGCGGCCAGCGCGTCGCGTACCCTCTCAAAGGTAGTTTCGATCTGCCCGCCCACGGTCGCTGCTACACCTGCCATCGCGACACCGATGAGGGCAGCGATCAGGCCATACTCGATGGCGGTCACACCGTCTTCATCAGCAACGAAGGCTTGCACAGCAGTAAAGATCGTTTTCATGACAAACTCCATATGGTGGTTTATAAGAAAAACCCTGAACCGGAGACTCCCTTGACTCCGCTAACTGCGCTTCGTCGTTTCCGTTTCAGTGAGTTCACTATAAAAGATGATGCCGGACAGCAAGTTGACTGTGAGCAAGGTTTCCTGTGTGAATTATTTACGCGCGGAAACTGTTGATCTATCTCGTGTCGAACCGGGTGAGCGTCGCGCAATGCCAAAAAAAGAGGCGGAATAATTGCCGCGATAACAAAAAAGGATTATTCTGTTTCGATTGCCCCTCGGAAATCTCAGTGTTGCAAGCGCAGCAACTGGGGCGACAGGCTGGCTGCTTACCTATCTGAGAACGACATGGATTCCCTTCTGAAACACATGGTCGACATGACTGGGCACCGCGATCACGCGATGCTCGACATCTCAGTGGTATCGGCGGTGCAGGAACTGGCCGCCGCCGCGCAGACGCGGATATGGTCGATCTCGACGATCGGCAACCGCTCCTGGGTGCGGGTACGTGCCAGCATCAATGCCGGTGGCCACGCCCGGGTCGAGGACGCACACGACAACGCGGCCCCCGGCCAGCCGCTCGATGCCTTTCCCGAGCTGGCCGCCTGCCTGGCACGGCGCGAAACGAGCGCCCTCGCCTGTGTGGGACCGAGCCGTACCCTGTGGCTACCGATCTGGCTGGGAGACAAGGCCGATACCTGCCTCGAGATCGTGCGCCATGCGCCCTTCCGGGCCACGACCATGCGCACCATCGCCGGCATCGTCGGCGTCTATCGGAATTTCCAGAATCTGCTCGACTACAGCGAGCGCGACTCGCTCACCGGCCTGCTCAACCGCAAGACCTTCGAGGACCAGCTTGCCCGCATGCTGCACTGCCCGGCCGAGCAGGAACCGCCGCGGCCGGGCCAGCCGGAGCGGCGCTCCAGCACAGGCGAAGAAAAGGGATGGCTGGCGGTGGTCGACGTCGACCATTTCAAGATGGTGAACGACACCTTCGGCCACCTGTACGGCGACGAAGTGCTGATCCTGATCGCCAACCAGCTGCAGGCCTCGTTCCGCTCGCGGGACCGGGTATTTCGCTTCGGCGGCGAGGAATTCGTGATCCTGCTGCGTTCGACCACGCTGGAACACGCGCGCCGCATCATCGACCGCTTCCGCAGCAACGTCGAGTCCTATGCCTTCCCGCAGGTAGGACGGGTGACGGTGAGCATCGGCTTCGTCAGCATCAGCCCCTACGATTCGCCGGTTGTCACGCTCGGCCATGCCGACCAGGCGCTGTATTACGCCAAGACGAATGGCCGCAACCAGACCTGCCACTACGACGAGCTGATCGAGCGGGGGCTGCTCAAGACCATCGCGTCGAACGATACCGCCGAGTTTTTCTGACGGCTTCCCTCAGGGGAGGAGCAGGAATTTGTCCGGGTCGACGCGCCACTTGGCCGGCGACTCGTGGCGCACGATCTTGTCGCCGCCGCCAAAGCCGAGCGCGCGCGACAGATCCAGCAGTTGCGGGCGAATATAGGTCTCGCTCTTCGTATTGAAGAACACATTCACCTTCGGCGTCAGCAGGTTCGTTTCGTGCGGCTCGACCACCACGCCCAGACGCCCCGACTCCAGCATCACCATCGTGCCGACCGGATAAATGCCGACGCAGCGCATGAATTCCTGGGCCAGTCCCGGGTGGAAGTGGAACTTGCTCCACTCGTAGATCTTGCGCAGCGCATCGGCTGCCGACATGCCCTTGTGGTAGCAACGATCCGAGGTGATCGCATCATAGACGTCGACGATCGCCGCCATCTGCGCCAGCTCCGAAATCTCGGCCTCGTTCTGCATTTCCGGATAACCGCTGCCGTCGCGCCGCTCGTGGTGGTGCAGCGTGATGTCGAGCGGGATCGGACTGATGCCGGGCGTGCGGCGCAGGATGTCGTAGCCGTCGCGCGGATGCTTCTTGATGATGGCGAATTCCTCGTCCGTGAGGCGTCCCGGCTTGTTCAGGACCGCGTCCGGCACCAGCGCCTTGCCGGTATCGTGCACCAGGCCGCCGATGCCCGCCTGGTGGATCGTTTCCTCGTCCATCCCGCGCGAGCGGCAGAAGGCGACCAGCAAGGTGCAGACGCTGACCGAGTGCAGGAAGGTGTAGTCGTCCTTGGTCTTGATGCGCAATAAACTGAGCAGAGCCCCGGAATTGCGCAGGATCGATTCGGTGATGTTCTCGACCACCGGAGAGACATTCTCCATCTCGACGGCCTTACCCAGGCGCGCATCCTGCATCACGGTGCGCACCAGGTTGACCGCCTGGCGCCGGATCCCGACGGCGCGCTGCATCTCGTCGCCGAGCGAGGTACGGAGCAGCTTGACCGGCTGGGCGGCGATCGCCGTCACCTCCGCTTCGGTTCTCGCCTGCGCTTCGGCCAGGGTCGGCGCCTCGACGTCAAGCCCTTTCGCGCAATCGATGACGACGTTGCGAATGCCGGCCCGGGTGATCTTGCGGATCTCCTCCTCGCTGCTCAGGACGAACTTCGCGCGCATGAACGGGTGCTCCATCCAGCCGCAATCGAGATCGTGGATGGCCATGCCCACGCGCAGCTGGGAGGAATCGATTTTTTTGAGCATTACGAGGGTTCGACGGTATGTTAATCTGCGCCAGCACCACGGCGGCTATGCAGTATAACAACTAAGTTTCCGTGCATAAACTTCTTGTCATTTATGTGTTGCAACTAGACACAAACTCCGTTTTCCATGGAATTACGCCAGCTACGCTATTTCGTTGCCATCGTCGACCACGGCTCGCTCTCGCGCGCCGCCCAGGTGCTGCACGTGGCGCAGCCTGCGCTCACCCAGCAGTTGCGCCAGCTCGAGGAAGAGCTCGGCGCCCAGCTCCTGCACCGCTCGGCCCATGGCGTGCTCAGCACCGAGGCCGGCAAGGTGTTTTATGAACATGCGCAGGCGATCCTGAAACAGGTGGCCGACGCACGCTCCGCCGTCACCCAGCTGACCACGCGGCCGTCGGGCAGCGTCACGCTCGGCCTGCCGCACAGCATTTCCGGTGCCCTGGCCCTGCCCCTGCTCACTGCCGCGCGCACGACCTATCCCGAGATCACCCTGCAGCTGACCGAGGAAATCTCGGGCAGCCTGACCGAGCAGCTCAAATCCGGGCGCCTGAACCTGGCCGTGCTGTTCGACGACGGCCAGCTCGGCGGCTTCGACAGCACGCCCCTGGTCGAGGAAGACCTGATGTACATCTGCCGCGCCAGCTCGACCTGGGTGCCCGCTACGGCCTCGGTCACCCTCGGCGCGGCGCTGGCCAGCCCCTTGATCCTGCCGGCGCAGCAGCACGGCGTGCGGCCGCTGATCGAGCAGGCGGCGCTTGGTGCCGGGCTGGCGCTGGCCAACATCATCGAAATCAATTCGATCGCGATCCTGAAGTCGGCCCTGCTGGCGGACATGGGCGCCACCCTGCTGCCGCTGGCGCCCCTGCGCGCCGAGATCGAAGCCGGCGCGCTGGTGGCGACGCCGGTGCACAGCCCGCCGATTTCGCGCCGCGTCACGCTGTGCGCTTCGCGCAATATTCCGCCGACCAATGCGGCGACGGCCATCAGCCGCCTGGTGCGCCAGGTCACCGAAATGCTGTGCACTAATGGGGAATGGCCCGGTGCGCGGCTGCGTGCGCCGTTGCGTGAATAGCGGCTATCATTTTTTCTTATACCCCCATCCGCATTCCCTATTTCCCTTCCCAACGGCGAGCCCCTACACTCCACGCCGACCGATAGACCTCCGTTTATCAAGAATACGTCGCCGACAAGCGACACCAACCCGTCACATTCGGCCGCCTACCCGGCGCCAGAGCTGGCGGGACACAACACCCAACGATCTTGGAGACCCGCATGCCCGATACCGTCGCGCCGCAAGCTGCCGCGCAGGACGTCTCGTCCCGCCTCACCACCGTCACCCTCGACGACAAATACACCGCGAAATCGGGCAACATCTTCCTGTCGGGTATCCAGGCCCTCGTGCGCCTGCCGATGATGCAGCGCGAGCGCGACGCCGCCGCCGGCCTGAACACGGCCGGCTTCGTGTCGGGCTACCGCGGCTCGCCCCTGGGCGGCCTCGACGAGACGCTGTGGAAGGCCAAGGGCCACCTGGAAGCGAGCCATGTGAAATTCGTGCCGGGCGTGAACGAAGACCTGGCCGCCACCGCCGTCTGGGGCACGCAAACCGTCGACCTGATCGGCCCGACCAGGTACGACGGCGTGTTCGCCATGTGGTACGGCAAAGGCCCCGGCGTGGACCGTTGCGGCGACGTCTTCAAGCACATGAACCATGCGGGCACGGCGAAAACCGGCGGCGTGCTGCTGGTCGCCGGCGACGACCACGGCGCCTATTCCTCGACCCTGCCGCACCAGTCGGACCACATCTTCTCGGCCTGCATGATCCCCGTGCTGTACCCGTGCAATGTGCAGGAATACCTGGACCTGGGCGTGCACGGCTGGGCCATGTCGCGCTTCTCGGGCTGCGCCGTCGCCTTCAAAGCGCTCGCCGACACGGTCGAGTCGAGCGCCTCGGTCGACGCCGACCCGCACCGCGTGCAGGTGAAACTGCCGAAGGACTTCACGATGCCCGAAGGCGGCCTGAACACGCGCCTGTCGTCGGTGCCGCTGGGCCAGCAGGCACGCGCGCAGGAAGCGCTGATGCAGGACTATAAGATCTACGCGGCGCTCGCCTACGCCCGCGAAAACAAGCTGAACCACACGACGATCGACAGCCCGAACGCCAAGCTCGGCATCATCGCCTCCGGTAAATCCTACCTCGACGTGCTCGAAGCGCTGGAAGAACTCGGCATCGACGAAGCCATGGCCGCGCAAGTCGGTCTGCGCCTGTTCAAGGTCGCGATGATCTGGCCGCTGGAGCCGGAAGGCGTGCGCGAATTCGCGCAAGGCCTGGACGAGATCCTGGTGGTCGAAGAAAAGCGGCAAGTCGTCGAATACCAGCTCAAGGAACAGCTGTACAACTGGCGCGACGACGTGCGTCCGCACATCATCGGCAAGTTCGACGACAAGGGAGAATGGGTTGCCCCGCGTGGCGACTGGCTGCTGCCGCCGAAGGCCGATTTTTCAGTCGCGCAGGTGGCGCGCGTGATCGCCGGCCGCCTCGCTCGCCTGCGCCTGATCGAAGACGACGCCACGCGTGACCTCATCAAGGCACGCCTGGCCTTCCTCGACGCCAAGGATGCGGTGCTGCAGAAAGCCATCACCACGCCCTTCCGCCCGGCGTTTTACTGCTCGGGCTGCCCGCACAACACCTCGACCAAGGTACCGGAAGGTTCGTTCGCGCTGGCCGGCATCGGCTGCCACGTGATGGCGACCTCGATCTACCCGGAGATGAACAAGCTGACCACCCACATGGGCGGCGAAGGCACGCCGTGGATCGGCCAGGCCGCGTTCTCGAAAGTGCCGCACGTATTCCAGAACCTGGGCGACGGCACCTATTTCCACTCGGGCTATCTCGCCGTGCGCGCGGCAGTCGCGGCGAAGGTCAACATCACCTATAAGATCCTCTATAACGACGCGGTCGCCATGACCGGCGGCCAGCCGGTCGACGGCCAGACCTCGGTGCCGATGATCGCCCAGCAGATGGCGGCCGAAGGCGTCAAACGCATCGCGCTGGTCACCGAAGACCTGTCGCGCTATGCGGACCGTTCCAGCCTGCCGGCCCTGGTCACCCTGCACGACCGCAAGGAGATGGACGACATCCAGCGCGAGCTGCGCGAACTGCCGGGCGTGTCGGTCATCATCTACGACCAGACCTGCGCCGCCGAAAAGCGCCGCCGCCGCAAGAAGGGCGAGTTCGCCGATCCGAACAAGCGCATGGTCATCAACGAAGCCGTCTGCGAAGGCTGCGGCGACTGCGGCATCCAGTCGAACTGCGTCTCGATCCTGCCGAAAGAGACCGACTTCGGCCGCAAGCGCACCATCGACCAGTCGTCCTGCAACAAGGATTATTCGTGCGCGAAGGGCTTCTGCCCGAGTTTTGTGACCGTCGAAGGCGGCACGCTCAAGAAGAGCAAGGCTGGGGTCACCAAGGGCGATGGCGACGACGGCTGGGGCATCCTGCCCGAGCCGGTTCTGCCGTCGATCGAGCACCCTTACAATATCCTCATCAACGGCATCGGCGGCACTGGCGTGATCACCGTCGGCGCGCTGATGGGCATGGCCGCGCACCTGGAAGCCAAGGGCGCCTCGGTGCTGGACATGACCGGCATGAGCCAGAAGAACGGTTCCGTTACCTCGCACGTCAAGATCGCCGCAACGCCCGAGCGCCTGCGCGCCCAGCGCATCGCCACCGGCGAAGCGGACCTGGTGCTCGGTTGCGACATGCTGACCACGGGCGCCGCCGATGCGATCTCGAAAATGCGTCCGGGCCGCACGCTGGCGATCGTCAACCTGCACGAGCAGCCGACCGGCACCTTCGCCCAGAACGCCGACTGGCAGTTCCCGGCCGAGGACGTGCGCGGCCTGATCGTCGAAGCCGTGGGCGGCAACGCCGGCGCCGATTTCGTCGACGCCACCAAGCTGGCCACCGCGCTGATGGGCGATTCGATTGCAACGAACCTGTTCCTGATGGGATACGCCTGGCAGAAAGGCCGCATTCCTTTGACCGAAGCGTCTCTGATGCGCGCGATCGAACTGAATGGCGTAGCGGTTAATTCGAACAAGAAGAGCTTCCTGTGGGGCCGCCGCGCCGCCGTCGACTTCAAGCGCGTCGAAAAGGTCGCCACGCCGACCCAGGCCGTGCTGGTGCAGATGCCGCAGAGCCTCGACACCGTCATCAAGAAGCGCGTCGAAGCCTTGAGCGCCTATCAGGACGCCGCTTACGCCGCCCTGTACGCCGAGCTGGTCGAGAAGGTGCGCGCCGCCGAGACGGCGCAAGGCCTGGGCAACAAACTGTCGATGGCGGTCGCGAAGTACTACTTCAAGCTGATGGCCTACAAGGACGAGTACGAAGTGGCGCGCCTGTACACCGACGGCCGCTTCCTGGAACAGGTCAAATCCCAGTTCGAAGGCGACTTCACATTCAAGTTCAACCTGGCGCCGCCGCTGTTCGCGAAAAAGGACGCCAAGGGCCAGCTGGTCAAGCAGGAATTCGGCTCGTGGATGATGGGTGCCTTCAAGGTGCTGGCCAAGCTGAAGGGCCTGCGCGGCGGCGCCTTCGACGTGTTCGGCTACACCGCCGAGCGCAAGATGGAGCGCGCCCTGATCGGCGAATACCGTGCGATGATCGAGGCAATGCTGCCGTCGTTGAATGGCGCGTCGTACGCCCAGGCCGTCGAGCTGGCGAACCTGCCGGAACAGATCCGCGGCTTTGGCCACGTGAAGGAAAAGGCGGTCGAGGAATTCCGTGTGCGCAAGGCGGAGCTGCTCAGCGGCAACGTCAAGAAGCGCGCCGCTTAATTGCTGGCGTTGTACCGCGTGGGCATGAATGCCCACCCTACGTAAAACCGGTTTTCGTAGGGTGGGCACTTGTGCCCACGCCGTCTCACCGTTTGATCACCCGACATCCCGAACTTGACGTTAACGTTAACGTCATATACCGTACAAATCGAACCTGTCCGCTTCCGATTCCAGAAGGAACCCCATGAACGACATCACCCCCGCCGCCAAGCTCGAGCTGCCGGAGCAGCCGAAGCTCGCCAACAAGGTCCGCTTCGTCACTGCCGCCTCGCTCTTCGACGGCCATGACGCTTCGATCAACATCATGCGCCGCATCCTGCAGTCGAACGGCGTCGAAGTGATCCACCTCGGCCACAACCGCTCGGTCGACGACGTCGTCACCGCGGCCCTCGCCGAAGACGTGCAAGGCATCGCCATCTCCAGCTACCAAGGCGGCCACGTCGAATATTTCAAGTACATGATCGACCTGCTGCGCCAGCGCGGCGGCGCCCACATCAAGGTCTTCGGCGGCGGCGGCGGCGTGATCGTCCCGTCCGAAATCGAAGAACTGCACGCCTATGGCGTCGCCCGCATCTTCAGCCCGGAAGACGGCCAGCGCATGGGCTTGGTCGGCATGATCCGCTCGATGATCGAGGCCTGCGACATCGACCTCTCTCCTTACGCCCCGACCACGATCGACGCGCTCCGCAGCGGCGAGATCGCCGAACGCCACCGCCCGCTGGCCCAGCTGATCACCGCGCTGGAAAACGGTAAAGCGGACCCGGAACTGCGCAAGCAGATCGTCGAAGCGGCCGACGGTGTAAAAGTGCCGGCACTGGGCATCACCGGCACCGGCGGCGCGGGCAAATCCTCGCTGACCGACGAACTGATTCGCCGCATCCGCCTCGACCAGGGCGACCGCCTGAACATCGCCGTCATTTCGATCGACCCGTCGCGCCGCAAGTCGGGCGGCGCCCTGCTGGGCGACCGCATCCGCATGAACGCGATCAATCCGTGGAACGGCCAGGCGCGCGTCTTCATGCGCTCGCTCGCCACGCGCGAAGCGGGATCGGAGATCTCGCACGCACTGCCGGACGTGATCGCCGCCTGCAAGGTCGCCGGTTTCGACCTCGTGATCGTCGAAACCTCCGGCATCGGACAGGGCGACGCGGCGATCGTGCCGCACGTCGATGCCTCGATGTACGTGATGACCCCGGAATTCGGCGCCGCCTCGCAGCTGGAAAAGATCGACATGCTCGATTTCGCCGACTTCATCGCGATCAACAAGTTCGACCGCAAGGGCGCGCTCGACGCGCTGCGCGACGTCTCCAAGCAATACCAGCGCAACCGCGAACTGTGGAGCCAGAGCCCGGACGAGATGCCGGTGTTCGGCACCCAGGCCTCGCGTTTCAACGACGACGGCGTTACCGCCCTCTACCACGGCCTGCTGCCGAAGCTGGCCGAACTCGGCCTGCGGGTCGAGCCGTCGAAGCTGGCCGCCCCAGGCCAGAAAGCCTCGAGCGGCAAGAACGTCATCGTGCCGCCAGCCCGTGCGCGCTACCTGGCCGAAATCTCGGACACCGTGCGCGGCTACCACAAGAACACCGCGAAACAGGTAAAACTCGCGCGTGAGCGCCAGCAGCTGATGGAAACCAAGCGCATGCTGGTCGCCGCCAACCGCGAAGTGGTGCTGGACGACCTGATCACCGAGCGCGAAAACGCGATGGACGGCAGCGCGAAAAAGCTGCTGACCATGTGGCCCGACATGCAGGCCGCCTATGCCGGCGACGACTACGTCGTTAAAATCCGCGACAAGGAAATCCGTACCAAACTGGTGCAAAAGACCCTGTCCGGCACCACCATCCGCAAGGTCGCCCTGCCGAAGTACGAAGACCACGGCGAAGTGCTGCGCTTCCTGATGCTGGAAAACGTGCCGGGCTCCTTCCCGTTCACGGCCGGCGTGTTCGCCTTTAAACGCGAGAACGAAGACCCGACCCGCATGTTCGCCGGCGAAGGCGACGCCTTCCGCACCAATAAGCGCTTCAAGCTCGTTTCGACCGGCATGGACGCCAAGCGTCTGTCGACCGCCTTCGACTCGGTGACCCTGTACGGCGCCGACCCGGCGCTGCGCCCCGACATCTACGGTAAAGTGGGCAACTCGGGCGTCTCGATCGCGACCCTGGACGACATGAAGGTGCTGTACGACGGCTTTGATCTGTGCAGCCCGAGCACCTCGGTCTCGATGACGATCAACGGCCCGGCGCCGACCATCCTGGCGATGTTCATGAACACTGCCATCGACCAGCAGATCGAGAAGTTCGTGCAGGATAACCATCGCCAGCCGACCGACGACGAAGCGCAGAAGATCAAGGAATGGGTGCTGGCCAACGTGCGCGGCACGGTGCAGGCCGACATCCTGAAGGAAGACCAGGGCCAGAACACCTGCATCTTCTCGACCGAATTCTCGCTGAAGGTCATGGGCGACATCCAGGAATACTTCGTGCACCACCAGGTGCGCAATTTCTACTCGGTGTCGATCTCGGGCTACCACATCGCCGAAGCGGGCGCGAACCCGATCTCGCAGCTGGCCTTTACTCTGTCGAACGGTTTTACTTTCGTCGAAGCCTACCTGGCGCGCGGCATGCACATCGACGACTTCGCCCCGAACCTGTCGTTCTTCTTCTCGAACGGCATGGACCCGGAATACACGGTGCTGGGCCGCGTGGCGCGCCGTATCTGGGCCGTGGCCATGCGCGACAAGTACGGCGCGAACGACCGCTCGCAAAAGCTGAAGTACCACATCCAGACTTCGGGCCGCTCGCTGCACGCCCAGGAAATCGACTTCAACGACATCCGCACCACGCTGCAGGCGCTGATCGCAATCTACGACAACTGCAACTCGCTGCACACCAACGCGTATGACGAAGCCATCACCACGCCGACCGACGAATCCGTCCGCCGCGCGCTGGCGATCCAGCTGATCATCAACCGCGAATGGGGTCTCGCCAAGAACGAAAACCCGAACCAGGGCTCGTTCATCATGGACGAACTGACGGACCTCGTCGAAGAAGCCGTGCTGCAGGAATTCGAGCGCATCGCCGAACGCGGCGGCGTGCTGGGCGCGATGGAAACCGGCTACCAGCGCGGCAAGATCCAGGAAGAGTCGATGCTGTACGAGCACAAGAAGCACGACGGCTCGCTGCCTATCATCGGCGTCAACACCTTCCGCAACCCGAAGGGCGCGGAAGCCCCGGCCACGATCGAACTGGCCCGCTCGACCGACGACGAAAAGCAGTCGCAGCTGACGCGCCTGGAAGCCTTCCACACGCGCCACGCCGCCGAGGCGCCAGCCGCCCTGGCAGCGCTGCAGCAGGCCGCGATCGACAACCAGAACGTGTTCGAAAAGCTGATGGACGCCGTGCGCGTCTGCTCGCTGGGCCAGATCACGACTGCGCTGTTCGAAGTGGGTGGGCAGTACCGCCGTAATATGTAAGCCGGCGCCCGCGCCTGTACTAAGATCCCCTCACGCCTCCACGGCGTGAGGGGATTTTTTTTGTTTGAAGGCTTTTGCGGGAGCAGCGATGCTGCGGTACATGAGGCGCCGGATGCCCGGGATTTTCAGGCCGGCCGCGAACATCAGGTCGCGCCACAAGCCGCCGCCGTCGGCCTGGAAACACGGTGTCAGCGCCTTGCTGAGCAGTTGATAGTTGCGCACGGCGCACAGGCGCTCGGTGGAATAGGCGGCGGCGCCGTCCACCGCGCCGTGCCTGCAGACGGCTTGCGCCAGCGCCAGCGCGTCCTGCACCGCGAGTGTCGTGCCGAGGCCGAGCTGGGGGCTCATCGAATGGGCGGCGTCGCCGATGACGCATACCCGGCCGCCGGCCAGGCGCCTGGCGCGCGCGTGGCGGTAGGTTGCCAGTGCAAACTGGTCGTGGCGTGCGATCTGGCTGACGACCGGCGCCGATGCCGGCCACAGGTCCAGCAATTCGGCCTTCCACTCCTCGATCGGGCGGCTGGCCCAGGCTGCGTAGTCCCGGCAAGGCAGGCTCCAGAACATCGACAGGGTCAGCTTGCCGTCTACGCGCGCGGTGGGCATCAGGCCGAACATCTGGCGCGTGGTCCGGTAGCGCTGTTCGAGCAGCGCGTCGCCGGGCCAGTGCGCGACGTCGAACATCGCCCAGAGTGCGCCCCATTCGTACACGGTGGACGCCACCGCCAGCCCGGCCTGCGCCGGCAAGCGCGAGCCGGCGCCGTCGGCAATCGCTACCAGGTCGAAGCGGCGCGTTCCCGAGCGCAGGCAGGCCACCGCCTGCTCGCCGTCGTCGGCGATCCGCTCTACCTCGCTGTCGTATTCGATCCGCGCGCCGGCCTGCAGCGCCGCCTCCAGCAGCAGCCGCGACAGCGCCGCGCGGCTGACCCCGCGCGCCTCAAGCGCGCCGTACTCGATGTCGACCAGCGTCCAGTCGCGGTGACAGGTGCCGAGCAGCCGCGTGACCGGCACGCTGGCCGCGGCAAAGGCGGCGCCCACACCCAGCGCCTCCAATGCGGCCACGCCCTGTGGCTGGATCAGCAGGCCCGCGCCCAATGCCGACAGCGCCGCATGCTTTTCGAAGACCGTGACGCGGTGCCCTGCCCGCGCGAGCGCGATGGCAGCGGCCAGTCCGGCCGTGCCGGCGCCGACGATCCCGATATTTAACGAGTTGCTATTTGGCATGATCCGATTCTAGACCATGCCGGCGCAGCGCTTGAAAAAAAACAGAACAGGCTGCGTCGTATCAGGTGCCGTGCCGCTCCCCGGTTCATGGGTACCGCCAGCGCCGCGATGCTGGCCTACAATAAGCCATCATTCACGCCTGGAGGACCGCATGCCGATCAAGCCGGAACAACTGGCCGCCCTGATGCGCGAAGTCGAGCAGGAAGACCCGATCGACTTCGCCGACCTGCCTTTCGCCGAGGACGACCTGCGCGCACTGGTGGCCAATCACCTGTGCGAAATGGCCGCGGCCATGGAAAATTTCAGCACCGAGGACAGGCTGATGACCCTGCTTGCCGTGTCGGCCAAGCTGGTGCTGGAAAACATGGTGCTGCACATCCAGCTGCTGCGCCGCCATGGCCTGCCGGTGGGCGACAACGTCGACGCCCTGCTCAGCCGCCTGCGCAAAGGCGAATCTGAATAAGAGCGCCTAACAAAACCTCCATAGCTGCGTTGCAGCTCCTTGCCGTACAGTCGTACTGTCTTCGCCGCTGCGCCTTGCTCTGAAGGTTTTGTTAGGCGCTCTAAGTCCCGGGCAGCGCTGGTCGCGTGATCATTCCACAGGGAAATCGCGTGCCTGCAACACGATTCGCATTGTGCGGGAACTAAGCCATTCCTTAAGGTATTATTGTTAGTCAAGAAACTCGTCGGCGACGCTCGGCGTGTCTGCACTCCGTAAAACCTGAGGAACCCATGTCCCGTACCGTCTCCAAGCTCAAACTCACTACCGCTGTGGTCTCCGGCGCCCTGCTGCTCGCCGGCCTGGGCGGCTGCACCCGCGACCAGTCGACCGCCAGCCTGCTGGCCGAGGCCAAGCAATACCAACAGAAGGGCGACCACAAGGCCGCCATGATCCAGCTGAAGAATGCAGTGGCGAAGAGCCCGGAAGATGGCGAGGCACGCATGCAGCTCGCCACGCTGTACCTGGAAACGGGCGACGCGCTGTCGGCCGACAAGGAGCTGCGCAAGGCGGCCAGCCTCGGCATCCCTGCCGAGCGCACCCTGCCCCTGCTCGCCCAGGCCATGCAGGCGCAAGGCAAGTTCAAGGAATTGCTGAACGAAATCAAACCGGAAATCGCCGCCAAGTCGGCTCCGCTGACGGCCATTCGCGGCGATGCGCTGCTGGCCACCAACGACCAAGAAGGCGCGAAGGCGGCCTACGAGGCGGCGCTGGCGCTGCAGCCGGCCAACGGCGCCGCCCTCACCGGCCTGGCCCGCCTGGCGCTGGTCAAGCAGGACCTGCCGACGGCCGAGCGCTATGCGAGCGAAGCGGTGGCGAAGGACGCGAACAATCCGGAAGTCTGGATGTTCCGCGGCGGTATGCTGCGCGGCATGAACAAGCCGGACGAGGCGCTGGCCGCCTTCGACAAGGTGCTGGCCCTGCGTCCGCAAGACCGCAACGCCAACCTGGAAAAGGCGTATATCCGCATCAACCAGGCCAAGTTCCCCGAAGCGCAGGCAGAGATCGCGGCGGCCCAGAAGAACGCGCCGAACAGCCTCCTCGTCACCTATGCCCAGGCCCTGCTCGACTACACACAAGGCAAGAACGCGGCGGCGCGCGAGTCGCTGCAGCGCGTCCTCAAGAGCGCTCCCGAGCACATGCCGAGCATCCTGCTGGCCGGCGCGGTCGAGCTGAACCTGGAGGCGCCGCAACAGGCGCAGATGCACCTGCGTAAATACCTGGAGACCGATCCGAACAACCTGCATGCGCGCAAGCTGATGGCCCAGGCCCAGCTCAAGACCGCGCAGCCGGGCGAGGCGGTAAACACGCTCACGCCGATGCTGGACAAATCGACCGACCCGCAACTGCTGGCGCTGGCGGGCGAATCGCACATGCAGGCGCGCGAGTTCGGCAAGGCGACGACCTATTTCGAACAGGCGGCCAAGCTGGCGCCGGAAGCGGCCGTGGTGCGTACCTCGCTCGGCCTCGCACGCCTCGGCCAGGGCGACACCGCCCGCGCCATCGGCGAACTCGAACGCGCCACCGAACTCGATCCGAAGTCGGACCGCGCCCTGACCGCGCTGGTCCAGGCCGAAGCCGGCCTGAAGCACTACGACAAGGCGCTTGCCGCCCTCGCCAAGCTCGAGCAGATCAAGGGCGACGACCCGCAGACCCACAACCTGAAGGCAAGCGTCCTGCTCGGCAAGGGCGACGTCGCCGGCGCCCGCGGCGCTTTCGAGAAAGCGCTGCAACTGAAGCCCACCTTCTTCCCGGCTGCCGCTAACCTCGCCAAGCTCGACCTGCTGGAAAACAAGCCGGATGCGGCGCGCAAGCGTTTCGAGACGGTGCTGGCAAGCGACAAGAAGAACTTCGGCGCGATGTCCGCGCTGGCCGAACTGGCGATGCTGCAAAAGCGTCCCGAGGAAGCGACCACCTGGCTGGAGAAGGCGCAAGCCGAAAACCCGGACGCGATCGCGCCGGTGCTCAAGCTCGGCAACCAGTATCTCGCCACGAAACAGGAAAAGAAGGCGCTGACGCTGGCGCGCAAGTTCCAGGCCGCGAACCCGGCCAACGTCGACCTGCTCGACCTGCTCGGCCAGGCCCAGCTGGCCAACGACGACGGCCAGGGCGCCCTCGACAGCTACAGCAAGCTGGTCGCCGCGGTACCGAAATCGGCGGCGGCGCAGATTCGCCTGGCCTCGGCCCACTCCCAGCTGAAGAACGACGCCGCCGCGGCCGACGCGCTCAAGCGCGCCGTCGCGCTCGAGCCGGGCATGGTCCGGGCCCGCGTGCTCCAGGTCGAACTGGCAATGCGCCGCGGCCGCACCGACGAGGCGCTGGCGCTGGCGCGCGAGGTGCAGGCCGCCGATCCGAAGTCGCCGGTCGGCTTCCTGCTCGAAGGCGACCTGCAGCGCGCGCAAAAGAACCCGGCGGGGGCCGTGGCCGCCTACGACAAGGCGATGGCGATCAGCAAGTCGGGGTCCATCCTGATCCGCAGCGCCGAGCTGCTCAAGACCATGGGCAAGGACAAGGAAGCCCAGGCGCGCGTGGCCGCCTTTGCCAAGGCCAACCCGGACGATCCGGCCGTCCAGATGTACCTGGCCGAATCGCACCTGAAGGCGTCGGAATACAAGCCGGCTGCGGCGATTCTGGAAACCCTGGTCAAGCGCAACCCGAACAACGGCGCGGCGCTGAACAACCTGGCCTGGGCCTACGCCCAGCAGAAGGATCCGCGTGCGCTGGCCACGGCCGAGCAGGCCTATAAGGTATCCGCCAACAGCCCGGCCGTGATGGATACGCTGGGGTGGATGCTGGTCGAGAAAGGCGATACCGCGCGTGGTTTGCCGCTGCTGCAAAAAGCGGCGGCGGGCCAGCCGCAAAGCCCGGAAATCC
The DNA here is from genome assembly GCF_053668055.1 of Massilia sp. SYSU DXS3249. Lineage (NCBI taxonomy): Bacteria > Pseudomonadati > Pseudomonadota > Betaproteobacteria > Burkholderiales > Oxalobacteraceae > Massilia > Massilia sp. SYSU DXS3249. Next base: position 314,482 of record NZ_JBSIPX010000003.1, on the reverse strand, counting down.
GCTATCACCTGGCGGTCGGCCTGCATAAATCGGGCGACAAGAATGGCGCGCGCAAGGAACTGGAAACCCTGCTGGCACAAAATCAGCCATTTGCGCAACTCGAAGAAGCGCGTTCGTTGCTAAAAATGTTATAACCGTCTAGTATTTAAAATAAATAAAAGACAACAGAACCGCGCCCGCCGCTTTGCCGGACAGGGTGCGGGAAACGTCAAAAAGGCGCCGCCGTCGTGAGCGGCGGCGCCCCAAAACGAAGGTGTCCCGATGATGAATCCCGACGATTTGCAGGAACACGAAGAGAGTTCCGTCGAATTTCTATCGAACGCTCATGTTTCAGAGGATCGCGATAATATGGCGAACTCAGAATTAGAGGATGTTATCGTGAACCAAGATTCATATGGAATCCGGCTTACCGATACGGCGAAAGGACGCAATTCGGCCAGCATGCTGGTCAACAAAATGTATGCTTGGCGCGGCTATGCTGGCTCGCACCAGTTCAGCGACGATCCCAATCGCATTACCCTGACAGCCACTGACAAAGGCGACGTGGTAGGCACCCTGACGCTCGGTATCGACTCGCCCATCGGCCTGATGGCCGACCAGATTTTCAAGGAAGAACTCGACGCGCACCGTGCGCGCGGGGCGAAGCTGTGCGAATTCACCAAGCTCGCCTTCGACCCGACGGTCCGCTCGAAAACCTCGCTGGCCAACCTGTTCCACCTCGCGGTGATTTACGCCCGCGATATCCACGACTGCACCGACATCGTCATCGAAGTCAATCCCCGCCACCGCCGCTTTTACGAGCATATGCTCGGATTCAAGCGCGAAGGCGATTTGAAGGACAATCCGCGCGTGAATGCGCCGGCTTATCTCTTGCGGATCGAGCTGTCATACGTCACCGAGCAAATCAAGAAGCACGGCGGCACCTTCAGCGAAACCTCGACGGAACGCTCGTTTTATCCGTACTTCTTCTCCGCGCGCGAAGAGCAGGGTATTATCAACCGCCTGCGCCGCATCGACGAACAGCAGGTAGCGTAAAATTCCCCGGCGCCGGCAACGGTCCGGCGTGTCAACAAGCCGCGCCGGGACGATTCCCTCGGGCGCTAACGCGACGCACCAGGAGAGTCGCCATCGCGCGACTCCCGGGCCGCCCATTTCCCACAGCTTTATCGCATCAAGACATGACCACTTCTTTTCGCTATGAGCAGGCTTTTTCTCGAAATATTGGCTGGGTAACCCGAGAGGAGCAGGCGCTGTTGCGAAGCAAGCAGGTGGCGATCGCGGGCGGCGGCGGCGTCGGCGGCGTCCATGCGCTGACCCTCGCCCGGCTCGGCGTCACGAAATTCCGCATTGCCGATTTCGACACCTTCGACGTGCCCAACTTTAACCGGCAAGTGGGCGCGATGGTGTCGACACTGGGCCAGCCGAAGGTCGACGTCATCCGCCGCATGCTGCTCGACGTCAATCCGGAATGCGAAGTCGAAGTCTTTGCCGAGGGCATCAATGACGCCAACCTGCACGCCTTCCTCGACGGCGCCGACATGTATGTCGACGCGCTCGATTTCTTCGCCTTCGAGATCCGCCAGAAAACCTTCGCCCTGTGCGCCCGGCTCGGCATCCCGGCCAGCACCGTGGCCCCGCTCGGCATGGGCGCGGCGCTGCTGAACTTCCTGCCGGGGCAGATGACGTTCGAGGAATACTTCCAGTGGGGAGACCTGCCGGAAACGGACAAGGCCGTCCATTTCGTGGTCGGCCTGGCGCCGGCCGGGCTGCACCGCCCCTACCTGGTGGTGCCCGAGGCCGTCAACTTCGTCGAGCGGCGCGGGCCCTCGACCATCATGGCCTGCCAGCTGTGCGCCGGCGTGATGGGAACCGAGGCGCTGAAAATCCTGCTCGGCCGCGGCCGGGTGCTGGCCGCGCCCTGGGGCATCCAGTTCGATGCCTACCGCAACAAGCTGGTACGTACCTGGCGTCCGGGCGGGAACCGCAACCCGCTGCACCGCCTCATGATCAAGATAGGCAAGAAGCAGCTGGCCAAGGACCTGGCCGCCGCAGGAGCGACCCGATGAACAACCCGACGACGACGATCGAACAGATCCTGGAGCTGGCGCGCTGGGCGCCCAGTGGCGACAACATGCAGACCTGGCGCTTCGAGATTGTCGCGCCGGACCACGTCGCCGTGCACGCCTACGACACGCGCGACCACTGCGTCTACGACCTCGACGGCCACCCGAGCCAGATCGCCTTCGGCACCCTGCTCGAGACGATCGCGATCGCCGCCAGCGGCCATGGCCTGCGCGCCGACGTCAAGCGCCGCCCCGAAGGACGCGACACGCACCCGGTGTTCGACGTACGCTTCATGGCCGACGCGAGCGTCGCGCGCAGCCCGCTGATCGAAGCCATCGACAAGCGCACGGTGCAGCGCCGGCCGATGCGCACCACCGCCCTCACGCCGGAGCACAAGCGGCTGCTGGAAGCCACCGTCGCGCCCGAATATGGCTTGCGCTGGCTCGAGAGCCGCGACCAGAAATGGCAGGCGGCCAAGCTGATGTTCAATAACGCGCGGCTGCGCCTGACGATGCCCGAGGCCTTCGAGACCCACCGCAGCATCATCGACTGGGAAAACCGCAAGCACAGCCCGGACAAGGTGCCGGCCGGCGCGCTGGGCGTCGACGCGATGACCCTGCACCTGATGAAATGGGCGATGGTCAGCTGGCGCCGCATGGCGACCGTCAACACGCTGATGGGGACCTGGGCGCCGCGCCTGCAGATGGACCTGGCGCCCGGCATGGCCTGCGCCGCCCACTTCGTGCTCAAGGCGCGCCGCGCACCGCAGTCGATCGACGATTACGTGGCCGCCGGCCGCGCCCTGCAGCGCTTCTGGCTGACCATGACCACGCTCGGGCTGTACATGCAGCCGGAAATGACGCCCCTGATTTTCTCGAAATACGCGCGCGAAGGCACCCGCTTCACGGCCCAGCCGAAGCTGGCGCAGGCGGCCAAGGACCTCCAGCGCCAGACCGAGGCGCTCATCTTCAACGACGAACTGCACCCGGTCTACATGGGACGCCTGGGCTATGGCCCGGCGCCGGAGGCGCGCTCGGTGCGCCGTCCGCTGGCCGAGCTGATGAAGCGCTGAGCGCGGGGCCGGGACATGCAAAAACGGCGGGGCCCGAAAGGGCCGCCGCCGTTTTTTTCATTCAGCTTCTTCTCGCGGCATACAAAGAAAAAGAGCGGGCAAGCCCGCTCTTTCTCATGCAGCTTTCGCTACGTCCAGGAGGCGATTAGGCCTTCTTGGCAGCGCGCTTGCGGCTGGCGAAACCAGCGCCCAGCATCGCGATGCCGAACAGGGCCAGCGAGCCTGGCTCTGGAACTTCAGCCAGCTTGAACTGGCCGTTGTTCGAGACGAAGAAGTACTGGCCAGGTGCATTGGCGTAAGCCGAGCCGTTGCAGCCGGCGCCGGTGAAGCCTGCGTATTGGCAAGCGACTTCCGACACCAGGTTAGGCGTTGCAGCGCTGTTCGGGTTGACGATCGGGTTGGCGTTGGTGAAGGCGAAGGCCAGCACCGATTCCATCGACAGATCCTGGCCGTTGCTACGGAAGAAGTAGCCTGGCGCCATCATGGTAGCTTGTGCGAACACGCTCACCTGGCCGTTGGCGATCGGGCTGCCGCTGGCATCGACTTCGCCGCCGCCGCCGGCGAGGACGTTGAAGGAGGCGATTTCGGTGCCCAGGTTGGCGCCGTAGATGCCCTGGGTGCTGCCGTACTGGCCATCAACCGGGTTCTGGAAGATGCGGATGGTGCCGCCGGTGAACGAGAACGAACCGTTGGTGGTGCCGGTGCCGCGCATGCCGTTACCGAAGCCTTCGAAGATTGCGCTGATGTTGCCGCCTTCGAAGCGGTCGTTGAAGGCCTGGCCATTGCTGTCAGCTTGCAGGATGTTGAACACTGCGTGCTCGACGAAGCTGAAGCTGCGCTCGCCGGTTGGGGTCAGTTGGATGAACGAGTTGCCGTTCACGTCCAGGTATTCGCCGATGACTTGGGCGTTATCGAAACCGCCGCCGTTCGGGTTGAAACGCCAGTCGGTCATGATCTGGGCTGCGTTAGCGGCACCAGCGAAGGACATTGCGACAGCAGCAGCACAGGCCAGTTTCTTCATAAATTTCATGATTCAAATTCCTTGTTGAGTGGATCGGTTTGGGCAAACACACTCAGCTATTAGCAAGCGCCGTGCCAGCCTCCACTTTCCCTTTTAAATCAATGATTTAAAGTCAACAGTTAGAGCTAGCTCAGCAGCCTTGTAAAGAATGCCGACAGGATTTTTTATTATAAAAATGTCCTCAGGAATTTTTCTTTCTATACAAGAAATTCTTAACAATGTTGCTTTTACCTAATATTCTTGTAACGTTGTAAGAACGCTCCTACGCAGCACCCGACGTTCACCATTTAGCGCGCCGGCGCAGCCCTCGACGACAGGAAAGCCTTGTGGAACAGGTGGCGCGACAGCATCAACGGCGGCATGCGCAGCCAATTGCCGCGTATATACAGCATGGCGTGCGCCGCCGGATCGAGGGCAGTTGCGCAGCTCGGGTGCGGCGGACGCAAGGCGCGCTCGAACAGTGCGTCCATGAGCGTTAACAAGGGGGCCGGCGGGCGGCCGCGCTGCGCCGCCTCGACGGTATGGGCCGGCACCTGCGTAGCGAGCAGGCGGGTGCAGTAACGCAGCGCGTAGAACAGCGGCCGCTCCAGCTGCAGTTGCTGCGCACGGGCCGGCAGCGCCGTCCAGAAACCGGTTTCCAGCGCCCCGAAATGGCCCAGCAGGCGGTGCAGGTCGAACAGGCCGCGCAGGCCGTGGTGGTACTCGCCTTCGGAAAACAGGTGGGTGGCGCTGTGCAGGACCATGTCGCAGGGGGCCAGCACCCGGCAGCCCTCGCCGGCCGGCCGCGCCGCCGCGCGCAGCAGCGCCGGGTCGGGCCGGACCGCCGCCGTCAGCGGCAGGATCGCGTGGTGGACGTCGATGGCGCTGCCGCGCCGCATGTGCTGCATCGGCGGCAGCTCGTGCATCCACTCGCGGTAGTAGCGCTGGTCGTAGGCGTCGTGGTGGGTGGAGGCCCAGCCGTGCAGCATCAGCTGGCTCTCCACGTCGGGCAGGCCCTCTTTCGGCACCAGGATGTCGATGTCGGAAAACATCCGTCCGCCGGCGGCCGGCAGGCCCGCCGCCAGGTAAGCGCTGCCCTTGAGCAGAAGCAGCGGCAGGCCGGTGCCGGCCAGCGCCCTTTTTATCTGCCTGATTTCGAAGCGCACCGCCTGCACATGGCGCTCCCAGACGGTACGGGCCCAGCCCAGGCGGCGCCGCGCGGCCGGCGGCAGGGTCTCGAACAGGCCCTGTTCCTCGGCCAGCACGCACAAGGTGGCGGTGAGCCCGGCCGCGCCGGCCTGGCGCAGCAGCAGTTCCCACTCGGACGCCTCCAGCGTGGCCATGCACGCCGGGTGGCGCAGCACCTGGACCAGCAGGGGCAGCGGCGCGCTCATGGGCGCTCCAGGAGCAGGCGCTCGAACACGGCCATGGCGTCCTCGAGCGCGCCGTAGCGGAAGTCGAACGTGCGGGTGCCCCCGATCAGCCGCGCCGCGGCCGTAAAACCTTTGGCACCCAGCAGGCTGTAATTGAAGGCGTTTTCCGCCAGGCGCAGGTGGGCGCGCGCCTGCGGCACCGGCGCCAGCTCGGCCGCCGCGCCAGCGTGCCATTTCGGGAACACGATCCAGGCCGGCAGCGCCGGCTCGTGCGCGCGCGCCACGCTGGCCGCGGGCACGCGCATGTGCGCAACCGTGCCCTTCAAGGTGTCGGCAACCGGCGGCGACAGCTCGGCGTCGGGGGCCCAGGCGCGGATCACGTCGATCGAACCGTTCTTCAGGCTGACCGGGCGCGGCAGCGGGTCGATGCGGCCGTCGTCCAGCCGGACCAGGGTCAGCTCGTCCGACAGGAGGCGCCAGCCGCGCGCCACCAGGGCCGCGCACAGCGTGCTTTTTCCCGAACCGGGCGGGGCCGGCAGGATGACCGCCTGGTTTTCCTTTTCGACGACGGCGGCGTGGATCACCAGCCACGAGTGGGCCTGGCTCGAAACGCACCAGTTCATCGCCCATTCGAACATCGGGAAGGCCTGGGCCAGCGGCAGCGGCTGAAACGGAGCCATGCCGTCGTAATGGAAGTGCACTTGCGGCCGCACCAGGCGGCGCAGCCCGCGCGCGCTAGTAAGCAGCAGGTCGAAATCGGCCTGGGTGCCCTCGTCGAGCACGGGATAGTCGGCATACATGCGGCCGAGGCTGCGCGCCAGCGCGGGCAGCGGACTGCGCACGCGCGCCACGAAGGGCCCGGTCTGCAGGCGCAGGCCCGGTCCGCGCAGTCGCTCCGCCAGCGCACCCGCGCCGAGCGCGCCGACGGTCAGCACGCCGCCTCGATCAGGTGCAGCGCGGCGAGGTCGGCCAGCAACTCGGCAAGCGGGTCGTCAAGGGCGGCATCCACGTCAGGATGCTCCTCGAGGGCGCCGAGGGCGGCGGCAAGCGCCCCTGCCGGCCGCGGCGCGGCGCCTAGCAGTTCCAGTAATTCGAGGGTGAAGGCATCGACCAGATGGGTGTCGCCCGTCAGGTCGTTGTAGAGCACGCATTCGCCATCCCAGCAGCGGTGCAGCAGGTGCTGGCCCGGGACCAGGCGCCAGGAAATAAGAGGTGGCATGCGTGCGCGGCGAATCGCTGCCTTAGCGGAAGGTACTTTCGAAATATTCCGCGATCAGCGGGCCATGCCAGATGAAGGCGCCGGTGCTGGGCGAATAATAGCCCTGGCGGACATACTGACCCCAGATTTCCTGCACTAGACTTTCCGGCAACACGGTCGGCGTGGCCGTCCGGCTGGCCGCGCGCGCATTGAGGAAGGCCGTGACGGTCTGCATCGCCACATTATTCTGGTCGATCTCCTTGATGTCGATCCAGTCCGTGGAGTCCGTCGAGTCCTCTGAGCCCTTTGGGTTCTTCGGGCCTTTCGGGTCCTTTGGGTCCTTTGAATCCTTCGGCGGACGGACCAGGACATCCATCAGGGTAGCCTGCGCAAGACCTTCGTAGTTGCCGGTGGCAAGGAAGATGTCGCCGAATTTCGTTGTCGAGTCGACACCGGCTTGGCTCGCCCACTCATCTTCATGGGTTTTCCAGTAGCCGTGCGAGCGGTTGCCCGAACAGATCCCTTGCGGGCTGTGGCTGGCCGAAGTGGTCTTCATCGACATGAAGCCGGACGGCGTAACGCATCCGAGCCCTTCGGCCGCCATGCCCGGCTGGCTGTGCAGGGTCAGGATGACGCCGGTGGCGCCAGCGCCAAGACGCGTAAAGCGGCGTCGCGCAGCTCCCTTGGAATCGAGGGGCGGTAGCGTGGTGGCGGTTTGCGACGGCTTAACTTGGTTTGGTTGCTTGTCCATGAACACATCTCCCTCGTTTTTCAAAGTATGGCACACCTGCGCTTTCGTAGGGAAATTCCTACAAGCAAATGCCATACCAAAGGAAAATAAGTAATTAAATACAACAACTAATCAAGCACTTAGCCAAGCTGGAGCGCAAAGACAAACGGCGCCCGAAGGCGCCGTTGTAAGAAAACCCGACAGTATCATGCCGGGTCGACAGGGTAATCCCTGCTTAGAAGAAGCTTTCCGGGATCACCAGGATGTCGCCCGGACGCATCGGCATGTTGGCCGAGATGTCGCCGTCCTTGATCAGGTCGTCGAGGCGCACGCGCAGTTTCTGCTGCTTGCCGTCGACCGTGCGGATGATGCTGGCGCGGTTGCCGGAGGCGAACTCGGTGACGCCGCCGACGGCGATCAGGACGTCCATCAGCGACATGTCGCGGCGGTACGGCAGGGCTTGCGGCTTGGCGGCCTGGCCGATCACGCGGATTTGCTCGCCATAGTTGCCGATGAAGCCGGTGACGACGACGGTGACAACCGGTTGCTGGATGAACTTGGCCAGCGCCTTTTCGATGTCGCGCGCCAGTTCGGTCGAGGTCTTGCCTGCGGCCGGCAGGTCTTCGACCAGCGGGGTGGTGATCTTGCCGTCCGGACGCACAGGCACCGACATCGACACTTCCGGATTACGCCAGACGATGATGTTGACGGCGTCGCCCGGGCCGATCAGGTAGTCGGCCGGCACCACGCCTGCCATCGATGCATTCGTTGGCGCGGGCGACTTGAACCTGTCCAGCAGCGAGCAGCCGGACAAGGCCACGACGCAGGCGGAAGCCAGGGCCAGTTTCGTCAGATTCGTCATGATCTTGCTCACTTCATTCCCCTTCACAAAACAGGCACCGGCGGCAGCGACGGCATCGCCAGACTGTTGTTATTGCAGATTAAAAATTGTTATTTAGCCATCAAACTGGCGTATTGTATCTTAATCGTGCTCGCGGTTAAGGCGTGCACGATTGAAATATTTCATTTTTTTCACTTCCGCTGCAACAGTTCATGCACGTACTGAACCGGGATAGCATAGCTGATGCCGCTCGGGCTGGAAATCGCATTTTCCTTCAATCCCTTGACGAACACCATATTGATCACGGCGAGCACGGCGCCCGTCTCCGGGTCGTACACCGGGCTGCCGCTGTTGCCCGGATAAGCCGTGCCGTCGAGCTGGAAAATTTTCAAGGGGTCGCGCTGCAGCTGGGTGATCGCACGGGCATCGAGTCCGCGCGAGCTCATCGACGGCATGACGATCGGCGTCACGGCCGACAGCATCGCGCGATGGGTGACGTGGTTCAGCCCGAGCACCATGCCCAGCGGGAAGCCGGTGAAGGCCAGCGCCTGCCCTTCGAGCGCGGCGCGCGAGTCGCCCAGCGCCAGCGCCGGCAGCGGCGCCCCGCCAGTCAAGCGCAGGTGCGCCAGGTCGCGCCCGCGATCGACCGCCACCACGCGCGCCGGGCGGAAAGCGAAGTCCTGGCCGGCGCCGACCACCACGCCCAGCTCTTCCATCCTCGCGCCGTCGAGCGTAGTCGGCACCACATGCGCGTTGGTGATGACGCTCAGCCCGTCGCCGACGGCAAAGCCGGTGCCGGTAAACATCACCGACGGGCTACGGGTTTTCAGGAAGGTGCCGACCCCGACGATAGCCGGCTTGACCGCCGCAATCGTGCGCGTCAGGCCATCGGCGTGACTCGGACCAGCCGTCGCCGCCAGCGTAAAGGCCGCGCAGGCGGCCAGCAGCCGGCGCCGCAACGGTCCCTTATTGATGTTGCATTCATTATTTCGAATAGGAATCAATCGTGCAGCCCCTTTTGCAATTTCAACATTACAATACATCAGCTTGATGGTAAGCAAAGACATTGTCCTGGATTCAGGTTCAGGAAAAATGCTGCGGTTGCGTATTAACGCTGTGCAACATTTTAAGCGAGCTGAAGTTTGTTTGGTGGCAATAATAACGTCCCAAATGAAACACGACAGCCGTTTTCGGCGTTGCAGGCAAGAATTTGTGTTGTAACGCGTGCTATGCAAGGCGTTTATTAGCACAAATTTCTGGCACGCAATTGCAATTGCACAAACTACAAGCGATGATGCGTGTTCCTTTGTTGAATGTTCGTGTCCGGCGCCCCGCCGGGCACTCATGGCGAGACTGATGAGATGGCAGAGATAACAGCCCTAATCCTGAATTTCCTTAAGGCCATCGGTAAATACCGCTGGCATGCAGTGGCCATCACCTGGGTGGTGGCGCTGATCGGCTGGGCCATTGTGCTCAAACTGCCGAATCAGTACGAAACCTCGGCCCGCGTCTATGTCGATACGCAGAGCATCCTCAAGCCGCTGCTGTCGGGCATGACCACCCTGCCGAACGTGGACCAGCAAGTCATGTTCATGCGCCAGACCCTGATCAGCCGCCCGAACGTCGAACGCGTCATGCGCGATACCGACCTCGACGTCAAGGCCAAGACCAGCGACGAGAAGGACCGCATGGTCGACGAGCTGATGTCCAAGATCACGATGGCCGGTACCGAGCGCGACGACATCTATACCATCAGCTACACCGCGACCGATCCGAAGCTGGCCAAGGACGTGGTTCAGTCGCTGCTGACGATCTTCGTGGAAGGCAGCTTCGGCGGCAAGAAGCAGGAATCGGACAAGGCTGTCCAGTTCATCGACGACCAGATCCGCAGCACCGAGGAAAAACTGGCCGCCGCCGAGAACAAGCTGAAGGAATTCAAGATCAAGAACATGGGCCTGCTGCCGAACGGCACCGATTTCGGCAGCCGGGTCGCTTCCGCCAACGACGCCCTGAGCCAGGCCCGCCTGGAGCTGGCCGAAGCCGAGCAGGCGGCGAACGCAATCCGTCGCCGCATGGCCACCGGCGGCGGCGCCGTCACCAGCAGCGGCACCGTAGTCGATCCTGAACTGGAAAACCGCCTCGCCACCGCCCAGAAGAACCTCGACGCGCTGCGCCTGCAGTACACCGAGCAGCACCCGGACATCATCGGCACCAAGCGCCTGGTCGAGCAGCTGCAGGCGCAGAAGAAGGAAGCGGCGAAGAAGCCTCGCGCCGATGCGGTCGTGGCCGCCAGCCCGATGATGCAGCAGCTGACCGTGTCGCTGTCGGATGCCGAGTCGCGCGTGGCCTCGCTGCGTGCCCGTGTCAACGAGTACTCGAACCGCGTGGCCACCCTGCGCAGCCAGCGCGAGACGGCGCCGGAAGTCGAAGCCCAGCTGGTCCAGCTGAACCGCGACTACGAAGTCAACCGCGACAACTACCAGAAGCTGGTCCAGCGCCGCGAGCAGGCCCGCCTGTCGGGCGACCTGACCTCGGCCACCAACATGATGACCTTCCGCGTGATCGAGCCGCCGCTGGCAGCCGTCAAGCCGTCCGGCCCGAACCGCCTGGCCCTGTTCTCGGCCGTGTTTGCCGGCGCTCTGCTCGCCGGCCTGATCGGCGCCTTCCTGATGGCCCAGGTGCGTCCGACCTTCCTGAGCCATTCGGCCCTGCGCGAGACGACCGGCGTTCCGGTGCTCGGATCGATCAACATGCACTGGACCGGCAGCCAGAAGGTGATGCGCAAGCGCCGCCTGATGGGCCTTGGCGCCGCCGTGCTGGGGCTGTTCGGCGCCTACGGCATCGGCGTGGCCGCCATGCTGGCCCGGGCAGCGGCGTAAGCGCGCCCCCGGACGCCGTGTAACGGAACAATATTAGGAGCGAACGTGAGCATTATCGAAAAAGCGGCCAGCCGCATTGACCACACCCGCGTGCCTGCACCGGCCCCCGTCGTCGTCGAGCACGATGGCGAAGCCGTCGTGCTGCAGCCGCAGGCAGCGCCTGCCGCGCCTGCACCCACCGCCGCCACCGCGGCGCCAGCCCCGGCAGCGCGCGCCGAAGCGCCGCGTGCCGGCCGCGCCGAACCGCGCCTCGACACGCCGCGCATGACCACGCCGAAGCCGGGCGTGCGCAAGGTCGAACTCGACCTGGCGGCGATGCGCGAAGCGGGCCTGGTGACGGCCGCCAGCGGCCGCACCAGCCTGCTGGAAGACTTCCGCGTCATCAAGCGCCCGCTGCTGCAGCGCGCTTTCGGCCAGGCCAAGGGCGCCCGCCCGAACAACCTGATCATGATCACCAGCTCGCTGCCGGGCGAAGGCAAGACCTATTGCGCGATCAACCTGGCGATGAGCATCGCCATGGAACTCGACCACACGGTGCTGCTGGTCGACGCCGACGTGGCCCGTCCTTCGGTGCTGCGCACGCTCGGCCTGCCCGCCGAGCGCGGCCTGATGGACATCCTGGTCGACGACAAGCTCGACCTGTCGGACGTGATGCTGCGTACCAATGTCGACACGCTGAGCATCCTGCCGGCCGGCACCAGCACCCCGCGCGCCACCGAACTGCTGGCCAGCTCGACGATGAGCAACCTGGTCAACGAGATCGCCCACCGCTATCCGGACCGCGTCATCATTTTCGATTCGCCGCCGCTGCTGCTGACGAGCGAATCACGCGTCCTGGCCAGCCACATGGGCCAGATCGTGATGGTGGTCGAGGCCCAGGCCACGACCCAGCAGGCGGTCTCGGAATCGCTGCGCCAGCTCGAAGGCTGCAGCAACGTCAACCTCATTTACAACAAGGCGCGGGACATCCCGGGGATCGAAGAGAAGTATGACTACAACTACGGCTAAGCAGATCATCGGCAAGCTGCCGCGGCTTGCGCCGCTGGCAGCGGCATTGCTGGTGGTACTGCCGGCCCAGGCCCAATGGCGTGTCACGCCCTCGCTGTCCATCACCGAAACCCTGACCGATAACGCCAACCACGGCAGCTCGCGCCGCGACGCGCGCCTGATCACCGAAGTCATGCCGGGCATTTCCGCTTACGGCCAGAACAGGTACGTGCAGGGCAGCGTCAACGCGAGCGCCTCGCTGTTCGGCTACATCGGCGGCGGCCGCGGCAACTCGCGCAGGAACCGCCTCCAGTACGACGCCGCCGGCCGCCTGAAGGTCATCGACGAGTTCATGTACGTCGACGCCAGCGCCAGCGCCAGCACCCAGGCCATCTCGGCCTTCGGCCTGCTCGGCCAGGAAGCCCGCTACAACAACGAAAACGTCGCCGACGTCAGCACCTGGAGCATCAGCCCGAACATCCAGCAGCGCTTCGGCAACTTTGCCCATGCGACGCTGCGCTATACCCTGAACGGCGTCGAGGCCGACCGCTCGCGCTACGGCAGCAGCACCGCCCATGGCCCGTCGTTCACCCTGACCAGCGGCCGTTCGTGGGAAGACCTGAACTGGAACCTGAACTATGCGCGCCAGGATGTCGACAACAAGCAATTCGCCGACACATTCTCGGAAAACGCCAAGCTGAACCTGGGCTATGCGCTCAGCCGCACGCTGCGCCTGACCGCCAGCGGCGGCTACGACACCTACGACTACGATTCCCTGGGCGGCAGTACCGAAGGCCCGAGCTGGTCGGCCGGCTTCGCCTGGCGCCCGAACAGCCGCATCAAGCTGGAAATGTCGGGCGGTCGCCACTTCCTGGGCAAGACCGGTGCACTGTCGGCCTCGTTCCGCGGCCGCCACAGCGTCACCAGCCTGAGCTACTCGGACGACGTGACGACCACCCGCTCGCAGTTCTCGCTGCCGCAGGCGCTCGACACTGCCTCCCTGCTCGACACGCTGTTCGCCGCGACGATCCCCGATCCGTTCGCGCGCCGCCTGGCGATCGACAACTACCTGCTCGCCACCGGCCTGCCGGGTAGCCTGGCGCAGGAAGTGAACTACCTGACCAACCGCTATTTCCGCCAGAAGCTGGCGCGCGCCGCGACCACCTACAACTGGCGCACCCACAGCACGGTCGTGTCGCTGTTCGCCAGCGAGCGCATCGCCCTGTCCTCGAGCGAGGCCGACAGCGACCTGCTCGGCAGCCAGCTGTTCGCACTCAACAACAACGTGCGCCAGGCCGGCTTCAACGCCGCCCACAGCTATCGCCTGGACTCGAAGACGACCGCGACGGCGGCCCTGACGCTGTCGCGCTCGCGCTCCCTGTCCACCAACATCGAGCGCGACCAGCAGACGCTCAGCATGGGCGTGCGCCAGATCTTCAGCCGCCAGCTGAACGGCCTCGTCGAACTGCGCCACTCCCGCGGCGAGCATGGCCTCAACAGTACGCATTACTACGCCAATTCGATCAGCGCCACCCTAACGGCCCAGTTTTAAGTGGAGTGACACGATGTACGAACCGTATTATGGATTTTCGGCCAAGCCCTTCCAGCTGCGCCCCGACCCCCACTTCTTCTTCGGCAGCAAAGGCCACAAGCGCGCCATGGCGTACCTCGAGTACGGCCTGTCGCAGGGCGAGGGTTTCATCGTCGTGACCGGCGAGGTCGGCGCGGGCAAGACCACGCTGGTGCGCAACCTGTTCAACAAGCTGCCGCACGAGCAGATCGTCGCCGCCCACATCGTCAACACCCACCTCGATCCGGACGACACGCTGCGCATGGTGGCCTCGGGCTTCGGTCTGCCGCATGAAGGCGCGACCAAGACCGACCTGCTGACCCGCCTCGAGGCCTTCCTGCACAACGTCGACCGCCAGGGCAAGCGCGCCCTGCTCGTCATCGACGAAGCGCAGAACCTGAACCCGAAGACGGTGGAAGAACTGCGCATGCTGTCGAACTTCCAGACCGACGACAAGTCCCTGCTCCAGACCTTCCTGCTGGGCCAGCCGGAATTCCGCGCCACCCTGCACAGCCCGGGCATGCAGCAGCTGCGCCAGCGCGTCATCGCCAGCTACCACCTGGGCCCGATGGATGCGCAGGAAACCCGCGCCTACATCGAGCACCGCCTGCACACGGTGGGCTGGAACGGCGACCCGAGTTTCGACGATGCCGCCCACGAGGCGATCTTCGGCTACACCGGCGGCATCCCGCGCAAGACCAACACGCTGCTCGACCGCGTGCTGCTGATGGGCTACCTGGAAGAGCTGCACCACTTTACAGAAGAGCATATCCGGACCGTCATCGGCGACATCAGCGAAGAATTCCAGCAGCCGGAGGTGATGGCTGCGCCGGCAACCGGCGCCCTGCGTACTCAATCGATGGCCGATGGCCTCGACCACCTGGGCGAACGCCGCGACAGCATCGAAGTGCTCGACGAGCGCATGATGCGCCTCGAAAAATCGGTGGTCTCGGTGCTGTCGATCCTGAAAAAAATCGTCGCCAACCCGCAAGGGATCCAGGCGGCACAACACGTGGATACCCAGGAATGAAGATGCAGACTCCCGCAGCCCGGCCGCAGCGCCAGCCGGGCGAGCGCATCCGCAATGCGATGACCTGCGACGTCGAGGACTATTTCCAGGTCTCGGCATTCGCCCCCTATATCGACCGCGCCAGCTGGCCGGCGCGCGAATGCCGCGTCGAAGCCAACATCGAGCGCATCCTCGCCCTGTTCGAGCAGGGTGGCGTGAAGGGCACCTTCTTCACGCTCGGCTGGATCGCCGAACGCTATCCCGCCATGGTGCGCCGCATCGTCGAGGCCGGCCATGAACTGGCCAGCCACGGCTACGGCCACCTGCGCGCCTCCGACCAGAGCCGCGCCGAATTCGACAACGACATCCGCTCCAGCAAGGCCCTGCTGGAAGACATCGGCGGCCAGGCCGTGATCGGCTACCGCGCCCCGAGCTTCTCGATCGGCCACGGCAACCTGTGGGCGCTTGACGCGCTGACGGAAGCGGGCTACCGCTACAGCTCGAGCATCTACCCGATCCAGCACGACCACTACGGCATGCCGGACGCGCCCCGTTTCGCCTTTTACCCAAACGGCCCGGACGGTTTGCTGGAAATCCCGATCACCACTGCCATGCTGGGCAATCGCAAACTGCCGGCCGGCGGCGGCGGCTACTTCCGCCTGCTGCCGTACGCACTGTCGCGCTGGATGGTCAAGCGCGTCAACGAGCTCGATAACGAGCCGGCCCTGTTCTACTTCCACCCGTGGGAAGTCGATCCCGGCCAGCCGCGTCCCGAAGGCCTGGGCGCCAAGGCGCGCTTCCGCCACTACATCAACATCGACCGCATGGAAGGGCGCATCGCTGCCCTCGCCCGCGATTTCGCGTGGGACCGGATGGACCGTATTTTCCTGAGTAAGCCATGATGAATTCGATTATTGAAAACTCGCAGGCCCTGCAGGCGGAACGCACGCATGGCCTGCGTTCCGCTGCCGCACAAACCCTGCAGCTATTGAAACCGCAGGACCGCGCCCGCTGGGACGCTTTTGTCCGCAGCTGCCCGGAAGCGACCTTCTTCCACCTCTCCGGCTGGCAGCCGGTGATCGAGCAATCCTTCGGCATCAAGACCTGGTTCTATTACGTCGAACAGGACGGTCAGATCCTCGGCGTGCTGCCGCTGGCGCAGATCAAAAGCCGCCTGTTCGGCCACTCGCTGGGGGCGATGCCCTTCTGCGTCTACGGCGGCGTGGCCGCGATCGACGACGGGGCCCGTGTGCTGCTCGACGGCGCCGCCGACAAGCTGGCGCGCGAGCTCGGCGTCGGCCACCTCGAATACCGCGGCATGGAGCGTGCCCACCCGGACGATCCGTCCTGGCACACGAAGGAGCTGTACGTCACCTTCCGCAAGGCGATCTCGCACGACGACGAGGAAAACCTGAACGCGATTCCGCGCAAGCAGCGCGCGATGGTCCGCAAGGGCATCAAGCTGGGCCTGCGCGGCGAAGTCGACAGCAACGTCGACCGCCTGTTCACGGCCTATTCGCACAGCGTGCACCGCCTCGGCACCCCGGTCTTCCCGAAAAAATACTTCGCGCTGCTGCAAAAAGAGTTTGGCGATGAGTGCGAAGTGCGCACCATCGTCACCGATGACGGCCGCCTGGTCGGCTCGGTACTGAGCTTCTACTGGCGCGACGAAGTGGTGCCCTACTACGGCGGCGGCATGGACCTGGCGCGCGAAGTGGCGGGCAACGACTTCATGTACTGGAATCTGATGCAGGCAGCGGCCGCGCGCGGATGCCGCCTGTTCGACTTCGGCCGCTCCAAGCTTGGCACCGGTGCCTACGACTTTAAAAAGAACTGGGGCTTCACGGCCCAGCACCTGCCCTACGAATACAAGCTGTACGGCGCCGACGCCCTGCCGGACAATAATCCGCTGAATCCGAAATACCAGCTCTTCATCAAGATGTGGAAAAAACTGCCGATCCCGGTGGCAAACCTGATCGGTCCACACATTGTCCGCAACCTGGGGTAATCCGTGCAAGACCTGCTGCTACTGATCCACCGTATCCCTTATCCGCCGAACAAGGGCGACAAGATCCGCTCCTACCACCTGCTCAAGCATCTTGCGGGGCAGTACCGGGTGCACCTGGCGACCTTTGTCGACGACGCCGACGACTGGCAGCACGTGCCGAAGGTCGAGGCCATGTGCGCGAGCAGTCATTTTGCGCCGCTCAACCCGACGCTGGCGCGCGTGCGCAGCCTGGGCGCCCTGCTGAAGAACCGCTCGCTGTCGCTCGACTACTACCGCGACGCCAGCCTCGAACGCTGGGTCGACGCCACGGTCGCCAAGCACCAGATCGAGCGCGTGCTGGTGTTCTCGTCGGCGATGGCGCAGTACGCCGACAAGTACCCGCAGGCGCGCCGCGTGGTCGACTTCTGCGACGTCGATTCGGACAAATGGCGCCAGTACGCCGACCAGAAATCCTGGCCGATGAGCTGGCTGTACCGCCACGAAGCGCGCCAGCTGCTGTCCTATGAACGCCGCGTCGCGCGCGACTACGACGCCTCGCTGTTCGTCTCGGCCCCGGAAGCCCAGCTGTTCCGCGACCTGGCCCCGGAAAGCAGCGCCCGCATCGGCTTCTTCAACAACGGCGTCGATACCGAGTACTTCAGCCCCGACACTCCCTACGCCAATCCGTATGCCGGGGGCGAGCGCGCCGTCGTCTTCACCGGCGCCATGGATTACTGGCCGAACGTCGACGCCGTGCAGTGGTTCGCGAACGAGGTGTTCCCCACACTGCGCACGCGCTTTGCCGACCTGCGCTTCTACATCGTCGGCGCGCGCCCGACCCAGGCCGTGCGCGACCTCGAAAAACTGCCGGGCGTGACCGTCACCGGCACCGTGCCCGACGTGCGCCCCTACATCGCGCACGCCCAGGCCGCGGTGGCGCCGCTGCGCATCGCGCGCGGCATCCAGAACAAGGTACTCGAAGCGATGGCGATGGCCACCCCGGTCGTGGTGTCGCCGCAGGCACTGGAGGGCATCGAGGCCGAACCGGGCGCCGAACTGGTGCTGGCCGACGGCGCCGACGCCTTTGTGGAAGCCGTGAGCGGCATGCTGCACGCACGCCGGGATGCGATGGGACGCGCCGCACGCGAACGCGTCGAACGCCAATACAGCTGGCCGAGCAACCTGGCCTGCATCGGGGAGCGACTGGAATGTTCCTGAAACCGCCACCGGGCCTGGTCGAGGCCAACGCCCGTCCCGTGACGGGAGCCAATGCGCTCCTGGTCGTCCTTGCGCTGCTCGCGCCCCTGGTGCTGTATTTCGACACCGCGCGCTCGATCGTCGACATCTGGAACAGCTCGGAGACCTTCGCCCACGGCTACGCCATCGTGCCGATCAGCCTGTGGCTGATCTGGCGCCGGCGCGCCAATTTTTCCCTGATTCCCGCGCAACCGGCATGGCCGGTGCTGGCGCTGCTGGCGATCGCCGGCGCCGGCTGGCTGGCCGCGCGCATCGCCGGGGTGCAGGTCGTGATGCAGTACGCCTTTGTCGCGATGTTCCCGCTGGCGGCCTTTGCCCTGCTCGGGCGCCGCCTGGCCGGTTCGCTGACCTTCCCGCTGCTGTTCCTGCTGTTCGCCGTCCCCTTCGGCGAAGTCTTCGTCGACCCGCTGATCGGCATCACCGCCGACTTCACCGTGTGGGCGGTGCAGGTCACCGGCATCCCCGTGCTGCGCAACGGCACCCGCTTCGAGCTGCCCACCGGCAGCTGGTCGGTCGTGGAAGCCTGCAGCGGCGTGCGCTACCTGATCTCCTCGATCACCCTCGGCTGCCTGTACGCCTACCTGACCTACCGCTCGAACGTGCGCCGCGCGCTGTTCATCGGCCTGTCGGTCATCGTGCCGATCATCGCCAACGGCCTGCGCGCCTACATGATCGTCATGATCGGCCACCTCTCCGGCATGGAACTGGCGACCGGCGTCGACCACCTGATCTACGGCTGGCTGTTCTTCGGCATCGTGATGTTCCTGATGTTCTGGATCGGCAGCTACTGGCGCGAAGAAGAAGCGCCGTCACCAAGCGCACAGGCCGCCGTGGCCGGTATGGCAAACGCGGGCCCTGCCCGCTCGCTGCTGCCGATGGCGCTGGCGATCGTCGCCGTAGCCGCCGTCTGGCCAGCCTTTGCCGCCTACAACGACCGCGCCAACCACAACCCGGACGCCGTGTCGCTGGCCCTGCCGCAACTGGGCAGCCAGGCGAGCACCGCCGCCGCCTTCCCGGGCTGGGAACCGGACTACATGGCCCCGGATGCCAAGGTCGCCGGCGTCTACATGGAAGGCAGCCGCCCTGTGAAGCTGCAGGTGCTGTACTACCGCAACCAGGACAAGAGCAAAGGCCTGATCAGCTCGATCAACCGCCTGGCCGGCCCGAAGGATGCCTGGCACGCCACTAGCAGCAGCGGCCGCACCGTGGACGGCCTGGCCGTGCGCGAAACCACGCTGGCGGGTCCCGGCGGCCCGCTGCTGGTCTGGCACTGGATGTGGATCGATGGCCACAACACGACCAGCAACGTGGTCGGCAAGCTGCACACGGCCAAGGCCAAGCTGCTGTTCCATGGCGACGACGGCGCGCTGCTGGTGCTGGCGACGCCGGTGAACGACGACCCGCAGGCGGCGCGCGCCGCGCTGCGCGCCTTCATGGCACGCGGCGGCGAGGCCATCGAGGCCACGCTGCAGCAGACGCGGGGACGCTGAGCATGGCCGTGGTAACGCTTCATCGCACCGCCCCGCTGGTCGTGCACCTGATCTACCGCCTCGACATCGGCGGCCTGGAAACGCTGCTGGTCGATACGATCAACCGCATGCCGGCCGAACGCTACCGGCACGCGATCGTCTGCCTGACCGACTACACGGATTTCGCAGAGCGCATCGCGCGCCCGGACGTCGAGCTGTACGCGCTGCACAAGGCACCGGGTCTCGCGCCGGAGGTGCATGTCAAACTGTTCAAACTGCTGCGCCGCCTGCGCCCGGCCATCCTGCACACCTATAACCTCGGCACCATCGAGTACCAGGCGGTGGCTTTGCTGGCCGGCGTGCCGGTGCGCATCCACGCCGAGCACGGACGCGACGCCTCCGACCCGCAGGGTCTGAACCGCAAGCACAACCTGCTGCGCCGGCTGCTGGCGAACGTGATCGACCGCTATGTGCCGGTGTCCGCCGACCTCGCACGCTGGCTCGACACGACCGTGCGCCTGCCGAACCGCAAGGTGGAAACCATCATCAACGGCGTCGACACCGAGCGCTTTTATGCAGGTGCACCGGTAGCCCCGGCGGCAGCAGCCTGGCGCGCCGACGGCGCCTTCGTCATCGGCGCCGTCGGCCGCCTGCAGGACGTCAAGAACCATGCCTGCCTGATCGACGCCTTTGCGCGCCTGCGCGCACGCGTCCCCGACCAACAGCTGCGCCTGGTGCTGGTCGGCGACGGCCCGCTGCGCGCGCGCCTGGAAGCGCAGGCGGCCGCCAGCGGTGTCGGGGAGGACATTATCTTCGCCGGCGCCCATGCCGACGTCGCTGCAGTGCTGGGCGGCTTCTCGCTGTTCGCCCTGCCCTCGATCGCCGAAGGCACGCCGGTGACCCTGCTCGAAGCCATGGCCAGCGAACTGCCGGTCGTCGCCAGCCGTGTCGGCGGCATCCCGGAAGTGGTGACCGACGGCGTGCACGGCAGCCTGGTGCCGGCCGGCGATCCGGAAGCGCTGGCGCAGGCGCTGGCCACCTACGTACGCAACCCGGACCTGGCGGCAGCGCACTGCCGCGCCGCACGCGAACGCATCGAACACCAATACAGCATGGCGGCCATGCTGGCCGCCTACCTCGGCCTCTACGACCGCCTCTGCAAGAGCAAGACAACACTTCAACAAGCAATCACACCATGTGCGGAATAACTGGCATTTTTGACCTGCACGGCGGCCGGGCGATCGACCCGGCCCTGCTGCAGCGTATGAACGACTCGCAATTTCACCGTGGTCCGTCGGAGGGCGACCTGCACCTGGAGCCGGGCCTGGCCTTCGGCCACCGCCGCCTCTCGGTGATGGACCTGGCCGCGGGCCTGCAGCCCATGTTCAACGAAGACCACAGCGTGGTCATCGTGTTCAACGGCGAGATCTACAACTTCCGCGCCCTGATGACGGAACTCAAAGGCCTGGGCCACGAGTTCCGCACCCGCTGCGACACCGAGGTCATCGTCCACGCCTGGGAAGAATGGGGAGAAGACTGCGTGCACCGCCTGCGCGGCATGTTCGGCTTCGCGATCTGGGACCGCAACAAGCAGACCCTGTTCATGGCGCGCGACCGCCTCGGCATCAAGCCTTTCCATTACGCGCTGCTGCCGGACGGGATGTTCGCCTTCGGCTCGGAACTCAAATCCCTGCTAACGCTGCCGAACCTGGTGCGCGAGATCGACCCTTGCGCCGTCGAGGAATATTTCGCCTACGGCTACGTGCCCGAGCCGCGCACGATTTTCACCGGCGCGTTCAAACTGCTGCCGGGCCACACGCTGACCTTAAAGCCCGGCATGACGACGCTGCCGGCCTCGAAACAGTTCTGGGACGTGCCGTTCACGCCGCACGTCGGCATGACCGACGGCGACATCGAGGGCGAAACCATCCATCGCCTGCGCGAAGCGGTCGAGAGCCACATGGAAGCGGACGTGCCGCTCGGCGCCTTCCTGTCGGGCGGGGTCGATTCGAGCGCCATCGTGGCGATGATGGCCGGCCTGTCCGATCGTCCGGTGAATACCTGCTCGATCGGCTTCGACGAGGCGGACTTCGACGAGTCGACCTATGCCAAGCAGGTGGCCGAACGCTACAAGACCAATCACCGCATGGAAATCGTCGACAAGGACGACTACGGCCTGCTCGACATGCTCGCCGGCCTGTACGACGAGCCGTATGCCGACAGCTCGGCGATCCCGACCTACCGCGTCTGCGAACTGGCGCGCAAGAACGTGACCGTGGCCCTGTCGGGCGACGGCGGCGACGAGAATTTCGCCGGCTACCGCCGCCACCGCATGGCCATGGGAGAAGAGCGCGTGCGCTCGATGCTGCCGCTGGCCCTGCGCAAACCCGTGTTCGGCCTGCTCGGCAAGGCCTATCCGAAGGCCGACTGGGCGCCGCGCGTCTTCCGCGCCAAGACCACCTTCGAGGCCCTCGCGCGCGACCTGACCGAGGGTTACTTCCACGGCGTGTCGATCAACAACGACCGCGTGCGCGGCGGCATGTTCTCGGACAGTTTCAAGAGCAAACTGCAGGGCTACCGCGCGGTGGAAGTCATGCGCGGCTACGCGAATAACGCGCCAACCGACGATCCGCTGTCGCTGATCCAGTACATCGACATGAAGACCTACCTGCCGGGCGATATTTTGACCAAGGTCGACCGCGCATCGATGGCGCATGCACTGGAAGTGCGCGTGCCCCTGCTCGACCACCAGTTCGTCGAGTGGGTCTCCGGCCTGCCATCGGGCTGCAAGCTGCGCAACGGCGAAGGCAAGTACATCTTCAAAAAGGCGCTCAAGCCCTATCTGGGCGACGACATCCTGTACCGCAAGAAGATGGGCTTCTCGATCCCGCTGGCGACCTGGCTGCGCGGCCCGCTGGCCGGCGCCATGAAGTCGGCCGTGCTCAATCCCGCCCTGCTCGACACCGGCATTTTCAACCCGAACACCCTCAAGCAGATGGTCGACGAACACCAGGCCGCCACCAAGGACCACAGCACCGCGCTGTGGTCGGTACTGATGTTCGAAGCCTTCCTGCGCAAGAACGGCGCTGGCGCAGCCGCCGCCCCAAGGAGCAACTGATGCGCGTACTTCACGTCCTCGACCATTCGATCCCGCTGCACAGCGGCTATACCTTCCGTACCCGCTCGATCCTGCGCGAACAGCGCGCGCTCGGCTGGGAGACCTTCCATGTTACCGGCTCCAAGCAGAATTCCGACGACGCCCTCGAGGAAACCGTGGATGGCCTGCACTTCTACCGCACGCCGAAGTCCAGCGGGGCGCTCGCGCGCCTGCCGGTGCTGAACCAGAAGGAAGTCATCGACGGCCTGGTCCGGCGCCTGGGCGAGATCATCCCGAAGATCAAACCCGATGTGCTGCACGCGCACTCGCCGAGCCTGAACGCGATCGCCGCCCTGCGCGCCGGTAAACGCTTCGGCATCCCGGTGGTGTATGAGGTGCGCGCCTTCTGGGAAGACGCGGCCGTCGACCACGGCACCAGCGCCGAGAACGGCCTGCGCTACCGCGCCACGCGCGCGCTGGAAACCTATGCGCTGCGCCAGGCCGATGCGGTCACGACCATCTGCGAAGGCCTGCGCCGCGACATCGTCGCGCGCGGCATCCCGGCCGACAAGGTCACCGTGATCCCGAACGCGGTCGACATCGACAAGTTCGCCGTCGGCGGCAGCGCCGACCAGGATCTCAAAACGCGCCTGGGCCTGGCCGGCACCCGCCTGATCGGTTTCATCGGCTCGTTCTACGCCTACGAGGGCCTGGACGTGCTGCTGCGCGCGGTGCCGGCGCTGACGGCACGCCTGCCGGACCTGCGCGTGCTGCTGGTCGGCGGCGGTCCGCAGGACGCCCAGCTGCGCCAGCTGGCGCAAGACCTGAACATCGCCGACAAGGTCGTCTTTACCGGCCGCGTGCCGCACGACCAGGTCAACATGTACTACGACCTGCTCGACGTGCTGGTCTACCCGCGCCTGCCGATGCGCCTGACCGAGCTGGTCACCCCGTTGAAGCCGCTGGAAGCGATGGCGCAGGGCCGCATCCTGGCCGCGTCCGACGTCGGCGGCCACCTGGAACTGATCGAAGACGGCAAGACCGGCGTGCTGTTCAAGGCGGCGGATCCGGCCTCGCTGGCCGAAAAAGTCGGCGCCCTGCTCGAGCAGCAGGAACAATGGCCGGCCTTGCGCGCGAATGGCCGCCGCTTCGTCGAGACCGAGCGTAACTGGAAGGTCAGCGTGGGGCGTTACCCCAACATCTACGGCCGCCTGACGGCCCGGCGCGCTGCATGAAGATCCTGACTTTCAGTACCCTGTTCCCGAACAGCGAGAAGCCCGGGCACGGGATTTTCGTCGAAACGCGCCTGCGCCACCTGGTCGCCAGCGGCAAGGTCGAGGCGCGCGTGGTCGCGCCGGTGCCCTGGTTCCCGTCGACGAATCCGCGCTTCGGCAACTATGCGAAGCAGGCGCGGGTGCCGCGCGAGGAACTGCGCCACGGCCTGCGCGTGGCGCATCCGCGCTACCCGACCCTGCCGAAGATCGGCATGAACGTCGCGCCCCTGCTGCTGGCGCAGTCGGTGAAACCAACGATCGCGCGCATGTTAGATGAGGGTTACGACTTCGACCTGATCGACGCCCACTACTTTTATCCGGACGGCGTCGCCGCGGCCATGCTGGGCCGTTACTTCAACAAGCCGCTGGTCATCACCGCGCGCGGCTCGGACATCACGCTGCTGCCGAACTACACACTGCCGCGCCGCATGATCCGCTGGGCCGCCAACCGCGCCGACGCCATTATCACGGTCTGCAATGCGCTGCGCGACGAAGTCGTCGCCCTTGGCGTCGATGCCGGCCGCGTGACCTCGCTGCGCAACGGCGTCGACCTGCAGCTGTTCCAGCCGATCGAGCGCCAACCCAAGGCGGGCGCCTTTACGCTGCTGACGGTCGGCCACCTGGTGCCGGTCAAGGCGCAGGAACTGATCATTGCCGCGCTGCCGCTGCTGCCCGGCGTGCGCCTGGTCGTGGCCGGCGACGGCCCGAACCGGCAGATGCTGGAAGAACTTGCGCGCACGCTGGACGTCGCCGCCCGCGTCGACTTCCTCGGCGCCGTGCCGCAAGCCCAGCTGCGCAATCACTACGGCGCGGCCGACGCCCTGGTGCTGGCTTCCTCGCGCGAAGGCTGGGCCAACGTGCTGCTCGAATCGATGGCCTGCGGCACCCCGGTTGTCGCCAGCCGCGTGTATGGCACCCCGGAAGTGGTGGCCGCGCCGCAAGCCGGCGTGCTGATGGCCGAGCGCACGCCCCAGGGCGTGGCCGACGCCGTCAATGCCTTGCGCGCCAACTACCCGGACCGGGGCGCGACCCGCCGCTATGCCGAAGGCTTCAGCTGGGACGACACCACTGCCGGACAGCTCAACCTGTTCGAAGACATCCTCAACCGGCGCCAGCGCCAACCGTCCGGCGCACTTGCCTGCCGGACGCCCTAACCTGGATCGACACGCAAGATGGAATCAATTCTCTGGGCCTGCAACCTGCTGGCCGTCGTGTACCTGTGCCGCTGGGCCCTGCGCGCCGACGTGGCCGAGACCAAAGCCGAAGAACAACGCAAGAAGATGGGGCAGGGCTGATCCATGCGCGACCTCGTACTGTTAAGCCTCCTGCCCTTCATGCTGTACTTCATGGCGCGGCGCCCGTTCATCGGCCTCGGCATGTGGATCTGGACCGCGCTGTTCTTCCCCAACGCCTGGGTATACGGCGTTGCCGGCAACATCCGCTACAACCTGCTGTTCACCGGCGTAGCCATCCTGAGCTACCTGGTCATGAAGGACAAGCCCAAGCCCGCACTCGGGGCGCTGGGCGGCATGATCCTGCTGTTCTTCGTGTGGACGACCCTTTCGACCCTGATGACGATGGCGCCGCCGGAACGTTCCTGGGAAATCTGGAACCGCTTCGCCAAGGTGATCGCGCTGTTCGTATTCGTGATCCTGATCATCGAGAAGAAGCTGCATGTCGACTTCTTCCTGTGGTGCGTGGTGCTGTCGGTGGGCTTCTATGGCGATCTCGAGGCCCTCAAATACCTTGCCAGCGGCGGCGGGCACAAGATCGAAGGCCTGCCCGGCCACGCACTCGGCGACCGCAACGAACTTGCGCTTGCCTTCGTGATGACCCTGCCGATCTGCTTCTATCTGCTGGGCCAGTATGGCCAGCGTTCGCGGATCATCTGGCTCGGCCTGCTCGGCACGATGCTACTGCTGGTGGCCGCCGTCATCGGGACTCAGTCGCGCGGCGGTTTCGTGGCGCTTGCCGGTTTCGGCGTCTACCTGTTCGTCAAGACCGACCGCAAGGTACCGGTCCTGCTGCTGATCGGGGTATTGGTAATCGGGCTATCGTTCTTTGTGTCGGAAGAGTGGACCTCGCGCATGAACACGCTCGAAGCAGCCGATGAAGACGCTTCGTTCATGGGACGTGTCACCGCTTGGAAATTGAGTTTTATCCTCGCCATGCAGAATCCGTTCTTCGGAGGCGGTTTTAAATCGCTTGAAACCTTCTCGGTGTGGAGTGAGCTGTCACGCCACTTCTTCGACTACGAGTGGTTCTACACTGGTACTGCGCTGCCAAACGCCACGCGCGCCCGCGCTGCCCATAGCATCTATTTCCAAGTGCTGGCCGAGCACGGCTTCTTCGGCCTGGCTATCTACCTGATCTGCCTGCTGGGCGCATTCCTCAAGGCAGTTCGCATCGCACGCAGCATCAAGCGCGATGGCGGTCCGCAGTGGATCGGCTCGCTGGCAACCATGCTGCAACTTTGCCTTTTCGCCTTCGCCCTGGGCGGCGCGGCGCTGAGCTTTGCGTACTTTGAGCTGACCTTCGCCATCGTCGCTGTCCTGATCGTGTTGGAAGCCCGAATACTCCCTCAGGCGCGCAAGGCACAGGTTCTGGGGGTGGGCCTGGATGAGAAGGATATGCCCGTCAAGAATATGCCGGTGAACGAGCCCGTCCTCGGCAAGGCGTAACTGTTCGATAGTGCTGAATCGGCAGGCAGCGTGCCCTCCGTCGAACGGCGGCACGGCTGTCACGCCCGCGGGTATGACCGTTAATTAATGAGTTGTGGGAAAGCAGTGGATGACATCTAAGGAAAGCGTCGTAACCGGGGTCAAATGGACCTTTGTTTCAACGATGGGCAAACGCGCCATGGCGCTCCTGGCAAACGTCATCTTTGCACGACTGCTTGCCCCGGACGATTTCGGTCTGGTAGCGATGGCAGGGGTCGTTCTCGGTTTTGTCGACCTTTTCCGCGACCTCGGCACCGGGGCTGCGCTGGTACGCCAAAAAGAGCTTCGACCCAGCCTGCAATCGAGTGTGTTCTGGCTGAACCTGGTTTTCGGGCTCACGATGACCTTGCTGATGATGGCACTGTCGCCCGTCATTGCCGCACTCTACCGCGAGCCGCGCGTCCAACCGGTCATCATGGTGATGTCGGTTTCGTTCCTGCTGTCCTCGATCGCCATCGTCCAGTCCGGGGTACTCGTTCGTGAAATGCGTTTTGAGGCACTGGCAAAGATCGAGCTCGCCGCATCGGCATCCTCGTACCTGGTCGGCATCAGTGCCGCACTATTGGGACAAGGGGTATGGAGCCTGGTCTACCAGGTGATGACGTACACGGCGCTCAGCACCATCCTGATCTGGATCGTCGGCGACTGGCGCCCGCAACTGGTCTTCGTCTGGGCCGAAGTACGCAGCATTATGGGCTACAGCCTGAACCTGGTCGGCTATAACGTCTTCTATTACTTTGCCCAGAACGTCGACAACCTGCTGATCGGCCGCTACCTCGGTACCGGTGCACTGGGTGTCTACGACCTGGCATTCAAGCTCATGGCGTTCCCGATGCAGGCAATCTCTGCCGTGTTCAGCAAAGTCATGCTGCCCTATTACGCCAAGGCTCAGGACGACCTGCCGCGCTTCCGCCGGGTATTCCTGCAGATTGCCAGCGCAATTGCATTCATCAGTTTCCCGCTGATGATCGGCCTGTTTGCCACCCGAGAACATTTTGTCCTGTCGGTGTTTGGTGCCGACTGGGCCCAGATGATCCCCCTGCTGGCGATGTTTGCGCCCCTGGCGGCAATACGCTCGGTGCTCACGACCACAGGGTCGATTTACGTTGCAACCGGCCGTGCGGATTTGCAACTGCGTTGGGGTATCGTGTCCAACCTGATCGTATTTGTTGGCTTGGCAATTGGTTTGCAATGGGGCATCATCGGTGTCGCGGCTGGATTTACGATCACGGCGTTACTGCTGCTTTACCATAACTTCATGATCCCGTTCCGCCTGGTCGGCCTGACGCTGCCCGACCTGCTCGAGGCATTGCGGCCTACCGCCCTGTGCACAGGCTTGATGCTGGCGCTGCTCACGCTGTTCGATATCGTGTTTGCTGACATGATCGGACATCCCGCAGCGCTGGGACTGCTGATATGTGCAGGCATTGCAAGCTATACGATCTTCACTTGGATTCTCAACCGCGAGATGCTGTACCAGTTTATTGCGACAGCCGGATTCAAGAAGCAGCCGGTCGCGATATCACGTTGAACAACTAAAACGAACTCGACATAATGACCATTTTCGCTGGCGCTTACAGCCTTGATCCGAACGACCCGCTGCCGACCCAGCTGGTCGACCAATTACGTGGTGCTGTGTCACGCTCGCCGTTGGACACTCCCCAGCAGTATGCCGCTGCGGGCTTTTTTGCGCTCAAGGTCGATATCAATGCGTTCGACGCCCCCGGGGACCACACCGATGCTGGCGGCAACGTCACGATCGTGGCGGGCGAGCCGCTGCTGAGCGAAGGCGAAGGCGATCCGGACTGGAACCGCGCGAGAGACGCAGATGTCCTGCACCAGGAATTCAACTGTGGCAGCCATGCCGTTTTGAGCCGCGCGCGCGGCACGTTTTGCGGCCTGCACTACCACGCGACAGACCACCGCCTGACCCTGTTCGTCGACAAAATCGGTGTGCGTCCACTGTATGTCTGGGCCGGCCCGCGCTTTGTCGTGTTCAGTACCGCCTTGCGTGTCCTGGAAGCCATTCCCGCAGTGCCGAAGCAATTTGACGTGCGCGGTGTTACCGAAGTCGTGGCATTTAATTTTTCGCTGGGCGACCGGACGCCTTACCTTGGCATCAATATGCTGCGCAGCGGCGAAACGGTATCGGTGACAGGCGGCCAGGTTGAACGCTCCCTGTATTGGCGCTGGGACGGTCCGCTCGACACGAGCGTCGATTACGACCAGGCCGTCAAACGTTCCTACAGCGAGTTTATTAAGGCCATCGACAGGCGCCACCGCAAGTCAGCGATCGCCGCTGCCTTCCTGAGTGGAGGGCTCGATTCCCGCGTCATCGTCGGTGGCCTGGCGGCCAATGGCAGCACGGTCTTTGCCGTAAACTACGCCCCCGACCGCAGCCAGGACCAGGTGTTTGCCAAGTTTGTTGCTGACAAGCTCGGCATCAACTACACGCAAATCGAGACCAATGCGAACAACGTGAGCCAGGGGTACCGCAAGGACGCCGTCGCGAAATGGATCAAGCAAACCTTTGCCAACGTCGCCGATGGCGGTAAGGCGCCGCGGATCTGGTCGGGCGATGGTGGTAGCGTGGGCTTGGGTAATGTCTACATGACACCGGAAATTGTTGACGCGATGGAACGCGACGCGACGACGGAAGCCATTGAACTTTTCCACAAAGGCATCCCGCAGCGCATCTTCAAACGCCAGGCCCAGACCAAATTGCGCCGCCTGCCCTATGACGGCATCAAAGATGAGCTTGCTGCCATCGACAGCCCGGATGGCGGCCGGAAATTCCACCTGTTTTTGATGTTGAACGACCAGCGTCGCCATCTTGCCCAGCACTTCGAGAATATCGACGTCGAACGGATCGAATTCGAGCTGCCATTCTTCGATGCAGATTTCCTGGAGAGCGTGCTACGCCTGCCCAATGACTGGTTCATGGCCCACCGCTTCTACATGGACTGGCTGGCAGAGTTCCCGAACGGACTCGACACGATCCCATGGCAAGCGTATCCCGGCCATATCCCATGTACATTACCGAGCCCGCCGGGCCTGAGGTATCAATGGGAAGAGTATTACGACAAGGGCATGTATGCACAGATTCGCAGCGCTGCGGCAAAAAAAGGAAAACACATGCTCGCCGCTCCGCGTTTCCCTGACCACATCATCAGCCGCAATGTGCTGCGTGTCGCCAGCCTGATGACCGGTACCGGCCTGAGGGACTATCAATACCTGATCACGACCGCCGGTGTATTCCAGCGCTACTGGGAAGCAACCGATGACGTCAGGAATGCGGCCTGAGGGGTAGATTGCAGCGGTGGCCATACGCATTTGTAGCGCACGGCAGGGCGGGAACGGTTGGGCGTAGAGGCGTGATCGATGGCCTGCCACAGGCCCTGCAGCGAACCCGCTCCGCTGCTTGAAGCGCCAGTCTGGAAACAAAAGAATAAGCTGATGTGTTTCCTATCGAACATTGGATTTTCTTTATTTCTGCGATGCTCATCGTTCTTGGCAATACCTGTACGAAGAACCACCTACGCAACGATGTATCAGCATGTTGCGCCGAACGATTGAATGGCGACATTGAACCAACATTCCTACCTGACTGAACGCCTGATCCGCACGGTGGGCAACGCCATCGCGCTGGCCGGCCGCGGCAACCGGCTATGCGTGGTCAACTATCACCGCATCCTCGCCGGGCCCGACCCGCTGCTCGAATCGGAGCCGGACGTCGCCGCCTTCCGCTGGCAGATGGCATTGCTGGCGCGCTGCTTCAACGTGCTGCCGCTGTCGCAGGCCCTGGCCGCGCTCGACGCCGGCACGCTGCCGCCGCGCGCCGTCTGCATCACCTTCGACGACGGCTACCGCTCGGTGCACGACCTGGCGCTGCCGGTGCTGCGCGAATTCGGCCTGCCGGCCACGGTGTTCGTCACCAGCGGCTTCGTGGGCGAAGGCAACATGTGGAACGACCGCATCATCGAGGCGGTACAGAGCCTGACCGAGGACACGCTCGACCTGTCCGACCAGGGCCTGGGCAGCTACGCGCTGGGCAGCCTGGAAGCGCGCAAGCAGACCCTGAGCCGGCTCACCGAGCACTCGAAATACCTGCCGCCGGCGGCGCGCGCCGCGCTGGTCGAACGCCTGGAGGCGATGGTCGGCGACGACCTGGCGCCGGGCCTGATGCTGACGCCGCAGATGATCCGCAACCTGCAGCAGGGCGGTATCGAGATCGGCGCCCATACCGTGACGCACCCGATCCTCACCAGCCTCGACGACGACACCGCGCGCCTCGAGATCGCCACCGGCAAGGCCGACCTCGAGGAAATCGTGGGCCAGCCGGTGCGCCTGTTCGCCTACCCGAACGGCAAACCCGGCAAGGACTTCGACGAGCGCCACGCGGCGATGGTGCAGGCAGCCGGTTTCGCCGCCGCCTTCACCACCCTGCCCGGCCCGATCACCCGAGGCCACGACCGCTTCCAGCTGGCGCGCAGCCGCCCCTGGGACAAGACCCCGCTGATGTTCGGCCTGCGCCTGTTGCGCTGGCTGGCAGAGTGAGCAGGCAAGAGCACGACCCCATTTTAGGTAAGACGAAACAAGCATGAAAACTAAACACGCGTTGATGGTGGCCTTCCACTTCCCGCCACAGACCGGCAGCAGCGGCGTCCAGCGCACCCTGAGCTTCTCGAAGCGCCTGCAGGCGCAATCCTGGCATCCGCTGGTCCTGTCGGCCAACCCGCGCGCCTATGCGACCCACAACCCGGCCCAGCTGGCCAGCCTGCCGCCCGACCTGGTGGTGTGCCGCGCCTTTGCGCTCGATACCAAGCGCCACCTCGGCCTGGGCGGGCGCTACAGCGAGCTGATGGCGCTGCCGGACCGCTGGATCAGCTGGTGGGGCCACGGCGTGCTGGCCGGGCTGAAGCTGATCCGCCGTCACAAGCCCTCGGTGCTGTGGTCGACCTTCCCGATCGCCACCGCGCACCTGATCGCGCTGACCCTGCAGCGCATCACCGGGCTGCCCTGGATCGCCGACTTCCGCGACCCGATGCTGCAGCCTGCGCACCCCTCGTCGAAGCGCCAGCGCCGCATCTACGGCTGGCTCGAAAAACAGACGCTGCAGCGCTGCCGCTTCGCCGTGTTCACCACGGATAACGCGATGAACG
The DNA here is from genome assembly GCF_053668055.1 of Massilia sp. SYSU DXS3249. Taxonomy (NCBI): domain Bacteria; kingdom Pseudomonadati; phylum Pseudomonadota; class Betaproteobacteria; order Burkholderiales; family Oxalobacteraceae; genus Massilia; species Massilia sp. SYSU DXS3249. The sequence goes on along the minus strand of NZ_JBSIPX010000003.1, from coordinate 282,793 downwards.
CCTACCGCGCGCGCTTCCCGGAGATCGACCCGTCGAAATTCCACGTGATCGAGAACGGCTACGACGAAGACGACTTCGCCGCCTCCACCAACGGCATCGTGCCGACCGTGAACGCGCGCACCACCCTGCTGCACAGCGGCATCCTGTACGACGCCGGGCGCAACCCCGAGCAGTTCCTGGCCGCGCTGGCGCAGCTGAAGGCGGCCGGCACGATCGACGCCTCCCTGCGCGTGGTGCTGCGCGCACCGGGCGACATCCCGGGCACGATCGAAAAAGTACAGCGCCACGGCGTACAGGACATCGTCGAGGTGCTGCCGCCCGTGCCCTACCGCGACGCCCTGCACGAAATGCTGTCGGCCGACGGTTTATTGATCTTCCAGGGCACGCCCTACAACAACCAGATCCCGGCCAAGATCTACGAATACTTCCGCGCGCGCAAACCGATCCTGGGACTGGTCGACGCCGCCGGCGAGACGGCCGGCGTGCTGCGCCGCGCGGGCTTCCTGGACATGGCGCCGATCGACGACACCGCCGCGCTGGCGCCGGCGATCGCCGATTTCGTGGGCGCGATCCGCAGCGGCAGCGCGCACCGCGCCAGCGAGGAGCTGGTGGCGCGTTCCTCGCGCACCCACAAGGCGGTGCAGCTGGCGCAACTGTTCGACGAGGCCGCGCGGTGAGCACCGACAGCGTCAACAAGCAGATCGCCAAGGGGGCGGCCTGGATGGTCGCCTTCAAGATGCTCGACAACGCCCTGGGCCTGGTCAGTACCCTGGTGCTGGCGCGCATGCTGGCGCCGCAGGACTTCGGCCTGGTCGGCATGAGCATGGTGCTGCTGGCGGCGATGACGCTGCTGATGTCGTTCAGCTTCGACATCCAGCTGATCCAGAATCCGAACGCCGAGCGCAAGCATTACGACACCGCCTGGACCTTCAACGTCCTGTTCGCCACCAGCTGCGGCATCCTGATGGCCCTGCTGGCGCCGGCCACGGCCGCTTTCTACCGCGAGCCGCGGCTGGAAATGATCCTGTACGTGATGGCCGTCGGCTTCGTGCTGCAGGGTTTTTCGAACATCGGCACCGTGAAATTCCGGCGCGAGATGCGCTTCGACCGCGAATTCAAGTTCCTGCTCAGCAAACGCATGTCGAGCCTGTTAGTCACCATTCCGCTGGCCGTCACCATGCGCAACTACTGGGCGCTGGTGATCGGCCAACTGGCCGGCACCATCCTGTCGCTGGTGATGTCGTACGTGGTCAGCAGCTACCGGCCGCGCTTTTCGCTGGCGGCCAAGGGGGAGATGTTCCATGGCTCCGTCTGGCTCATGGTGAACAACTTCATCCAGTTCCTGCACAACCGCGCGCCGACCTTCGTCATCGCGCGCATGCTCGGTGCGGCGCCGGTCGGCACGTACTCGATCGCGGCCGAAATCTCGCTGCTGCCCTCGAACGAACTGGTGGCGCCGATCAACCGCGCGGCCTTCCCCGGCTACGCCAAGGCGGCGCACGACATGGACAAGCTGCGCGACAGCTTCCTGAAGGTGATCGCCTCGATCGCCCTGATCGCCCTGCCCGCCGGCATCGGCATCGTCGCGGTGGCCGAACTGCTGGTGCCGGCGGCGCTCGGCTGGAAGTGGATCGAGGCGATCCCGATCATCCAGCTGCTGGCCGTGTACGGCATCATCAAGGCGCTGCAGACGAACATCTCCTACATCTACCTGGTGCTGGGCATGACCAAGCGGATCACCTTGATTACCTCGATCCAGGTGCTGATCCAGACCGCGGCGCTGATCCCGGGCGTCTACTATTACGGCGTGCAGGGCGCAGCCTGGTCCTACCTCGGCACCTCGATCCTGCTGATCCCGCTGAACCAGTACCTGGTCGCGCAGTGCCTGCAGCTGTCGGCAACCCGCTTCTGCCGCGAGCTGATGCGTCCCCTGATCGCCTCGCTGGCGATGATGGCGGTCGTGGTGGCGATCAAGAGCCAGCTCGTCCTGCGCCACGAAACGCTCGACTACGTGCTGGCGCTGCTGCTGTGCGCGGCCAGCGGCGCCCTGGTGTACGTGACGGTAATGTATGCGCTGTGGCGGTTCGCCGGGCAACCGGCGGGCGCCGAGGAATTCGCCTTCCGCCGCATGCAGGGCGTCCTGGGCAAGGTGGGAATTCGGCTGAAACTGGTGGGATAAGGCAGAAGGGAATTCAGAAGACAAAAATGGCGTCCGCGATGGACGCCATTTTTTTGGGAGAAAACTCAGCGAGCCGCGGCTGCGCAGGGTAGCGAGATCGCTAAATCGTTCGCGAGCGACACATCAACGCCGCCCGCTGCCGGAAACGCCTTATTGCTCCTCAGGCCGTCGCCGGACGCAGCGTGCGGTGCGGCCGGTGCGCGCGGCGCGCGAACCTGCGTAGCAGTTCCAGCACGCCACTCATCTCCGCTTCAAACTCGATCATGGAGACATCCCCGCCATCGAGGAAGCGCGGCAGGTAGTAGCGGGCGTCGGGGTCGCGCGGGTCGACCAGGCCGGGCACGCAGGTGGTGGCGGTCTCGACGCCGGCGGCGCGCATCACCTCGGCCCCGTGCTCGTCGAAGCTGCCGCTCGGGTAGCAATAGTGTTTCGGATAAGGCAGGCCGCAGTCGAGGATGCGTTCCCGGTTGAGCTCGATGTTGTCGCGGTTACGCCCCGGATGGCCCGGCAGGTAGACATGCTCGTGTCCATGCAATTCGATGCGGCAGCCCGCTTCCGACGCACTCAGCAGCTCGTCTTGTGTCATGTAGCTGAAGCGGCGCGATTCCAGGTCCAGCTGGGCTGCGGGAATCCCGAGGGCTGCGGCAAAGCGCTTCAGGCTGCCGGTGATGGAATGCGGATCCTGGTCGGCCAGCCAGCGTTCGGCAGCCACGCACAGGCGCTCGCGCTCGCGTGCATGGGCGAGGTTCCAGCTGCCCTCGACGCCAAAGCCGAATCCATCGAGCACGACTTGCTGCGATCCCGCCTTCCACAGCAGATAGCGCACGGTGACCGGAATGATCGGCACGCCCACGTCATAGGCTTCCGAATGCAGGTAGAGCACCGGCTGGTAGCCGTATTCGGCGAGCGATGGCAGCAGGTCGCGGTAGCTCGAATACCAGCCGTCGTCGAGGGTGACGGCCACCGGAATGCCGGGTTTGCCCGTGCCGCCGGGCTGGGTCACCTCTTCCAGCTCCGCCGGGGTGAAGCCGTGGCTGCGCAGCCAGTCCAGGCGCTGGCGCAGCTGCTCGCGGGTGCAGAACAGCTTCGGGTTGTAATGGCGTTCGTCGCCGATGCTGCCCGCGTGGTAGCACAGGATGCGTGGGCGCTTGCGGGTCGCGGTGCGCACCAGCGCAAACAGCCCCGTGTACTTGGCGGCGTGCAGGATGACGTTCTTGAGCTTCATGGGTTCCTCAGTTCTTGCCGGGGTGGCGTCGTGCCCAGGCGATCTGGGCGCGGCGCGGCCATACCAGTGCGTAGGAGGCCGGACGGTAGCGGCCGGCCTCGACCAGGGCGCGCCGGGTCGCGGACGTGGCCGTTGCATTCGCCACGGCCTGGTCGTTATGGGAGTCGAGCATGCAGCGCGCGCCGCCGGCGACCGGCACCTCGCGCAGGTAGGCCAGGCGCGGGCTGACGCGGGCAATCGCCGGGTCGTAGAACCAGCTGCCGGCAAACATGCCGAGGTTGTCGGGATGCAGGGCGTACAGCTCGGCGCAGCAGCGGTAGCACTCGTTGCGTCCTTCCTCGTTGAATTCGTCGGTGTACAGCTTGTTGACGTGCACCTCGAAATAGGGCTTGAAGCCGCCGGCGCGCAGGAAAAACAGGGCGCGCGCGGGCAGGCGCGCCAGGCCCGCCTTCCACATCAGCGAGCGGCCGACGCCCGAATACGGGTCGATCACGCTGGAGGCGCCCGCATACAGGCGCAGAGTCGCCAGGCCGAACTCCTTCAGGAACACGTCGGCCTCGAGCCGGCAGTGGGGCAGGAAGCGCTCGTCGTGCAAGGCCAGGCGGGCGAACTGGCGCAGCTGGTGAGCGCGTACGCGCGCCGGCAGGCGCGCCAGCCGCTCGCTGGCCATGCTGGCGCGCACGGCGGCCAGCAGGCTGGCCAGCAGGAAGCGGCTCGCGCCTTCCGCGCCGGCGGCGCCCGCCACGGCCGCATGCAGCGCGCGCGCCTGCGAGGTCAGATGTTTAAAGGTCGCGCCGGCAGGCGGCGGGCCGAAGCAGGCGATGAAGGCGTCGATGCGCTGATCGATATCCGGCAGCGCCGCGCGCAGCGGAGCAATGGCCGCTTCGCACGCCGCATCGAGCTGCTCGTCGAAGGTAGTCAAGGTCTGGGCCAGCATCGCGGTCAGTCGTCCAGGCGGGCGGTTGGGGACAAACGGATGAGTACTGGCGCGAACGGCATCATGGCGGACTGTTGGACGGTCGAATTGGGCAGCGGCCGGCAAGGCCGGGCCAGGGATCGTGATCGGTTTATTAATTTACTTACAACACTTAGCTTACCGAAAAATTTACAAATGGCACGCACGATTGAACAGGCACATTTTGAACAGTGCCCGTATTGACGGGCTTTCCTTGAATTTCAGAAATGTTTATTTTGGGTAAAAAAGCAGTCGCGCCGGCATGCACTGGAGCTTTCAATTTAACAATTTAAATTTCCTAGAATGAAGCTATCGTTGAGGAAATAAAAGCTGAACGGAAGCAGCGTCGGGTCCGGTGGACGAGAAGAAACGGGAGGGAGAAAACGAAACGGGCCGCAAAAGCGGCCCGTTGGGGATCAGTGGAGGAAACGGCTTAGACCAGCACTTCGGGCGAGTCCGGATGGCTGAGGAAGCCCTGCGGGCTGGCCGAGCGGCCATAGGCGCCCGACTGGAACACGACGACCAGGTCGCCGATCTCGGCTTGCGGCAAGTCCATGCGTTCGGCCAGCAGATCCAGGGGCGTGCACAGCGGGCCGACCACCGAGGCGGTCTCCGTGGCGCCGCTGGCGCGCATGCGGTTGCCGATCGCGACCGGGTAGTTCTTGCGGATCACCTGGCCGAAGTTGCCCGAAGCGGCAAGGTGATGATGCAGGCCGCCGTCGGTCACCAGGAACACCTGGCCGCGCGAGACCTTGCGGTCGACCACGCGCGCCACGTACACGCCCGCCTCGCCCACCAGGTAGCGTCCCAGCTCGATCGAGACTTGCGCCTGCGGCAGGCGCTCCCTGACCCGCGGCAGGGCGGCACCGAGGGCGGCGCCGATCGGCGCCAGGTCGAGCGCGGCCTCGCCCGGGAAATACGGAATGCCGAAACCGCCGCCGATGTTCAAGATGCGCACCGGGTCGCGCGCCTCCCCCGCCAGCCGTTCGGCCAGCACCAGGGTCTGGGTCTGGGCCTCAATGATGGCCTCGGCCCTCAGGCTTTGCGAGCCGCTGAAGATGTGAAAACCCAGTACGGTCAAACCGAGGCTCGCCGCCAGCGCCAGCAGGCGCGGCGCATCCTCGGCATCGATGCCGAACTGTTTTGCGCCTCCCCCCATGCGCATGCCCGAGCCTTTCAGTTCGAAGTCGGGGTTGATGCGCAGGACCAGCAGGGGCGCGATGCCGAGCTGCTCTCCGATGCGCGCCAGCGCGCGGATTTCGCGCTCGGACTCGGCATGGACGACGGCGCCGGCCGCCACCGCGCGCGCCAGTTCGGCGTCCGACTTGCCGGGGCCGGCAAAGCTGATGCGTTCGGGCGCCATGCCGGTGTCGAGCGCCACTTTCAACTCTCCCGCGGAAGCAACGTCGATGCCGTCCACCAGCGCCGACAGGTGCTGCACCAGCGCCGGCATCGGATTGGCCTTCATCGAGAAGTGCAGTTCGACTTCCGGCGGCAGGTGGGCCCGTACATGCGCCACGCGCTCGCTCAGCAGGCGCCGGTCGTAGGCATAGAAGGGCGTGCTGCCGACGCGTTGCGCCAGGCGAGTGAGCGGAATGCCGCCCACCTGCAGGCAATCGTCGACGACCGGGAACAGGGTCTGCTCGGCGTGGACCGGTTTCGCATTCATGGCTTAGCTTCCTTGCTTTCGTCGAACATCGTCATAAAGGGCTGTTGCAGCAGCTTGCGGTCGATCTTCCCGTTCGGGTTGCGCGGGAAGGAGGCCGCGTGCAGCCCGATGTGGGCCGGCACCATCCAGGCCGGCAGGCGGCGCTGGCATTCCTTCAGCAGCGTGGCGCTCGCCAGGCCGGGCTCCTTCGGCAGCGCCAGCAGCACGATCGCCTGGCCCAGCTGCGGATGCGGCACCCCGAAGGCGACCGCTTCCGCCGCCAGGCCGCTCGCATGCACCACTTCCTCGATTTCGAGCGGGCTGACGCGGTAGCCGGAGACCTTGATCATGTCGTCGGAGCGGCCGATAAAATACAGGAAGCCCTCCTCGTCCATGCGCACCGTGTCGCCCGACCAGACCGCCATCTCGACCAGCGGCAGCGCCGGATCCTGCCCCGGCGCCGGCTTGAAACGCTCCGCGGTTTTCACCGGATCGTTCCAGTAGCCGAGCGAGACGAGCGCGCCGCGGTGCACCAGCTCTCCCGGCTCGTTCGGCGCGCAGGGCGTGCCGTCGGGACGCACCACCATCACCTGCGCGTTCGGGATCGCGCGCCCCATCGAATCCGGACGCCGATCCAGTTCTTCCGGAGGCAGGTAGGTCGAGCGGAAGGCTTCGGTCAGGCCGTACATCAGGAACAGCTCGGCGCCGGGCAGGGCCGCGCGCAGGCTGGCGACCGTGGCGGTCGGCAGCGCGCCGCCGGAATTGGTCAGATAGCGCAGCGTGCAGTCCGCCGGCCAGGCCAGGTTCGCCAGCTGGAACCACAGCGGCGGCACCGCGGCCAGGCCCGTGATGCGCTCGGCCACCACTGCGTTCAGGATGTCTTTGGCGAACAGGTGGTTGATCAGGACCGCCGTGGCGCCGGTCAGGAAAGCGCAGGTCAGCTGGCTCAGGCCGTAGTCGAAACTGAGCGGCAGCACGGACAGGATGCGGTCGCGCGGCGTGAGCGCCAGGTAGCCGGCCACGCTGCGGGCGCCGGCCACCATGTTCCGGTGCGACAGCACCACGCCCTTCGGTTTTCCCGTGCTGCCCGAGGTGTAGAGGATGGCGGCCATGTCGGCGTCGATCGCGCGGCGCGCGGCGGCGACACCCGCTTCGAGTGGGCGTTGAGAGGCCTCCCAGCCGCGCACCGGGAGCGGTGCGTCGGCGGCCGGCGCGCCGGTGACGAACACCGTGCGCAGGTCGGGCAAGGCCGCGAGGACGCCTTGTAACTGCGCCAGCCGTTCGTTCGAGGTCACCAGCACGCGCACGTTGCAGTCGGCCAGGATGTGCGCCACCTGCTCGGGTTTCAGCTGCGGGTTGACCGGCACGAAGACGGCGCCGGCCAGCGCGGCGCCGAACATCGCGGCCACGTTCTCGACGCGCTTTTCCAGGAACACGGCGACGCGCTCGCGCGGCTGCACGCCGGCGTCGACCAGCGCGCCGGCCGCGCCCTCGACGCTGGCCGCCAGCGCGGCATAGTCGAGGCGCGTGCTTCCATGGACGAGCGCCTCCAGGCCGGGGGTGCGGCGGGCGGAATCGAAAACAACATCGTGGATCAGGTCAGCCATGGTCGGATCGAGCAGGTTGGTGCGGGTCGGTGCGGTGCGTGCGGGGAAGCACCCCGCGCAGCCCGCAATCTTAACAGCTTGCAGCTTTTTGGCCGCGTCAGGCACGCCCTTTCGGCGCCAATCGGGGATGTTTCGTGGCAAATTTTTCAACACCCGGTTTATACTGCCCGCATGCTTGCCAACCCGCTTCCCGTCCGGCCCCTGATTCCGCTGGCGCCGATCCTGTCGGCGTCCTCGTTCCGGCGCGCGGCCGGAGTGCGGGCGCGCACGGTGCTCGATGCCGGCAACTACCGCCTGGTGACCAGCGGGCGCGTCGCCATTGCGCTCGCCTTGCGCGAGATCGGCGTGGGACCGGGCGACGAAGTGCTGGTGCCGGCCTACCACAGTCCCTCGATGATCCCGCCCGTGCTGTGGCGCGGCGCGCAGCCCATGTTCTACCGGGTCGGCCCGGACGCCGCGGTCGACCTGGCCGACCTCGCGGCGAAGATCACGCCCGCGACCCGCGCCCTGATGGTCACCCATTACTTCGGCTTCCCGCAGGAGATGGCGCCGATCCGCGCCCTGTGCGACGCGCGCGGCATTGCGCTGATCGAGGATTGCGCCCACTGCTTCATCGGCGAGCATGGCGGGCGCCCGGTCGGCGCCTGGGGAGACTATGCGATCGCCAGCAGCATGAAATTCCTGCCCGTCTACGAAGGCGGCGCGCTGGTATCCAGCCGCCACTCGCTCGAGCGCGTGGCCCTGCACTCGGCCGGCGCCGGCTTCGAGGCCAAGGTGGCCCTCAATTCGCTGGAACGCGGTTTCGCTTACGGCCGGCTATCCGCCGTGCGCGCCGCCATGTGGCTGCCGCTGCGCGCGAAAGGGGCCTTATGGGGACTGGTCAAGCGCCAGCGCAGCAGTCCCGCCGCCGCCCTGGCGCCCGACTCGTCCGACAGCAGCTTCAATTTCGACCCGCGCTGGCTCGATAAACGTTCTTCCCTGTTCGCGCGCACCATGCTGAAACTGGCGTCCCCGGGCCGCATCCAGGCGCTGCGCCGCAGCCATTACGCACGCCTGGAAGAGGCTGTTCTCGGCTTGCCCGGCGTGCGGCCGCTGCACGCGCGCCTGCCCGATGGCGCCTGCCCCTGGGTCTTTCCGCTGCTAGCGACCGACCCGGAGGCTTTGTTCGCGCGTTTAAAAGCGCTCGGCGTGCCGCTGACCCGCTTCGGCAACCCGCCCTGGCCGGGCGTCGACGCCGCCACCTGCCCCAACAGCGCGATGCTGGCACGGCACGTGCTGGCCCTGCCCTGCCACCAGGAGCTGCTCGACACCGAAGTCGACTGGCTGGTGGCGCGCCTGCGGGAAGCGGTGACCCCATGAGCTGGCTACTCGTTCCCGCGCGCGAATTCGCGCAGCATCGCGACGCCTGGTCGCGCCTGCACGCTTCGCTCGGCCCCGGCCATGCCTCGTCTCTGCTGGCCTGCGAATTCGTGGCGCCGCTGGTCGAGCAGTTCGGGCGCGGCGACGAGCTGCTGGCCTGCCTGAAGAATGGCGCGGCCGTGCGCGCGATGGCCATCGTGCGCCCCAGCCGGCGCGGCGCCTGGGCCACCTTCCAGCCAGCGCAAGCCCCGGTCGGCCTGTGGCTGCAGGCTCCCGGCCAGGACACGGCGCAACTGGCGCGCAGCCTGCTCGGGGCCCTGCCCGGCTTCCCGCTGATGCTGGCGCTGACGCAAATGGACCCGATGCTGATGCCGCGTCCGCCGGAAGGCCCCTGCACCCGCAGCCTCGACTACATCGACACGGCGCGCGTGACTGTAGCGGGCAGCTTCGACGACTACTGGAATGCGCGCGGCAAGAATTTACGGGGCAACCTCAAGAAGCAGCGCGCGCGCCTCGAACGCGAAGGCGTCCTCACGCGCATGGTGGTCGACCGCAGTTTCGCCGGCATGGCGCAGGCCGTGGCCGACTACGGGCGCCTCGAAACGTCGGGCTGGAAGGGCGGCGAAGGCACGGCGGTCAGCGCCGACAACGCCCAGGGCCGCTATTACCGGGCCATGCTCGAGGGGATGGCGGCGCGCGGGGCGGCCAGCGTCTACCGCTATTATTTCGGCGAGCAGCTGGTGGCGATGGACCTGTGCGTGGAAGACGGCGACAGCATCGTCGTGCTCAAGACCGCGTACGACGAGAGCGTACCCTCGAACCTGTCGCCGACCTTGCTGATGCGCGAGGAAGCCTGCCGCAGCCTGTTCGAGGATGGACGCTTCCAGCGTCTGGAATTTTACGGGCGCGTGATGGAATGGCATACGCGCTGGACGGAAGAGGTACGCACTATGTACCATGTCAACTATTACCGCTGGCCGGGACTGGCCCGCCTGCACGCGCTGCTCGATGCGCGTCGCGCGGCTACCTCCCGCCCCGCTCACACTACGACGGCTAGCCTATGAAGTACCTTGAAGAAGTCAAGAACCTCCTGATCGACGTGCTCAACCTCGGCCCGGCCGGGCACGCCCTGGACGCGGACTCGCCGCTGCTGGGCAGCCTGCCCGAGCTCGATTCGATGGCCGTGGTCACCCTGATCGGCGCGTTGGAGGAGCATTTCGGCATCGTCGTCGACGACGACGACATCAGCGCCAGCACCTTCGCCACCCTCGGCAGCCTGGCGAATTTTGTCGCCGAACGCGCCGAGTAAGCAGGCGCACCAGCACGCTGCCATGACCGCGCCCTCTCCCGGCCACGCGCCCGCCGACGCCTTCTTCCTCGACACCCCCGGCGGCCCGCGCTTCTGCCTGTACCACGCCCCGCAAGGCGCGTGCCGCGGCGCGCTGGTCTATGTGCACCCGTTCGCCGAGGAGATGAACCGTTCGCGCCGCATGGCGGCGCTCGGCGCACGCGCACTGGCCGCGCAGGGGATCGGCGTGCTGCTGCTCGACCTGCACGGCTGCGGCGACAGCGCCGACGATTTCGGCGACGCCACCTGGGACGGCTGGCTGCAGGACATCGCCTGCGCGCGCGCCTGGATCGAAGAACGCCTGGGCCGCCCCGCCGGCCTGTGGGGCCTGCGCCTGGGCGCGCTGCTGGCCGTCGTGCACGCGCAGCGCGCGCCACATCCTCCAGAACGCCTGCTGCTGTGGCAGCCGGTCACCAACGGCTCGGGCTACCTGAACGGCTTCCTGCGCCTGCGCCTGGCCGGCGAGCTGCTCGCCGGAGGCAGCGACAGCGGCGGCACCGAAGCGCTGCGCGAAGCCCTCGCCGCCGGCGAATCGCTGGAGATCGCCGGCTATACGCTGAACCCGGAACTGGCGAAGGGCATCGACGCGGCCGACGCGCGCGCACTCGGACCGCGCTGCCCGATCGGCTGGTTCGAAGTGACGGCCGCCGCCGGCCGTCCGCTGCCGCCGGCGGCCGTGCGCGTGGCCGACACCTGGCGCCTGCAGGGCAGCCGGGTCGACGTGCACCTGGTGCAGGGCCCGCAATTCTGGACGGCGCCCGAGACCATCGACTGCCCCGAACTGCTGGAAGCGACCCTGGCCAGCCTGGAGACGCCCGATGCCTGACGCAGTGTCCAACAAACGCGCGCTCGCCTTCCCCTGCCAGGGCGCCTGGCTATACGGCGTGCTGGACCTTCCTGAAAGACCGCATCCGCGCGGCGTCCTGATCGTCGTCGGCGGCCCGCAATACCGCGCCGGCAGCCACCGCCAGTTCACCCTGCTCGCACGCGACCTGGCGGCAAGCGGCATCCCGGCCATGCGTTTCGATTACCGCGGCATGGGCGACAGCGAGGGAGAGTTGCAGACCTTCGAGAACGTCGACGCGGACCTGCGCGCCGCCATCGACCGCTTTTTCGTCGAGGTGCCCGGCATGCGGGAAGTGGTCTTGTGGGGGCTGTGCGACGGCGCTTCGGCCGCCAGCCTGTACGCGCCGCAGGACCCGCGCGTGTCGGGCCTGGTGCTATTGAACCCCTGGGTGCGCACCGAGGAAGGACAGGCACGCGCCACCATCAAGCATTATTACAAGGACCGCCTGTTCGACGCCCGCCTGTGGAAGAAGATCGGCAGCGGCCAGTTCGACGTCAGGGAATCGGTGCGCTCGCTGTACCAGAATGTCGGTAAAGCCTTGACTTCGAAACCTGCCGCTTCCGCACAAAATGACGCGGCGCCGGATGCCCCGCTGCCCGAGCGCATGCAGGGCGCCCTGACCCGCTTCGGCGGACGGGTGCTGGTGGTGCTGAGCGGCGCCGACCTGACGGCACAGGAATTCGCCGGCCTCTCGAGCCGCCCCGGCGCCTGGCAGCGCCTGCTGTCGGGAACGCGTTTTACGCGCAAGCAGATCGACAAGGCGGACCACACCTTCTCGCGCCGGCCCTGGCAAGATCAAGTCTCGAACTGGACGCGCGACTGGCTGCGCAGCTGGTAAGCATGGAATGCTGCTCCTTATCGAAAGAATTCTTTCGATAAGGACGTAAATAGGCAGGATTTTGTGATTATCGATAGAAATCTATCGATAAGCGCTATATTGGTCGCGTTTCGCCTATAATCGAAACAAATCTTTCGATAACGGATCGTATGCCCATCGTTAAAAGTCCTGCGCAACTCGGCGCCGTGCTGCGCCAGACACGGGTAGCGCTGCAATTGCCTGCAGCCGATGTCGCTGCCATGTCCGGCACATCGGCTGTCAGCCTGCGCCGTCTGGAATCAGGCAATGCCACCGCCGCGTTGGAACACCTGTTCACGGTGCTGGACGAGCTGGGCATCGAAATGCAGCTGAACGCGCCCCCTGAAGCAGGAACCATCGTCCTGCCCGCTACCTCCGGTAAGCCCAAGCGCATACGAGTGCGCCTATGACACGCAGCCTGGAAGTGTCGATCGACACGGCGGCGGTCGGCACCCTCTTTGAAAACGCGGGTATCTGGTCGTTCCAGTATGCCTCTGCCTGGCTCAAGGACGGCCACGCCCTTGCGCCGAAGCTCCCGCTAGGGAACGACGTCATCGTCGATGCGGGAACCGACCGCCCTGTCCAGTGGTTCTTCGATAATTTGTTGCCCGAAGAGTCAGCCCGCGCCAGCCTGTTCGCTGCACTACCCGAAAAAGGTGGCGATGCCTGGGACTTGCTGGCGCAGTTCGGTGCCGAGTCCGCTGGTGCGCTGACCCTACTGCCTCCCGGCGCCGTACAGGAACCAGGGGGCTTGCAAGCGCTATCCGATGAAGAGTTGTACGCACGAATCCAGGCCATGCCACGCATACCGCTGGCGGCGAAGGCGCCAAAAAAAATGTCCCTGGCCGGCGCCCAGCAAAAGCTGCCCGTTGTCAGGGACGAGCACGGCGCGCTGTTCGACCCTGTGGGCGCCTGGCCATCGACGCATATCCTGAAACCGGATGTGCTGAGCGAGCACTATCCGAGCAGCGCCGTCAACGAATGGTTTTGCGCGCGCGTAGCCCGGGAAATCGGCCTGCCGGTACCGCCGGTACACCTGCGCTACGTCCCCGCCCCCGTCTATCTGATCGAGCGCTTCGACCGTGTTACCCGGGACGGCGTGATTCGTCGCTTGCACACGCTCGACGCCGCCCAGTTGCTATCGCTGTCGGCGGGCGCCAAATATGCGCGCTCGGGCGTCGACGCCTTGCGCGAGGTCGTCGACGCCTGCCGGATCAAGGCCACCGCCCGCCTTGCCCTGCTGCGCTGGACCATGTTCAACGCCCTGATCGGCAATGCGGACGCCCACCTGAAAAACCTCTCGCTGTACGCCGGCAAGCGTGGCTACGCCATCGCACCCCACTACGATCTGGTGAGCACGGCGGCATGGTCGCGCCCCGAACTGCTCGGCGCAGGAGAGGCACCCTGGCCGCAGGTCGAACTTTCCTTCGCCATCGGCGCGGCACGCACTTTCGATGCCCTGACCGTCAAGGACGTGATCGGGTTCGCTGTTGAGCTGGGAGTGCCCGCTAGAGTGGCACAGTCTGAAATGGCGCGCATGACCAAGGCCGTCAAGCCCGCCGCCGACAAGGTATTGGCCGAATACGAGGCCCGTACCGATGTGCCGGCGGTAATGAAGGCAGGCCAAATGAAGATGCTCAGGGCAATCATCTACTTGCCGCTCCAGACCATGAGCGCCCGGCTTACGCCGTGAGGCAGGGCGACAAGGGAAGGAACGCCCGTTCCTGCCCTTGTCTTTGCGCTAGGCGCCGGCGCGCAGGCAGCGTGCGAAGTTGTCGAACGCGCCGTAGCTTGCGCCGCTGCCGCCCGACATCCCGCATAAATCGCTTGCCGCCGCCGGGCCCTCGCGCCGTGGCGGGTCATCGCGCCAGCGCAGGTCCAGCGTGGCCGGGTCCGCAAACAGCGACCGCTGCGGATGGCGCCCGAGGTACAGCCAGACGATGCTTGTGCTCAGGTTGTCGCCCAAGCGCAGCACGCCGCCGTCGCGCGACTGCAGGGGTCCGTCGACCAGGTTGCCTTCGAACGCCGCGCCGCTTTCGGCGTAGCGCACCTGCACCCCGGCCGTGTCGAGCAGGGTGTTCCGTTCGATGCGCGTATTCGCCGCGCTATTCAGATAAATCCCTGCGTCCGAGCAGCCGGACACCAGGTTCGCGCGCATGACGCCCTCGTCGTGTTCGGTGATGCAGCGCCCGTCGCGGCAGTATGGCTTGCCGGTGCCGCCGCCGCCGAACGAAAGGCCGACGCGCTGCCCGGGCTGGCCGGCCAGCAGCCGCTCGCACAGCACCACATTGCGCTCGAAGACCGTGCGCTGCGCGCCGCCCTTGGCAAAGGCGCCATAGCTGACGCGGTCGCCCCAGGCTTTCACGAAGTCGTGGATAAGATTGGCGCGGATGGTCCAGTCGCTGGCCGCCACCAGGTCGATCGGCGTGACCGGATGCGTGGTCTGGCGCGGCCCCGTGTTGCCCAGGGTGTTCGCTTCGATCAGGCCGTGGTCGGGGAAGTGGCCGCGCTCGCCGTTGATTTTGAAGTGGGCGTTGAAGTCGCGGATCGTGTTGTTGCGGGCGACGAAATGATGGGCCTTGCCGACCACGTGGAAGGCGTGGTCGCAGGCGCCGGCGTTGCCGCAGGCGCCCTGGATCGTCAGGTTTTCGAAACGCCAGTAGGGCGCCGAGACCGCAAAGCCCTCGGCGGCAATGAGGCCGATCCGCACCGTGCCGGGGCGCGCCGCGCGCACCACGATCGGCGCCTCGGCGCTGCCGGCCTGGCGCGCGTAGACGGTGCCGCGCAGCGTGTATTCGCCGGGCAGGAAGGTGATGACGTCGCCGGCGACGGCCGTCGCGATCGCCTGGCGCGCTTCCTCGCCGGACGCGACCAGGCGCTCCCTGCCCTGCGGGGCGGGTGCACCGTCCGGCTGGGCGCCCAGCGTCAGCGCCGGCAGCGGCTGGGGAGAGACGGCGCCGCGGTCGAGGTATTGCAGGGTGCCGGCGACCAGCCGTCCGGCGCCGACGATAAGCTCGTTGTGGCCGCTGGTACGCTTGAGGATGTAGGGTGCAAGCGCGCGCGGCGTGACGCCCTGGGATTGCAGGTACAGGAGGCCACCCGCGGCGCCGGCCGCCGCCAGCAGCAGCGGCGCGGCCAGCACCGTCCACAGCTTCATGCGGCGGTCTTGATGTTGTGACGGCTCATCAGGTCGTACATGGTGGGGCGGCTGATGCCGAGGATCTCGGAGGCCTTGACGATGTTGCCGTCGACCCGCGCCAGCGCCTTGATGATGGCCTTGTACTCGGCTTCGTCGCGAACCTGGCGCAGGTTGATCGGCTCTTCTTCCCCGCCCTCGCCCGGCAGGCCGAGGTCGTCGGCAACGATCGTGTTCCCGTCGGCCATGATGACCGCGCGCTTGATGCAGTTTTCCATCTCGCGCACGTTGCCCGGCCACGGGTAGGCTTCGATCGCGGCAATCGCGTCCGGCGCGAAGTGCAGCGCCTGGCGCGATTCCTGGGCGCAGAACTTGTTTTTAAAATGGTGGGCCAGCAGAGCGGCGTCGCCTTCGCGCTCGCGCAGCGGCGGAATCGTCACCACGATCTCGGACAGGCGGTAATACAAGTCTTCGCGGAAGCGGCCGGTCGCGCACAGTTCCTTGAGCTTCTGGTGGGTCGCGCAGACGATGCGCACGTCGACCGGAATTTCTTCGTGGCCGCCGATGCGCTCGATCACGCGCTCCTGCAGGAAGCGCAGCAGCTTGGCCTGCAGCGGCATCGGCAAATCGCCTACCTCGTCGAGGAAGAAGGTGCCGCCGTGCGCGAGTTCGACCTTGCCCTTGGTCTGTTTGGCCGCGCCGGTAAAGGCGCCCTTCTCGTAGCCGAACAGTTCGCTCTCGAGCAGGTTTTCGGGAATCGCGGCGCAGTTGATCGCCATGAAGCGCTCTTTCGCGCGCGGGCTCAATGCGTGCACGGCGCGCGCCAAGACCTCTTTACCGGTACCCGATTCGCCCAGCAGCATCACGGAAGCGGAGGTCGGGGCGACCTTTTCCACGTTGCGGCAGATTTTGAGCATCGACGGCGCGCGCGAAATCACGCCCGACATCGGCGAGTCGGCCTGCTGTTGCTGCATGCGGCGGTTTTCCTGCTGCAGTTCGTGCAGGAAGAAGGCGCGCTGGATCACCAGGTTCAGCACCTCGGGGTCGCACGGCTTTTGATGGAAATCGTAGGCGCCCAGGCCGATTGCTTTCACTGCGTTCGCGTGGTCCTGGTTGCCGGTCAGGACGATGACGCGCGTGTCCGGCGCCAGGGCCAGGATCTGCTGCAGCGTGGCCAGGCCCTCGGTCGAGCCGTCCGGGTCGGGCGGCAGGCCGAGGTCCATGGTGACGACGGCCGGTTCGTGGCGCCGCACTTGCGCCAGCGCCGCTTCGCGGTCGCCCGCGACCACGACCTCATACGCGTCCAGGCTCCATTTGAGCTGCTTTTGCAGGCCCGGGTCGTCTTCGATGATCAGGAGTTTCGGTTTGTTCTGTGTCACGGTAATCCTCGGTTCAGGCTGCCCGTTCGACGAGCAGCGCATCCTGTTTGTACAGTGGCAGGATGACTTTGAAAGTAGTGCCGGAGGACGGCTGGCTTGCGACTTCCAGGCGTCCGCCCAGCTCGTTGATGTATTCGCGGCTTTCGAACACGCCGATGCCCATGCCGGCCGACTTGGTCGACTCGAAGGGCTTGAACAGGCGTTCGCGGATGAAGGCCTCGCTCATGCCTTCTCCGGTATCGGCGATCTCGACCTGCACCGACTCGCCTACCTGCGCGAGGGCGATGGTGACGCTGCCGTCCTTCGGCGTGGCCTCGATCGCATTCTGGATCAGGTGGCCGACGACGCGCTCGAGCCGTTCGCGGTCGGCCAGCACGCGCAGGCCGGTATCGCGCACATCGAGCGTCGGGCGCGGCTCGAAGGCCGCCTTCATGGCCACCGCCTGTTTCACCACCTGGTCCATGGCGAGCGGCACCGGCTTTTCCTCGACGTCGATGCGCGACAGCTTTTGCAGCATCAGGCGCATCTTCTGCACCGACAGCGACACCGTCTCCAGCATGTCGGCCTGGAACTCGGGATTGTGCTTGTGCTTTTCCGCGTTGGTGCTCATCAGGGACAGCTGCGAGACCAGGTTCTTCAGGTCGTGCACCACGAAAGTCGACATGCGGTTGAAGGACTCGAACTGGCGCGCCACCATCAGGCCGTCGGCCGCGTCCTGCTGCGCCAGGTAGCTGGCGGCCTGGCTGCCGGCGATCTCCAGCAGGTCCAGCACTTCCCAGTTCAGCTTTACCTGGCTGCGCGCCGTCTGCAACAGCACGAAGCCGAACAGCCTGGTGCCCAGCATCAGCGGCACCACCAGCCAGCCGCGCGGCCAGGCGAGCAGCCACTCGGGCAGCACCAGGCCGTCGTACTTTTCCGGGTACTCCGCGTATTCGCCCAGGTCGATCACCCACTGGGTCGTCTCCAGGAAGCGCGCCAGCGCCGCATCCCCCGGTTCGACAGCGTCGCTCAGCGGCACCTGCCAGCGCGCCACCGGCACGAAGGCGCTCGCGCCATTGGCCAGTTCCCTGCGCTGCCAGAGCGCCCCGCCCGGGCTCTCGACCAGCGCGGCCACCGCCTGCACGGTGCGCTGGCCCAGGTCCGGCCCCGCTTCGGACAGGGTGCGCGTAAAACGCATCCACTCTTCGCGGTAGTCGTAGCCATAGCTGTAGAAATGCTTGCTGATGAAGACCTTCAGCCAGGCGCGGAAGGTGCCCGAGAACAGGATACCGGCCAGCAGCAGCAGCGCGCCGAACAGGAAAGTCACCTGCATCACCGTGCCCCAGCTGCCGCCGAAGTAGCGCAGGTAATAGCCGGCCGAGCCCATTGCCAGCAGGTAGATCGCGGAGCCGAACAGCGCGGCCGAATGGAACATCGCGCGGCGCGACACGGCCAGCGGCGAGCGCCAGGATTTGGCGCGGCCCATCGACACCGCCAGCAGCGGCACCGTCAGCGCGTTGACGACGCCGCGCGCGATCCAGATGTCCTGGTCGACTTCGCGGAACAGCATCGCGTGGCTGTACAAATAAAAATCGTAGGCGAACATGCCGCCGATGCCGAGGCAGGCGAACTTGATGGCCCAGCGTTCCTGGACCGACTTGTTGCGGTAGGCCTGCTCCACCAGCAGCATGCCGCCGACGGCCTGCACCACGCGCGCCATCACCGGCAGCACGCTGTCGAGCAGGGCCAGGTCCCAGTAGCCGAGCATGGCCGCGCACAGGGCCAGCGCATAGCAGACCGCCGCCACGAACAGCGCCGGGCGCAGGCCCAGGGTCAGGCGGCTGCCGGGCTTGCGCCAGTCGCCCAGCAGCACGACCAGGAACAGCGACCAGGCGGCATTCCTTGCCACCTCGAAGCCGTCGGAGAGGTCGGTCCACATCAGGAGATCGGTGGCGGCCCAGGCCAGGGCCGCGGCCCAGAAGCTCGACGCCAGGCAGGCGGCGACCAGCACCGGACCGTAGGCACGCCCGCGCCAGCTCGTCAGGAGCGGCACGCACAGGCCCAGGAAGCCGATGGCCGCGAGGCCATAGCTGTAGGCGGCGATACTGGTCAGGGAAACACTATCCATGGGCAGGAGCCGGGCTATTCGAGCCCGGCGCAATCGTTATCCGGGCGCTGCCCGGCATGTTCGGCGAAATTCCTTAGCGGCCGCTGCGGAACAATACGACTTTCAGCGTGTTGATCAGGACGAGGAAGTCGAGGAACAGGCTGTTGTTCTTCACGTAATACAGGTCGTACTGCAGCTTTTGCAGCGCGTCCTCGGCCGAGGAGCCGTAGCCGTAGCGCACCTGCGCCCAGCCGGTGATGCCTGGCTTGATGCTGTGGCGCACATTGTAGTACGGGACGACTTCGATCAGCTGTTCCACGAAGTAGGGGCGCTCCGGGCGCGGGCCGACGAAGGACATCTCGCCCTTGAACACGTTCAGGATCTGCGGCAGCTCGTCGATACGGGTCTTGCGCATGAAGTTGCCCACGCGGGTGACGCGCGGATCGTTCTGTGCGGCCCACTGCGGCTTGCCGCCCTTCTCGGCGTCGGCGCGCATGCTGCGGAATTTATGGACGAAGAAGCTTTTGCCGTCGCGGCCGACGCGTTCCTGCGAATAGAAGATCGGGCCGCGGTCTTCGAACCACACCGCCAGCGCCGCCAGCAGCATCAGCGGGAAGGTCAGCGCCAGGATCAGGGTGCTGCACACCAGGTCGAAGGTGCGCTTCATGAACATGCGCACGAAACTCTGGTCGAAGCCGCCGCCGAACACGAGCCAGCTCGGCTGGATCGAATCGACCCGGATCTGGCAGGTTTCGCGCTCGAAGAAGGTGGCGGCATCGGTCACTTTCAGGCCCTGCAGCTTGCAGTCGAGCAGCTCCTTGATCGGGAAGCCGCCGCGGCGGTTCTGCACCGAGACCACGATTTCCGACACGTTGTACTGGCGCGCCAGCTTGACCAGCGAGTCGCCGTCGCGCATCTTCAGCAGGTTGCCCTGGCCCACGCACAGCTCTTCGCCCGGCGCCGGGATGAAACCGGCGATGCTGTAGCGGTGGTAGCGGTTGGCGCGCTCGGCCAGCTCGCTGCATTCCTTGGCCAGCGGGCCGCCGCCGAGGAACATGATGCGCGACTGCAGGAAGCGTGCTTCCGAGGTCTTGAAGAAGATCATGCGCGCGATGAAGATGCCGACTGCCGACAGGCCGAACACCAGCAGCAGGATGCCGCGCCCGAAGGACAGCTCCGGCGCCACGTAGAACACCAGCGTCAGGATCAGGAAGCCCATCGCGAACGAGGGCATCAGCTTCATCAGGAACGGGTGGCGCAGGCCCTCTTCGAAGTCGAGCTGGTACATGCCCATTGCGCTCATGCTGAAGACGATCGCCAGCGCGAATGCGACTGCCGAGGTGAAGAAATGGTCGAGCGACGGCGCGGTCACCGCGGCATCGATGTCCATGAAGCGCAGTGCGGCGCCGGCGTAGGCGGCGCCCAGCAGCACCAGCACTTCGACGACCAGCAGCATGGAAACGATCTTCGATACGTAGTGGTTAGAAATCCTGAACACGTCAGCCTCCTGATGATTCTTTTTACTTACTCGGACACGACGGGCGTGGACGCCCCGGGTGCGCCCTGCGCTTGCAGGTCGCGCACGTACCAATCCATGGCTTGCGCCAGGCCTTCGCCGATGCGGTGCGTCGGCGCGTAGCCCAGCAGCGTAGCGGCCTTGCCGATGTCGGCCTGCGAATGGCGCACGTCGCCGCGGCGGAAGTCGACATACTGCGGCTGGTGCGCGTCCACATGCGGGAAGCGCGTGCGCAGCAGGTCGCGCATCATCGCGTACAGCTGGTTCAGGCTGGTGCGCTCGTTGAGCGCGACGTTGTACACCTGGTTCGCGGCTTCGGCCGGCGCCATGGCGGCCAGCAGGTTCGCCTGCACCACGTTGTCGATGTAGCAGAAATCGCGACTGGTCTCGCCGTCGCCGTTGATGCGCAGCGGCTCGTTGCGGATCAGCGCGGCCACCCACTGCGGGATCACCGCGGCGTAGGCGCCGTGCGGGTCCTGGCGCGGGCCGAACACGTTGAAGTAGCGCAGGCCGATCGATTCCATGCCGTAGGTACGGCCAAACACGTTCGCATACAGCTCGTTGACGTATTTCGTCACGGCGTAGGGCGACAGCGGATTGCCGATCACGTCTTCCACTTTGGGGAGCGCCGGGTGGTCGCCATAGGTCGAGCTCGACGCGGCGTAGACGAAACGGCGTACCTTCGCGTCGCGCGCGGCAACCAGCATGTTGAGGAAGCCGGTGACGTTGGTGGCGTTGGTATTGATGGGATCGTCGATCGAGCGCGACACGGAGCCGAGGGCGGCCTGGTGCAATACGAAGTCGACGCCGGCGCAGGCTTGGGCGCAGTCGGCAGGGTTGCGGATATCGCCTTCGATGAAATTAAATTTCGTCCAGGCCTCTTGCGTGACAGATTCTTTCACCAGCTCCAGATTGCGACGATTCCCGGTTGCAAAGTTGTCGAGCCCGGTCACACGCTGGCCGAGCGCCAGCAGCGCCTCGACCAGGTTCGAGCCGATGAAGCCGGCCGCGCCGGTGACCAGCCAATGATGGCTGTGCTCGCCGAGCTGCTGCCTAACGTCTTGAATCTTATTCACAGTTTTCCGAACACTTTCTTGATAATGAAGGGTGATCCCCGGCGCCGGCCTTGCCGCGCCGCCGCGGATCTCCCGCAGGCCGGCCAGGCCGGATGCGGGGGACAGGGCCAGGGCCCTGCCACTTTGTCGAGCAATTTCCTATCTGTTACAGGCGCCAGACGCAGTAACCGGCCTCGCCGAGGGCGGCCTGGTCGAACTGCGACTTGACGTCGATGAAGCAGCCGCCGTCGTTGAGCTTGGACTGGATATCGGTCAGCGACATGGCCAGCACTTCCTTGTGCGGCACGGCGGCGATCAGGGCGTCGGCCTTCGGCAGGCTGTCCCAGCTTTCCAGCTTGATGCCGTACTCGTGCTCGGCTTCGTCGGCTTCGGCCAGCGGATCCCAGACGTGGACGTCGACGCCGTAGCTTTCCAGTTCATGGACGATGTCGGCCACTTTCGAATTGCGCAGGTCCGGGCAGTTTTCCTTAAAGGTCAGGCCGATGACGTTGACCTTGGCGCCCTTGACCTGGAAGCCCGAGGAAATCATCGATTTCACGGTTTTCTCGGCAACGAATTTCGCCATGCCGTCGTTGATGCGGCGGCCCGCCAGGATCACCTGCGGGTGGTAGCCGACCATCTCGGCCTTGTGGGTCAGGTAGTACGGGTCGACGCCGATGCAGTGGCCGCCGACCAGGCCCGGACGGAACGGCAGGAAGTTCCACTTGGTGCCGGCCGCCTTGAGCACTTCCAGCGTGTCGATGCCGATCTTGTCGAAGATGATCGCCAGTTCGTTCATCAGGGCGATGTTCAGGTCGCGCTGGGTGTTTTCGATGACTTTCGCCGCTTCGGCCACCTTGATGCTCGAAGCGCGGTGCACGCCGGCGGTGATCACGGTCTCGTACAGCTGGGCGACGCGCTCCAGGGTCTCGTCGTCGTCGCCGGACACCACTTTCAGGATGGTCGTCAGGGTGTGTTCCTTGTCGCCCGGATTGATGCGCTCCGGCGAGAAGCCGACGTGGAAGCCTTCCTTCCACTTGGTGCCCGAATGCTTTTCCAGCAGCGGGATGCAGACTTCTTCGGTCGCGCCCGGGTAGACGGTCGACTCGAAGATGACGATCGCGCCTGGCTTGAGGTTCTTGCCGACCGTGGTGCTGGCGCCGATCAGCGGGGTGAAGTCCGGGTTGTGGGCGATGTCGACCGGGGTCGGCACGGCGACCACGACGTAGTCGGCCTGGGCCAGCATGGCCGGGTCGGTGGTGACTTCGAGGCGACCCGCAGCCTGCAGCTGTTCGGTCGACACTTCACCGGTCGGATCGATGAATTTTTTGTAGTTCTCGATTTTCGAGGCCGACAGGTCGAAACCGATCGTCCGTACTTTTTTGCCGAATTCTACTGCGAGCGGTAACCCGACATACCCCAGTCCTACTACCGCGACGACCTGATCTGCTTTCATTATCAGCTTCCGTTATCGAATAAAGTTTTGCTATTGCGCCAACTAGTGTGGCATGGAAAATTGTGGTGCTCCGGTCACGCAGGCATCGACTTGCCTAGGCAGTGTGACCGCGCATGCACGGCGTATCCGGCCATGATGTTTACCTGCATGCCGAAGCGCGAAAACAGCTCGGCAGGCAGCGGATATTGAAATATTAGCATTTTCCAACAAACAAGTTGCGAATTGAAAATGAATCGTGCGCACGGGATTTATATATCCAATGTATTAACTTCCGGCCGGCGCGGCTGCCGTTGCGGCGGCAGCCTTGGGCGCCGGGCGCGCATCCACGTGGGTGCCGAGCACGGCGCCCAGCAGCCCCGGCGTGTAGCGCGCCAGCAGGCGATAGGTCACGACCAACAAAGCCACCACCACGAAGGGGGCCAGCACCCAGTACACGGGATACGGCACCCAGGAGGCGAAGGGTTTGAAGGCGATCCAGGTTGCCAGCAACACCGGCGCATGGGCGACGAACACGAAAAAGCTGTATTTGCTCATTCTCGCCATCCAGCGCCCGAACGCGGTCGGCGCCAGCAGCGAGGCGGCGGGCCAGATCAGGAAAGGGGCGACCAGGCGCAGGTAATTGGTATTGGCGACGCGCATCGCCACGATCCAGACGCAGGCCAGCAGGAAGGCGATCAGCGCCGGCCAGGCGAAGCGGTCGAAGGCGACCAGGTTCCAGCCGCGCACGGCAGCCAGCCCGCCGATATAAAAGATGGGCGCCATCACGTCGCGCAGCAGCAGCGCGCGGTCGAGATTGTTCATGAAGATGCCGAATACGAGCACCAGTCCAACCCAGGGCGCGTGGCGCAGGAAGAAGCCGAACACGGGTGCAAGCAGCATCAGCACCAGCAGGTCGCGCAGGAAGTTCAGCGGGTAATTAATAGGCGAATCGCGGTAGCCGAAGGCAAGGTCGAGCCAGCCGCGCAGGTCGGCCGGCGGAATTCCGCTCGACAGTGCCATGCCGGCGCCATGGTAGAGCACGAGGGCAGCCGCCAGCAGCGACAGGTTGAAAAACAGGAAAGGCACCAGGATGGTCTTGCCTTTCTTTTTTGCAAGCCGCAGCGGATCCTGGTCGATCGCCGAGCGAAACAGTAAGTAGCCGGAAATGACGGTCAGCACCGGCACCGTGCAGCGGAACACGGCCAGTTGCAGGAAGGCCTTGGTCAGGGCGAAGGGTTCGTTGGTGAGTTCGGCAAAGGGAACGAAAGGGGGGACATGCAGGAGGACGACCCCGAAAATCATCAGGAAGCGCAGCATGGCGATGCGGAGTCGCACCTGATCTTCTACTGGCATTTCGACGTTTCCTTGAGTTTCACACAGCGGCAGCCGCGACAGTGACCGGGATGGAGAGTATAACCGATGCCCTATTCAACTTGCATTTTAGACAGGAAAAATCGCGGAAGCTGTTGTTTTTATTGCCAATACTGTTGAGTTTCGTGCAGTGCGGAAGGCGTGCAGGAAGGGGGTTGGCGCCGGACTCGGCGGAAAACAGGACAGAAGGCGGCGCCCAGGCGACGGCATGCCCGCGTATTGGCAGACAAGAAAGGCATCGACGAGGGAAAACGGGAGGGAAATGGTGCGGCTGGCTGGAATCGAACCAGCGACCCTTGGCTTCGGAGGCCAATACTCTATCCACTGAGCTACAGCCGCACGGGGAACAACGAGGTACCCAGGTGAAACTCCTGAGCGATGCGAAGGATACCGTCTTTCGCCGCCCGCGTCCATGGAAAGCTGGAACGGCTACACAATGCATGTGCCATGAGGAATCTTTTGAGACTATAATCGCCTGCTGGCGGCCTTTGCAAAAAAGTCATGCAGGAAGCACAAGCGCCGGGTAGCAGGTTTTTTTAATCGTATTAAGGAAATCATGAGCGACGCACACAATGAACAATCGTTTATCCGGACGCCCAAGCAGCTGATTGGTGTAGTCGCAGGGTTCTTCCTGGTAATCGTTATCGGCATCATCCTGCTCGTCGTCTTCGTCACGAGCGACAAGGTAGAAGGCGCCGGCACCAACAGCTCGGCGCCGGATGCGGTCGCGGCGCGTCTGCGCCCGGTGGCCGAGGAAGGCTTTACGCTGGTCGACGCGAATGCGCCGAAAGTACTGCAGGCGGGCGGTGCGGTCTACACCGCCGTGTGCGCCGCCTGCCACAGCACCGGTGCAGCCGGTGCGCCGAAGACCGGTGCGCCCGCGGACTGGAGCGCGCGCCTGGCGCAGGGCTACGACACCCTGGTGAAACATGCGATCGAAGGCATCCGCGCCATGCCGGCCAAGGGCGGCAACCCGGACCTGGACAACCTCGAAGTCGAACGCGCCGTCGTCTATATGGCGAACCAGAGCGGCGCCAAGTTCAAGGAACCGGCCGCTCACGCCGCAGCGCCTGCCGCCGCTGCCACCGCAGCCGCCGGCACCGAAGCGGCCGCCGCTCCGGTCGCCGTGAATGCCGCCACCGCTTCGCCGGTCGCCGGCACCCCGGCCAGCGCCACCCCGACGGCGCCGGCCAGCGCGGCCACCCCGGCGCCAGCCGCGGCTGCCGCCCCGGCTGCTGCTGCCGCGCCGGCAGTCGCCGACGCCGGCAAGGCCCTGTATAACAGCGCCTGCATGGCCTGCCACGGCGCGGGTGTCGCCGGTGCGCCGAAGCTGGCCGACAAGGCCAACTGGGCGCCGCGCATCAAGCAGGGCAACGCCGTGCTGTACGAACATGCGATCAAGGGTTATCAGGGCAAGTCCGGCGTGATGCCGCCGAAAGGCGGTTCAAGCGCGCCGGATGCCGATGTCAAGGCCGCAGTCGACTTCATGGTGGCCTCCTCGCGTTGAGCGAAGTCATCCGGCAAGCCTGTAAAACCGCCCGCTGGGCGGTTTTTTTATTTGGTCACATCACTCGGCAGTCAGATAAAGAAAAGACAAGAGACTTTCAAAGCAAATAATATTCGTAAAATACTCGACAATATTACGTTGTATTTGGACGAAATATTGAACTGTGCGCCGCATTTTTCTGTTCTGTGATCTTGCTTTGGCGTAATCTTTAGAAAATTCCTTGGGGCAATAATTTATTCCCCACAGTAACTTCTCTGAAGACGCCATGACACTCCCACTCCAGAATTTTGCACTGCGAATTGCCGCAATCGCGGCATTCGGTACCACCCTTGTCGCCTGCGGCGGCGGCGGTGGCGCAGGCTCGAATGCAAGCCTGGCATCGACCAGCTCGGCCAGCCCGACCTCCCCGGCCGCTACGGCCCCGGCCGCCCCAACCGCCCCAGCCGCCCCAGCTCTTACTGCGCCGACCACCGATGGCGCCGCCGTACCGGCCCCGGTATCGCCGCCGACCAGTGCGCCGATCATCGTGTCCGAGCCGGCTACGTCCATGCCTGCCAGTATCGCACCGATCGGTACCTATACCGTGTTCGGCACCGTCACCGACGTGCGTATCGAAAACACCAGCGCCGTTGCCCAGGCCAACCTGCCGGTGACCTTCGGCCAGGTCTTCGGTGAAGGCCACCTGATGCCGGCCGACACCCTGGTCGGCGGTTTCGAGGACGGCACCAGCATCCCCCTGCAGATCGACGTCAAGGCGACCCACCCGGACGGTTCGGTGCGCCACGCGGTGGTGTCGGGCATCGTCCCGAGCCTGGCCGCGGGCCAGGGCCGCGCCATGTCGCTGATGAGGACGAACGCCCCGCAAGACGCCGGACTGGGTCCGCAGACCTTGCTGGCGAACGGCTTCAGCTCGTCCGTGCATGCCACCATCGGCGGCGTGCGCTACTACGCGTCGGCCGACGACCTGATCAAGACCGGCGCGCCTGTCCAGACCTGGTTGTCGGGCAGCGTCGCCAACGAATGGCATGTCTCGACGCCGCTGATGACGGCCGACGGTGTCGTGCACCCGCACCTGAGCGCCCGTTTCGCGATCCGCTGGTACGACGCCATCAAGAAGGCGCGCGTTGACGTCACCATCGAAAACGCCTGGGCCTACGAGCCGAATCCGCAAAATATTACCTATGACGCCGAAGTCATGGTGCGCGGCGCCGTCGTGTATTCGAAGCCGGCCATGACCCATTATCACCACGCCCGCTGGCGCAAAACGTTCTGGTGGGGCGGCGACGCCGGCCAAGCCTACGTGAAACACAACACGGCTTACCTGATCGCCAGCCGCGCCGTGCCGAACTACGACCAGAGCTTCAAGATTGCCGAAACCGAACTGGCTGCTCTCAAGACCAAGTTCAGCGGCACCGTCACCGAGCCGATGAACGTGGGCCTGGCCGTCAAGGCCATGGCCACCACGGGCGGACGCGACGACATCGGCCTGCTGCCGAGCTGGGCCACCAGCTACCTGCTGAGCATGGACAAGCGCGCCAAGGACGCGACCCTCGGTACCGCCGACCTGGCCGGCAGCTGGTCGATGCACTTCCGCGACAAGAACACCGGCAAGCCGATCACCCTGATGGACTATCCGTATATGACGATCCTGGGCAACATCGGCGATACGAAAAACCCTGCCACAGGCAAGTACGAAGCCTTCCCTACCTGCCCGAAGACGGTGTGCACCACCCCGTACTCGCATGACTCCTCGCACCAGGCCAACTTCGCCTACCTGCCCTACCTAGTCACCGGCGACCATTACTACCTGGAAGAGCTGCAGTTCTGGTCGATGTGGAACGTGTTCTCGAGCAATCCAGGCTACCGCAGCAATATCAAGGGCCTGCTGCACAGGAACCAGGTGCGCGGCCAGGCATGGAGCCTGCGCTCGGTGGCCGAAGCGGCCTACATTACGCCGGACAGCGACCGCCTGAAGGGACACTTCAACCAGATCCTGACGAATAACCTCGACTATTACACGAGCCACTTCACGAACGGCGGCGCCGGCGCGAATGCCCTGGGCGTGATCACTACCGGTTCGGCCATCGTCTATAGCAGCGAACTCGGCGTGGCTCCCTGGCAGGACGACTTCTTCACCTCGGCCCTGGGCCATACGGCGGAACTCGGCTTCACGAAGGCACTTCCGCTGCTGCAGTGGAAGGCGACCTTCCCGATCGAGCGCATGATCGGCGACGGTACCTGCTGGGTCGGCAGTGCGATGTACAAGATGAACGTGCGTCCGACCTCGACCAGCCCGCTGTACACGACCATCGCCGAAGCCTTCAAGGCCAGCAGCCCGGACTACGTGACGCTCGCCTGCGGCAGCGCCGAGATGGCCGCCTCGCTCGACATCAAGATCGGCGAGATGAGCGGTTATGCCACCTCGGTCATGGGTTACCCGGCCAACATGCAGCCGGCCCTGGCCTACGCGGCGACCTTCGCCGGCGCCCGCGGCGCCGCCGCCTGGGCCAAAT
Organism: Massilia sp. SYSU DXS3249; assembly: GCF_053668055.1. Classification (NCBI taxonomy): domain Bacteria; kingdom Pseudomonadati; phylum Pseudomonadota; class Betaproteobacteria; order Burkholderiales; family Oxalobacteraceae; genus Massilia; species Massilia sp. SYSU DXS3249. The sequence continues at coordinate 254,771 of NZ_JBSIPX010000003.1, read as the reverse complement.
TCGAGGCACGCCCGGTCAAGCCGGACTACTCGAAGGGTGCGCAGTTCGCGATCCGGCCGCGCTAAGCCGCAAACAGCACATGAAAAGCCGGGGCAGCGTCCCCGGCTTTTTTTCGCCGGTACGCCGCCGCCGGGCGTTCAAGCTCTCCCGTGGAGCATCAACAGTGGCTCAGCCCATCAGTTGCACTTTTATATTTCTGTAAACTTAACATAAAATTTCAACGGAAGGGTTTTCCGACAAATAATATTCGTAAAAATTTCTATAACATAGTGTTGTATTTGGGATAGATTTTGAACATTCGGACGATTTTTTGTGTTGTGCGTGCTTTCTTTGGCTTAACCTTCGGAAATTCCAACGGGAAACGATTGTTCCCAAAAGTAACTTTTCGAAGACCGCCATGACCTTTCCACTCCAGACTCTTGCACTACGAACCGCTGTCGTCGCAGCGTTCGCCACTACCCTCCTCGGCACGCCCGCCGCTACCGCGGCCACCGTCAGCAACGCGACCACGACCGTGACGAGCACCGCCGTCGGTGTCGTCACCGACGTGCGCGTCGATAACACGGCCGCCACTGCCCAGACCAATGTGCCGCTGACCTTCGGCCAGGTGTTCGCCGCCGGCCACCTGATGCCGGCCGACTCGCTCGTCGGCCGCTTCGAGGACGGCACCAGCATTCCCCTGCAGATCGACGTCAAGGCAACCCATGCCGACGGTTCGGTGCGCCATGCAGTGGTGTCGGGCATCGTCCCGAGCCTGGCCGCGGGCCAGGGCCGCACCTTGTCGCTGATGAAATCGACGGCCGCCAAGAGCGCCGGCCTGGCGCCAACGGCCCTGTCGGCGAACAAATTCAGCTCGGCCGTGCACGCGACGATCGCGGGCGTGCGCTACAGCGCCTCGGCCGATGACCTGATCAAGGCCGGCGCGGTCCAGACCTGGCTGGCGGGCAGCGTCGCCAACGAATGGCACGTTTCGGCGCCGCTCAAGACGGCCGACGGCCGCGTCCACCCGCACCTGAGCGCGCGTTTCGCCATCCGCTGGTACGACGCCATCAAAAAGGCGCGCGTCGACGTCACCCTCGAAAACGCCTGGGCCTACGAAGCAGCCCCGCAGAACTTCACCTACGATGCCCAGGTCGTGGTGGGCGGCGCCGTCGTGTATGCGAAGCCGGCCATGACCCATTACCACCACGCGCGCTGGCGCAAGGTGTTCTGGTGGGGCGGCGACGCCGGCCAGGTGCACGTGAAGCACAACACGGCCTACCTGCTTGCCAGCCGCGCGCTGCCGAACTACGACCAGCGCGTCAAGATCGCCGAGGCCGAACTGGGCGCCATCAAGACCAAGTTCAGCGGCGTCGTCACCGAACCGATGAAGGTGGGCCTGGCCAGGGCAGTCATGTCCGCGACCGGTGGGCGCGACGACATCGGCCTGTTGCCTAGCTGGGCCACCAGCTACCTGCTGAGCATGGACAAGCGCGCCAAGGACGCGACCCTCGGCACCGCCGACCTCGCCGGCAGCTGGTCGATGCACTTCCGCGACAAGAACACGGGCAAGCCGATCACCCTGATGGACTACCCCTACATGACCATCCACGGCACCCGGATCGACACGAAGAACCCGGCGACGGGAAAGTACGAGATCTTCCCGGATTGCCCGAAGACCGTGTGTACGACGCCTTACAAGCACGACTCCTCGCACCAGGCCAATTTCGCCTACCTGCCCTACCTCGTCACCGGCGACCACTATTACCTGGAAGAGCTGCAGTTCTGGTCGATGTGGAACGTGTTCTCGAGCAATCCTGGCTACCGCGGCAATATCCAGGGCCTGCTGCACAAGAACCAGGTGCGCGGCCAGGCGTGGAGCCTGCGCTCGCTGGCCCAGGCGGCCTACATCACGCCGGACAGCGATCGCCTGAAGGGTCACTTCAACCAGATCCTGACGAACAATCTCAACTGGTACACCACCCACTTCACGAACGGCGGCGCCGGCGCGAACGCCCTGGGCGTGATCACCAGCGGTTCGGCCATCGTGTATAGCAGCGAGCTCGGCGTGGCACCGTGGCAGGACGACTTCTTCACCTCAGCCCTGGGCCATACCGCGGAACTCGGCTTCACCAAGGCACTCCCGCTGCTGCAGTGGAAGGCGACCTACCCGATCGAACGCCTGATCGGCACCGGCACCTGCTGGGTCGGCAGCGCGATGTACAAGATGAACGTGCGTCCGACCGCCACCAGCCCGCTGTACAAGACGATTGCGGAAGCCTTCAAGGCCAGCAGCCCGGACTACGTGACGCTCGCCTGCGGCAGCGCCGCCATGGCCACCTCGCTCGGCATCAAGGTCGGCGAGATGGACGGTTATGCCACCTCCGTGATGGGCTATCCGGCCAACATGCAGCCGGCCGTGGCCTACGCGGCGACCTTCGCCGGCGCCCGTGGCGCCGCCGCCTGGACCAAGTTCGAAGCGCGTCCAGTCAAGCCGAATTACGCGAACGGTGCACAGTTCGCGATCGTGCCGCGCTAAGCCGCACGGACAGCCGTGAAAGTAGAAGCCGGAGGGGAAACCCTCCGGTTTTTTTTTGCTGGCGAAACCTGTCGGAGCAAATAAAAAGCCCCGCCAGTCAGACTGGCAGGGCTTTTACTTGATGCTCCGGTTACGTCCCTACAACGACGTGCTTACCAGATGATCACGCGGTCCTTCGGCGCCAGGTACATCTTGTCGCCTTCCTTGACCTTGAAGGCTTCGTAGAAGCCCGGCTGGTTCTTCAGGGTGCCGTTGGCGCGGTACTGGCCCGGCGAGTGGGGGTCGGTCTTGACTTGCGCAATCTGCGCCGCTTCGCGCATCTTCGAGCGCCAGACCTGCGCCCAGCCCATGTACAGGCGCTGCTCGCCGGTCAGGCCGTTGATCACCGGCGCCTTCTTGCCCTTCAGCGAGATTTTATATGCCTTCGCTGCGATGGCCAGGCCCGAGTTGTCGGCGATGTTTTCGCCCAGGGTCAGTTCGCCGTTGACGTTGTAGCCCGGCAGCGGGCTGTAGGCGCTGTACTGGTCGACCAGCATCTTGGTCTTGGCCTTGAAGTTCTTGTGGTCCGACGGGCTCCACCAGTCGCGCAGGTTGCCGTTGCCGTCGTACTGGGCGCCCTGGTCGTCGAAGCCGTGGCTGATCTCGTGGCCGATCACGGCGCCGATGCCGCCGTAGTTGACCGCGTCGTCCGCGTTCGCGTCGAAGAACGGCGGCTGCAGGATCGATGCCGGGAACACGATCTCGTTCAGTTCCGGGTTGTAGTAGGCGTTCACGGTCTGCGGCGTCATGCCCCACTCGTCGCGGTCGATCGGCTTGCCCAGCTTGTTCAGTTCGCGGTTGTACTCGACCTCGCGCGAGCGCATCACGTTGCCGACCAGGTCGTCACGCTTGACGCTCAATGCCGAATAATCCTTCCACTTGTTCGGGTAGCCGATCTTCGGGGTGAACTTAGCCAGTTTCGCCTGCGCTTCCTTCTTGGTCGCCGCGCTCATCCAGTCGAGGGTGTTGATCGAGTCTTTATAGGCCGCCAGCAGGTTCGCCACCAGCTTTTCCATGCGCGCCTTGCGCTCGGCCGGGAAGTGCTCTTTGACATACTGCTTGCCGACCGCCTCGCCAAGGCCGCGCTCGACTACGCCGACGCCACGCTTCCAGCGCGGTTCGTTCTGCGGTGCGCCCGACAGCGTGGTGCCGTAGAAGGCGAAACGCTGATCGACGAAGGCCTTCGACAGGTAGGCGGCATACGCGTCGATCATGTGCATCTGCAGGTAGGCCTTCCAGGTCTCCAGCGAGGTTTTATTTGCCAGTTCGGCAAAGCCCTTCAGGTAAGTTGGCTGGCTGACGATGACGTACGAGGTCTTGCCGCTGATGCCGGCGCCGTCCATCCACGACTTCCAGTCGAAGCCCGGCGCGACCTCGGCCAGTTTCGACAGTTCCACCTTGTTGTAGGTCTTGACCGGGTCGCGGTTCTCGACCTTGGTCCACTGCGCGCGCGCGATCTCGGTCTCGAAAGCGAGGATGGCCTTCGCGTTGGCGGCGGCGTTCTTGTCGCCGGCCATGCTCAGCATCTTCTCGATGTGCTGGCCATATTTGGCACGGGCGTCGGCCAGCTTGGCGTCGTCCGTTTTCAGGTAGTAGTCGCGGTCCGGCATGCCCAGGCCTGCCTGGTACAGGTCGGCCACGTATTTGGTCGAATCCTTGGCGTCCTGGTGGATGTAGAACACGACCGGCACGTCCAGGCCCAGCTTCACGTAGCGCGCCAGCAGGGCCGGCAGCTCGGATTTATCCTTGATGGCGGCGATCTTCGCCAGTTCCGCGTTCAGGGGCGAGATGCCCAGTTGCTCGAGACGCGCTTCGTCCATGTAGCTGGCGTAGAAGTCGCCGATCTTCTGGGTTTCGCTGCCGGCGGCGGCGTTCTTGTCGGCGGCTGCGCGCTCGATGATGGTGCGCAGTTGCGGCAGGGTGTCGTCGCGCAGCTTGGCAAACGAGCCCCAGCTCGATTTGTCGGCCGGGATTTCGACGGTTTTCAGCCACTTGCCGTTCAGGTATTCGAAGAAGTCGTCTTGCGGACGCACGCCCGGCTCGATGTATTCCATCGCGATGCCGGCCGACAGGACCGGAGCCTTGCTCGTTTTTGCGTTATTTGGTGCAGCCACACCTGCCGCGGTTTCCGCCGCAGGTGCTGCCTGGGCCACGCTGGCGACCAGCGCCAGCGTCAATGCGCTCATCAGATATTGTTTTTTCATGTCTCTCTCTTGTCCGTGATGTGGGTACGACCGGATGAAAAACCGGCGCTCGTGGCGCCGGTTCGATGACGGTTGCCGCGATCGGCCGGGATATATGCATGGCATGCATACGTCTGCATGCCCATGCCGTTGACCCGGCCGGTCGATGACTTTACCAGATCTTGACGCGATTCTCAGGCGCCAGATACATCTTGTCGCCTTCTTTCACGCCGAACGCTTCGTAGAAGGCCGGGTGGTTCATCACGGTGCCGTTGGCGCGGAACTGGCCCGGCGAGTGCGGGTCGGTTTTCACTTGCACGATCTGCTGCGCTTCGCGCATTTTGCTGCGCCATACCTGGCCGAAGCCCATGAAGAAGCGCTGGTCGCCGGTCAGGCCGTCGATGACCGGTGCAGGCTTGCCGCCCAGCGAGATCTTGTAGGCTTTATAGGCAATGGCCAGGCCCGACAGGTCGCCGATGTTCTCGCCCAGGGTCAGTTCGCCGTTGACGTTGTAGCCAGGCAGCGGGCTGTAGCCGTTGTACTGCTTGACCAGCATGTCGGCGCGCTTCTGGAAGGCGTCGCGGTCTTCTTTCGTCCACCAGTTGCGCAGGTTGCCGTCGCCGTCGGACTGGCTGCCCTTGTCGTCGAAGCCGTGGCCGATTTCGTGGCCGATGACGGCGCCGATCGCGCCGTAATTGACGGCGTCGTCGGCGCGCATGTCGAAGAACGGCGGCTGCAGGATCGCGGCCGGGAACACGATTTCGTTCATCGAGCTGCTGTAATAGGCGTTCACCGTCTGCGGCGTCATGCCCCACTCTTCGCGGTCGATCGGCTTACCGAGCTTGGCGATGTTGCGGTTGTAGCTGAACTCGGAAGCGCGCTTGACGTTGCCGACCAGGTCGTCCTTGCGGATGGCCAGCTTCGAGTAGTCGCGCCACTTGTTCGGGTAGCCGACCTTCGGCACGAACTTGGCCAGTTTCGCTTGCGCTTCGACCTTGGTGGTCGGGGTCATCCAGTCGAGTTCGTCGATGCTCTGCTTGTAGGCGGCGGTGACGTTCTTCACCAGCTCTTCCATGCGTGCCTTGCGCTCGGCCGGGAAGTGCTTGGCCACGTACTGGCGGCCGGCGGCTTCGCCCAGTGCGCCTTCGACCAGCGAGACGCCGATCTTCCAGCGTGGACGGTTCTCGGCCGCGCCGGTCAGCGTGGTGCCGTAGAAGGCGAAGTTGGCGTCGACAAAATCCTTCGACAGGTAAGGCGAGTATTCGCGCAGCAGGTGCCACTCGAAATACGACTTCAGGGTCGCCAGGTCGGTCTTGGCCAGCACCTCGTTGAAGCCGGTCAGGTAGCTCGGCTGGGCAACGATGATGTAGTCGAGCTTGTTGCCGACGCCGCTTGCCGCCAGCGCCGCATTCCAGTCGTAGCCCGGGGTCAGTGCGCCCAGTTCGGCCACGCTCATCTTGTTGTAGCGCTTGACCGGGTCGCGGTTCTCGACCTTGGTCCACTGCACCTTGGCCAGCTCGGTCTCGAAGTCGACGATGGCTTTGGCCTGGGCGGCGGCGTTCTTTTCGCCGGCCAGCGTCAGGACCTTGGCCACGTGCGCTTCGTACTTGGCGCGGGTGTCGGCCATGCGCTTGTCGTCGAGCTTCAGGTAGTAGTCGCGGTCGGGCATGCCGAGGCCGCCCTGGCCGACGTAGGTGGCGTACTTGGTGGACGCGCGCGCATCCTGGCCGACGCGGATGCCGTATGGGGTGGCGACGCCGATCTTCGACAGGTGGGCCACCAGCTGCGGCACGCCCTTCTTGTCCTTCAGGGTGCGGATGCGCTGCAGTTCGCCCGCCAGCGGTTTTACGCCGAGGGTTTCCAGGCGCGCTTCATCCATGAAGCTGGCGTACAGGTCGCCGATCTTCTGGACGTCGGTGCCGGCCTTCTTCGACGGATCCTTTTGCGCCGCCTCGACGATGGCGCGTACCTGCATCTGGCTGTCGTCGCGCAGCTGCATGAAGGTGCCGTGGCTCGACTTGTCGGCCGGGATCTCGGTGGCCTTCAGCCACTTGCCGTTCAGGTGGGTGAAGAAGTCGTCCTGCGGGCGCACCGACGGGTCGATGTACTGGGTGTCGATGCCGGAAATCGGTGCTGCCGGCTTGGCGGCGTGCTGCGCGGTATCGGCCGCATGGGCGAAGCTCGCTACTGCGGACAGGATCAGGGTGCTCAGAAGGGTACGTTTCAAGGGAATTCCTCGTTTGCCGATAGAAAACGTGCACAGAGCCGCGACCTCTGCCCATGCGCACCAACAGGATTGTTACAGTCGCCCAAACCGCGTCAACACTTGTCATTACAGGACGGATCGTGTAAGGCACGGCGTGCAGGCATCCTGCAAGCATGCACGATCCGGCCTCATCCGTCGAGAGGGTATGTTGCAAAAATCAGTCGGCGGCGGCGCGGTAAAAAAAGGCCCGCGGAGGGGGCCGCGGGCGAAACCACTGCTGAGGAGTGGAGAGAGAAAACCTGGAATCGACTATAGGGTCGGCCCCGCGCCGCCGTACCGACTCTTACAATTACTTACGGGAAGCACAAACCGCTTTACACCTGTAGAGCGTCTAAGAAAACCTTCAGGCAAGGCGCAGCGTCGAAGACAGTACACATGTACGGCAAGACGCTGCAACGCAGGCATGGAGGTTTTGTTAGGCGCTCTTGCAATCTCGCGCCGGTTTGCGGCAGCGCCGGCACGAGCCTGCCCGATTCGGGTTTATACTGGACGCGCGCTATCTCATGCGTGCCCAGGCGGCTCCCCCCGCCGCGATTCGAACTCTATGGCCTCCACTCTCAAGAATACCGGCCTGCTTGCCGTCGGCGTCGTCGCCGGCGTCGCCGTCACCATGCAGTTTTCCGCGCTCGCCTACAAACCGGTCGAGCCGAGCATGCCCCTCGACCAGTTGCAGCAACTGGCGAAGGTGGTCGACATCATCCAGTCCGACTACGTCGAGCCGGTCGAAGGCGGCAAGCTCCTGACCGACGCCATCAGCGGCATGGTCGACTCGCTCGACCCGCACTCGGCCTACCTCGACCCGGCCGCCTACCGCGAGCTGCGCGAGGGCACCGAAGGCAAATTCGTGGGACTCGGCATCGAGATCGGGGAGAGCGACGAGGGCTACGTGGAAATCGTCACGCCGATGGAAGATTCGCCGGCCGAACGCGCCGGCATCCAGGCGGGCGACCTGATCACCCGCATCGACGGGCTCGACGTGCGCGGGCTCGGCCTCGAGGAAGCGGTCAAGCGCATGCGCGGCCTGCCCGGCACCCGCGTCACGCTCACCATCGCGCGCGCAAATGCGCCGCAGCCGCTGGTGCTGACCGTCGAGCGCCAGGAAATCGTCCAGAAAAGCGTCAAGGCCAGGATCGTCGAACCCGGCTACGGCTGGCTGCGCATCGCCCAGTTCCAGGAGCCGACCGTGGACGACATGGCCAATAAACTGGCCGAACTGGCGCGCAAGGAACCGCATTTGAAAGGGCTCGTGCTCGACCTGCGCAACGACCCCGGCGGATTGCTGCAGGGCGCGATCGGCGTCGCCGCCGCCTTCCTGCCCGAGGGCGTGGAAATCGTTTCCACCAATGGCCAGCTGCCCGAGATGCGCGGGCGCTACTACGGCCGGCCCGAGCACTACATGCTGCGCAGCGGGCCCGATCCGCTGCTGGCCGTGCCGCCCCTGTTCAAGTCGCTGCCGCTGGTGGTGCTGGTCAATACCGGTTCGGCTTCGGCCTCGGAAATCGTCGCCGGCGCGCTGCAGGACCACCGGCGCGCGGTCGTTGTCGGCAGCCAGACCTTTGGTAAAGGCTCGGTGCAGACGATCCGCCCGATCGGGCGCGACGCCGCCGTCAAGCTCACCACCGCGCGCTATTACACCCCGAAGGGCCGTTCGATCCAGGCGCGCGGCATCGTGCCCGATTTCGCGGTCGACGAGAACGCCGAGAACGACGGCCTGAACGCCCTGCGCCTGCGCGAGGCCGACCTGCAGCACCATTTATTGGGCGACGACGCCCAGGAAAAGAAGACGCGGCCGGACGACATCGAAGAGCAAATGGCCCTGCTCGACGCGGCACGCGACAGCAAGCCGCTCGACTACGGCAGCGCAGGCGACTTTCAACTGGCGCAGGCGCTCAGGCACCTGAAGGGCGAACCGATCCAGCTGTCGAAGCGTCAAACCGACGAGAAGCTGGCGCGCCGCCAATAAGATCAAAACCTGGAAACGCGGGGCTGGGAATGGTCTCCCCGACAATTCCCAGGCTCCAACCGATTGTGTAGAATCGCCGTCATTCACCGGGAAATCCCCCGTCATCTCCTTTGAAAGTCCCCAACATGAAACCTGTCGTCATCAGCGGCACCGGCCTGTTTACGCCTCCGTATTCCATCTCGAACGACGAGCTGGTGACGGCGTTCAATGCCTATGTCGAGCTGCATAACGCCGAGCACGCCGAGGCGATCGCCGCGGGCACCGTCACCGCCCTCGAGCCGTCGAGCAGCGCCTTTATCGAAAAAGCCTCCGGCATCAAGTCGCGCTACGTGATGGAAAAGGAAGGCATCCTCGATCCGGCCCGCATGACCTCGCGCATCGCCGAGCGCCGCGACGACGAGCTGTCGCTGCAGGCGGAGATGTGCGTCGCCGCTGCGAAGGACGCGCTGGCGCGCGCCGGCCGCGTCGTCGCCGACATCGACATGGTGCTGGTGGCGGCTTCGAACATGCAGCGCCCCTACCCGGCGATGGCGGTCGAGGTGCAGGACGCGCTCGGCATCGACGGCTACGGTTTCGACATGAACGTGGCCTGCTCCTCGGCCACCTTCGGCATCCAGACCGCGATGGCGGCGGTGCAGACCGGCCAGGCGCGCGCCGTGCTGGTGCTGAATCCGGAAATCACCAGCGCCCACCTGAACTTCCGCGACCGCGACAGCCATTTCATCTTCGGCGACGCCTGCACGGCGATGGTCATCGAAGCGGCCGACACCGCCGTCGGCGAGCACCAGTTCGAGATCCTCGAATCGAAACTGAAGACCAGCTTCTCGAACAACATCCGCAACAACTTCGGCTTCATGAACCGCTTCGACGAGTCGGGCGTGGGCAAGGAAGACAAGCTGTTCCGCCAGCAGGGCCGTAAGGTATTCAAGGAAGTGTGCCCGATGGCCGCCGAGATGATCCGCACGACCGTGGAACGCGCCGGGCTGCAGATCCCGCAGGTGTCGCGCTACTGGCTGCACCAGGCCAACCTGAACATGAACCTGCTGATCGCGCGCACCCTGCTCGGGCGCGACGCCGAGCCGAACGAAGCGCCGGTGATCCTCGACAGCTATGCCAATACCTCGTCGGCCGGCTCGATCATCGCCTTCCACAGCTACCAGGACGACCTGCCGCCAGGCGCACACGGCGTCATCTGCTCCTTCGGCGCCGGTTACTCGATCGGCTGCGTCGTTGTACGGAAGAAGTAACATTTCTGTTATAAAACTTTTCGCAGCAAATTCGTGAGCGGTTATTTTTTCCGGCGTTCATCCTATGATGTACGCCGGAAATTTTTTTTAGAAGTACACAATGCTCCGATATTTGTGTCCTGTAAATTTTTGATGATTTAACACACTGTTGCGTAAAAGTTAAAATAATATAAACAGTTCCTGATAATATCCCGTTCAATATCAACAATATTTTGAGGGGACATTGTCATGGCGGAGATCATGGAAAACCAGGCGCTGCGTGCCGAAACACGTCAGCTCGTCGTCGGTCCGGCGGACATGTTCCGCATTCACCGCAAACTCGTCAAACTTGCCCTGCTGCTGGTGCTGGCCCATTGCGGTGCCATGGCATTGAAATACTATGCGGGCAACGATATCGCCTTCGGGCTGGTGCCGCTCTTCGATTTCTACGAAGAGCACAATGCCCCCACCTATTTTTCGTCGCTCAACCTGCTGCTGACCTCGGTTTTGCTGTTCACGATTGCGCGGCTGGCGGGCGAAAACAGCCAGGGCAAGAGCCAGGGCCATGCCTGGCGCATCCTGGCGGCGGGTTTCCTGTTCATGTCCGTCGACGAGTTCGCCGACCTGCGCCATATCCTGGCCACTGCCGTCAAGGCCGTGTCGGGCTCCGGCTTCGAAGCGGTGCCGCTGCTGTCGGTGGCCTGGACCGTACCGGTGGCGGCGATCCTGGTCGTGCTGGCCGTGTATTTCGTGCCCTTCCTGCTGCGCCTGAAGAAGGTATATACGATCAATTTCGCACTGGCAGGCGCAGCCTTCGTGCTGGCCGCCATGGGCTTCGAGACGGTCCAGGGCTACCACGTGGCGCAGACCAATGGCGTGCGCGACTTCACCTTCATGGTGCTGGTCACCGTCGAGGAAACCCTGGAAATCTTCTCGATCCTGTATTTCCAGTATTTCCTGCTGCGCTACATTAACGAGTACCACCGCAACATCTTCGTACGCCTGAATTACTGATCAGGTTTTACAGACGCGCCGCCAGCTCGGCGCCCTCCCTGATCGCGCGCTTGGCGTCCAGCTCGGCGGCCAGCACGGCGCCGCCGATTTTATGGAAAGCCGGGCCGCCCGTTTCCCCGGTCGCCGCGGCGATCGTCAGCTCGTCCAGGCTTTCCTGCCCGGCGCAGACCACGACGTTGTCCACCTCCAGTACCCGCGCCTCGCCGCCGACCGTGATGTGCAGGCCTGCGTCGTCGATGCGCTCGTACTGCACGCCCGCCATCATCTGCACGCCGCCGCGCATCAAGGCTGCGCGGTGCACCCAGCCCGAGGTTTTACCGAGACCGGCGCCCGGCCGGGTGGTCTTTCTCTGCAACAGGTAGAGCTGGCGGTAGGGCTGGATTGCTGCCGGCTTGACCAGCCCGCCCTCGACCGTCGCGGCCAGGTCGACGCCCCACTCCGCCGTCCAGGTCGATACCGGCTGCGGCAGCGGGTGTTCGGGATCGTGCAATAAGAACTCGCCGGTATCGAAGCCGATGCCGCCGGCGCCGATGATCGCCACCCGCTTGCCGACCGGCGCCTTGTCGCGCAGGACGTCGAGATAGGACAGCACCTTCGGATGCGCGATGCCGGGAATGGAAGGCATGCGCACCTGCACGCCGGTGGCGACGATGACGTCGTCGAAGCCGCCGGCCAGCAATTCCTCGCGCGTGACGCGCCGGTTCAGCTGCACGTCGACCCCGGTCGTTTCCAGCTTGCGCGCGAAATACCGGATGGTCTCGGCGAATTCCTCCTTGCCCGGGATTTGCATGGCGACCTTGAACTGGCCGCCGACCTGGTTTGACGCTTCGAACAGCGTCACCGCATGGCCCCGTTCGGCGGCGACGGTGGCGGCCGACAGCCCGGCGGGACCGGCGCCGACCACGGCGATGCGGCGCGGCTTGTGTGTCTTCCGGTAGACCAGTTCGGTCTCGTGGCAGGCGCGCGGGTTGACCAGGCAGCTGGCGCGCTTGTTGGCGAAGGTGTGGTCGAGGCAGGCCTGGTTGCAGCCGATGCAGGTGTTGATTTCGTCGGCCCGCCCGCTGGCGGCCTTGGCCACGAAAGCCGGGTCGGCGAGGAAGGGGCGCGCCATCGACACCAGGTCGGCGTCGCCGCGCGCGAGCACGGTTTCCGCATCGAGCGGCATGTTGATGCGGTTCGAAGCCACCACCGGAATCCCGACTTCGCGCCTGAGCCGCCCGGCCACGCTGGTAAAGGCCGCGCGCGGCACGGAGGTGACGATGGTCGGCACGCGCGCCTCGTGCCAGCCGTAGCCCGTGTTCAGGATGGTCACGCCGGCCGCTTCCAGGGCGCGCGCCACGGCCACCACTTCGTCCCAGGTATTGCCGCCTTCGACGAGGTCGAGCACGGAATGGCGGTACATGATGATGAAGTCCCGGCCGACGGCCGCGCGGATGCGGCGCACCACCTCGATGGCGAGGCGCATGCGGTTCTCGATCGTGCCGCCCCAGCGGTCGGTGCGCTTGTTGACGCGCGCGCACAGGAACTGGTTCAGCAGGTAACCCTCGCTGCCCATCACCTCGACGCCGTCGTAGCCGGCCAGCTTCGCCAGCTTCGCGCAGCGCACGTAGGCACGGATGGTCGACTCGATACCGCGTTCGTCGAGCGCCTTCGGCTTGAATTTGGAGATCGGCGATTTCACGGCGGACGCCGAGACGACGAAGGGCTGATAGCCGTAGCGGCCCGCATGCAGGATCTGCATCAGGATCTTGCCGCCCTCCTCGTGCACCGCGCGCGTGACGCGGCGGTGGTTCGGCACGTCGCCCAGCATGTTCAGGGTGCCCCCCAGCGGCAGCAGCCAGCCCTGCCGGTTCGGGGAAATGCCGCCGGTGACGATCAGCCCGACGCCGCCGGCCGCGCGCTCACGGTAGAAGGCGGCCAGCTTGCCGTAGTTATAAAAGCGGTCTTCGAGCCCGGTGTGCATCGAACCCATGATCACACGGTTTTTCAGCGTCGTGAAACCCAGGTCGAGGGGGGCCAGCAGGTGGGGGTAGGCGGTGGTGGTCATCACGGCATTATGGTGGAAATACGCCGTGAATCGGTGGAGCAGTGGTTCTAAAAGTGGAAGTGACGCGTAGGGTGGGCACCCCGTGCCCACCCTACGCGTCCGCTTACACCAAATGGCTTTCCGGTGCGCGCAACTCCGCGAACTGCTCGATGCTGCCGATGCGCACGGTCACCGGATTGAGGCTGGCGCCTGGCGACATCGAGCGCCAGGCGAAGCGCCACTCCTGTTCCTGGGCCTGGGCGCCGGTTTGGGTAAAGGCGGCGCCCAGCGGCGAGCGGCGGCCGTATTCGACGGCGCCGTCGATGCCGGCCCAGTTCGGCAGCGCGCGCTGCACGGCGCGGTGCAGGCGCTCGCCGAACAATTCGGTGTTGTGGATCACGAGGCAGCAGTCGGCAGGTCCCAGCACGTCGAACAGGTTCTTGCTCCAGGCGCTAGAGAACGAGAGGGTGAGGAAACCGTTGCTGGGAGTGAGCCGGAACTGCCCGGCGGTCAGCGCCTGTTCGAGCTCGTCGCGCATGCCGTACAGGTGCAGGGTGGGAGGGCGCTGGTAGTCTTGCATGGGATAGCCGGTTTCTGTAGTTAATTGCGGCGCTCGCCCGGCGCCAGGCTGGCGTCGTGGCGGATGCGCATGAAGCGCGAGGAGATGAAAATCTCGCGCAGGAAAAAGACGAAGCTGAAGATCAGGCCGAACATCGCCAGCACGAAGGAGGCGGCGATGTACTGGTCGAGCTTGATGTTGGCGCTGTCGCCCAGGAACAGCATCGCGATCACCAGGCAGACCAGGAAGCCGCAGGCGGTGCTCGAGGTGATGGCGTAGTTGATCAGGTGCGAGCGGGTGTACAGCACTTCGAGTTCGTCGGTGTACTCGTCGTTGGCGGCGATGCGCAGGCGGTCTTCCAGCACGCGGGTGCGGTCGATGATGCGCGCCAGGCGATTGGTCAGCACCGTCAGCTTGGTCGCCACGCCCGTGAGCAGGAACACGGGGGCGATCGCCAGCTGGATCATGTGGCCGATGTCGCTAATCTGGATATTCATGAAAACACGTGGTTGGGCGTTGTAGAGGTGTCAGGCGTAGTTTAGCAGCCCGGTCTTCCTGCGTAGCCTCAATCGAAACGGCGATGGCGTTTAAAACTTTCCGTCGCGCCGACCAGCGCGCGTGCGATGCCCAGTTCGAGCGCGCCATGGCCGGCGTCCGGCACCATGCGCATCTTCGCTCCCGGCCAAGCCGCGTGCAGGCGGTGCGCGGACAGGGGCGGGCAGATCACGTCGTAGCGGCCCTGCACGATGACGGCGGGCAGGTGCGCGATGCGCCCGATGTTGCGCACCAGCTGGTCGTCGGACAGGAAGGCGCCGTTCGCCATGTAGTGGGCTTCGAGCCGGCCCACGCCCAGGTCGAGCGTGTCGGACGGCTGCTCCTCGTCCTGCGGCAGCAGGAATACGCGGCGGCCCTCGAAGCGGCTCCAGGCGCGCGCCGCCGGCCAGAACACGTCGGGATCGTCGCACAGCAGGCGGCGGGTGTAGGCCTGCAGCAGGTCGCCGCGTTCGGCATGAGGAATGGGGGCGATGAATTCCTCGTACAGTTCGGGATAGAACCACTGGACGCCGTGCAGGAACCAGTCGACTTCGGCCGGCGTGCACAGGAATATCCCGCGCAGCACGAAGCCGAGGCAGCGTTCGGGGTGGGCCTGGCCGTAGGCCAGCGCCAGCGTCGAGCCCCAGGAGCCGCCGAACACGAGCCAGCGCTCGATGTCGAACATCGTGCGCAGGCGTTCGATGTCCTCGATCAGGAGCTGGGTCGTGTTGTTGCGCCACTCGCCGAGCGGGGTCGACTTGCCGGCGCCGCGCTGGTCGAACAGGATGATGCGGTAGGCCTGCGGGTCGAAGAAGCGCCGGTGCTGGGGCGACAGGCCGGCGCCCGGCCCGCCGTGCAGGAACACCACCGGGATGCCGTTCGGGTTGCCCACTTCCTCCCAGTAGATCGTGTGCAGCTCGTCGACGGCGAGCATGCCGTGGCGGATGGGCTGAATCGGCGGGAACAGCGACGGCGGAGTGGCAGGCATGGCGGCTCTCTTGCTCTTTTTGAAGATCGAGCAAGGATTGTAGCCTACCGCCCCGCGCTTTCAGAAGCCGGCGTCAAGGCAGGCCTGCAAGCCCGTTTCAGAAGCAGGTGTTGAGCGCCCCGCGCACGTGGTAGTCGTCGTCCACCGCCAGCAGCAGCGGCCACTTGTCGAAGGTGGTGCACGGATGGGAGATGCCGCAGCCGACCAGGTCGCCCACGGCCAGTTCGCTGCACAGGGGGTGCCCGTCGGGCAGGCGCAGGTAGGCGTGCTGGTCGTTCAGCTTGACGATCTCGCAGCCGGGCGGCAGCCGGTGCGGCACGCCGGGACCGGGCCGGTGGTACAGCAGCGGCAGCGGCAGGTCGGCGTCGTAGGAGGCGTCGCGCTTGCCCATGGTCAGGATCGCCAGCGTCGGCTCCGGGCGCGACTGCACCATCGCCCAGACTTCCAGTGCCGGGCGCAATCCATCGTCCTCGCCTTCGCGGTCGTCGAGTTCGCCGATCAGGCGGTGGTAGGTGCCGTGGTCGCTGGTCAGATAGCAGCCGCTGCGCAGCACCGCCCGCACCGGGCGCGACAATCCCGCGACCTGGCCCAGGCCGCGCGCCACCAGGTCGAAATACGAGGAGCCGCCGGCCGACAGCAGGATCTCGGCACCCGTGAACAGGCCTTCGTCGTCGGCGCTGCGCACCAGCGCCACCAGTTGTGCAAGAAAGGCGTCGACCGCCGCCAGGTCGGCGGCGCGGTCGTTTGACACCAGCAGCCCCTCGTAACCTTCGAAGCCGGCCAGCAGCAGGCCCGGCGCCCCGGCGATGGCGCGCGCCACCGTGATCGCCTCCTCCGGCGTGCGGCAGCCGGCGCGCTTGCCGGCCAGGCCGAGCTCGACCAGCACCGGCAGCGGCCGCGCCAGAGGGAATAAGGCGACGGCGTGCGCCAGGCGCGCCACCCCGGCCAGCGAATCGGCCAGCACGACGCATTCGAAATCGGGGTCGCCGCGCAGCAGCGCCAGCACGGCCCTGATGTCGGCGGGAGCGATCAACTGGTTCGCCAGCAGCACGCGGCGCACGCCGACCCGGTGCGCGACCTGCACTTGCGTTGCGGTGGCCAGCGTGATGCCCCAGGCGCCCGAGGCCAGCTGGGCGCCGAAAAGCTGCGGGCTCATCGTGGTCTTGCCGTGCGGCGCCAGCGTGACGTGATAGCGCTCGCAAAAGCGCCGCATCCAGTCGAGGTTGTGCAGCAGGCTGGAGGTTTTCAGTACCGCGACCGGGAAGCTGGTGTCGGCGTGCAGCACGTTCCACCCCTGCACGCCGATCGCGCCCTGGCGCAGCGGTTCCGTGATCGGCAAGCCCTTGACGCCGGGCTGCAGGATCTGTTCATCGAGGAAGGCCAGGGACAGGCCGTCGTGCGGGAGGGTATGCATGGGTCGTCGGTGCTCCGCTCAGTATTGGGTGCCTGCGCCCGCCTGCGCCAGGCGTGCCCGGACATCGGCGCGCAGCTGCTCGTGCGAGGGCGTGAGGCCGTATTCGTCCGGGGTATAGGTAATGCCGGGCAGGATGCCGTCGCTCTCCAGCTGCCCCAGCAGTTCGCCGAGCAGCTCGTCGAGCGCGAAGGCCAGCGGTTCGTACCCCGTCCATTCGAGCACCGCGCACTGCTGCGCCAGCTCGGCGCTCGGCCACATCGGGAAGACCAGGGCGCCGTCATCGGTCTTGCCGATGGCCCAGCCGTCGCGGTACAGGCCCCAAACCTCGCGGGTGGCGGCCACGCGCCGCACGAAATGCTCGTAGCGCAATTGCTTGGGAAGGGAAATGACTGCGGTGTCGTTCGGGGAGTCGGTCGTCATGATCAAGGCAAGCCAGTGCACGGGAAATCAGGATACAAAAAAACGCCGCAAGGGGTAGCGCAACACTCCTCTTCCATTCGCGTGCGCCGAGGCTGGCGATGCGGCGCGAAAAAAAAAGCACTGCCGAGGCAGTGCTTTCCGGTCGCGTTTGGGCGATCAATCAGGACATGTGCTGGCCGCCGTTGATGGCGATGTTGGCGCCGGTCACGAAGGCTGCCTCGTCCGAGGACAGGTAGGCGACCAGGCCGGCGACTTCTTCCGGCTTGCCGAGGCGGCCCATCGGGATTTGCGGGATGATCTTGCTTTCCAACACTTCGCTCGGGATGTCCATCACCATCTTGGTGCCGATGTAGCCCGGCGAGATGGTGTTCACGGTCACGCCCTTGCGCGCCACTTCCAGCGCCAGCGCTTTCGTGAAACCGTGCATGCCGGCCTTCGCCGCCGAGTAGTTGGTCTGGCCGAAGGCGCCCTTCTGGCCGTTGACGGACGAGATGTTGATGATGCGGCCCCAGCCGCGCTCGACCATGCCGTCGCAGACGGGTTTCGTCATGTTGAAGACCGAATCCAGGTTGGTCTTGATGACCGCGTCCCAGTTGACCTTGTCCATCTTCTTGAACGTCATGTCGCGCGTGATGCCGGCGTTGTTCACCAGCACGTCGACCGGGCCGACTTCCTGCTCGACCTGTTTGACGCAGGCCTGCGCCGAATCGTAGTCGGCCACGTCGCACGGATACGCCTTGAAATTGAAACCCTGTTCGCGCATCGAGGCCAGCCAGCCCTCGGCCTTGGTGTTGCCCGGCGAGTGGGTGGTGACGACGGTGTATCCGAGTGCCGCCAGCTTGATGCAAACCGCTTCGCCCAGGCCGCCCATGCCGCCCGTCACTAATGCTACTCGTGCCATTGTCTTCTCCTGTTTTTGTGGTGGGGCCTTGATAAACCTACTGCGCGTCGGATTGCCGGCCTGCATCGCCAAGGCGATAGCTCGCTATACGGATGTACAGCGAGCATGCCCCCTTGGGGATTCGGCCAGCACTCCTTCCGCTCGCTACGGTTTCTCAAGGCCCTGAAACGTACGTAGAAAGAGCTTTTATGTAACTGCTTTTAATCGCGTTCGACCGCCAGCGCCACGCCCATGCCGCCGCCGATGCACAGGCTGGCGAGGCCGCGCTTGGCGTCCCGGCGTTTCATTTCGTGCAGCAGGGTCACCAGCACGCGGGCGCCGGAGGCGCCGATCGGGTGGCCGAGGGCGATCGCGCCGCCGTTGACGTTGATCTTCGAGGTATCCCAGCCCATTTCCTTGTTGACGGCCACGGCCTGGGCGGCGAATGCCTCGTTAATTTCCATCAGGTCGACCTGGTCGTGGGTCCAGCCGGCCTTTTGCAGGCACAGGCGCGAAGCCGAAACCGGGCCCATGCCCATGATGGTCGGGTCCAGGCCCGAGGAGGCGTAGGCCTTGATGCGCGCCAGCGGGGTCAGGCCCAGTTCGCGTGCCTTCGAGGCGCTCATCATGATTACGGCGGCGGCGCCGTCGTTCAGGCCGGAGGCGTTACCCGCGGTGACGCTGCCTTCCTTGTTGAAGGCGGGACGCAGGCTGGCCAGCGCTTCGATGGTGCTGCCCAGCTTCGGGTATTCGTCGGTATCGAACACGACCGTGCCCTTTTTCGAGGCGATCTCGACCGGGATGATCTCGTCCTTGAACCGGCCTTCCTTCACGGCAGCCTCGGCCTTCAGTTGCGACTGCAGCGCGAACTCGTCCTGCTCGGCGCGCGAGATGTCGTACTTGCGGGCGACGTTCTCGGCGGTGACGCCCATGTGGTACTGGTTGTACACGTCCCACAGGCCGTCGACGATCATGGTGTCGACCAGCTTGGTGTCGCCCATGCGGAAACCGTCGCGCGAATTCGGCAGCACGTGCGGCGAGGCACTCATGTTTTCCTGGCCGCCGGCGATGACGATGCTGGCGTCGCCGCAACGGATCGCCTGGGTGGCGAGGTGGGTGGCCTTCAGGCCGCTGCCGCAGACCTTGTTGATGGTATACGCGGGCACCATTTCGGGCAGCCCGGCCTTGATGACGGCCTGGCGCGCCGGGTTTTGGCCGGCGCCGGCGGTGAGCACCTGGCCCATGATGACTTCGCTGACGGTGGCTGGGTCGATGCCGGTTTGCGCGAGCAGCTGGCGGATCACTTGCGCGCCGAGCTCGGCGGCAGGAACCTTGGCGAGCGACCCGCCGAATTTGCCGACCGCGGTGCGGCCTGCGGCTACGATGACGACGTCTTCCATTCTTCTCTCCGGTATCTGGCTGAGCCAGGATTGAGGGCAACAATACTGCTCGTACGCGCAATGGCGATAGAAGTGTGCACCTGGGTAAGGCGCAGGCTGCCGATTCGGCCTGGCGGAAACCTCGAATGTTAGGTTTCGCGCCTACGTTTACGTTTGAGCGAAGTCAATCTTATCAGCTTATTCACAGAAAACAACCCGTATCTCCACGGGGTTGACGAAGGGTTTTCAAACAGCCAATGACGGGCAAAATACGGAACGAAACCGGCCTGTTATTGCCCTTAGGAATGATTGGGAACTGCTGCCCATTTCAGCAAATTTCACAGTAGAATGCACGGGCTAATCCAACCTGAACCGTTTATGTCGAAAAGCCCGTCTTCGTTACCCATCGAAATCAAGATCTCCACGGTCGTCGCCATCTCGGCAATCCTGCATTCCAGCGACCCGATCGCGATCGATGCGGCGCTCAAGCAGATGACCGGCGGCACCTCGGACTTTTTCGAAGATGAATTCGCGGTGATCGATGTCGGCGCCATCGCCGCCGACACCGCCTATATCGACTGGCGCGCGCTGGTCGACCTGCTCAAGAAATATCGCCTGAACGCGGTCGCCGTGCGCGGCGCGACGCCGGAGATGGCCGATGCGGTGAAAGCCCTCGGCCTGGCGCTCGACGACGGCGCCGCTGGCGCCGAGCGCGCCCGCGAAGACGTGGCGGCAGCCACCGCTGCCAGCGCGGCGGTGACGATCGCCCCAGCGGCGGCACCTGCACCTGCAGCGGCACCGGCCGCGCCCCCGCCGGCGCCGGCCGCGTCCGCCCCGGTTCCGGCCCTGATCGTCGACACCCCGGTGCGCGCCGGCCAGCGCGTGTATGCGCGCGGCTGCGACCTGATCATCACGGCGGTCGTGAACAATGGCGCCGAGATCATTGCCGACGGCAGCATCCACGTGTATGCGCCGATGCACGGGCGCGCGCTGGCGGGCGCCTCGGGCAATGCCGAGTCGCGCATTTTCGGCCTGTCGCTGCAGCCCGAACTGGTGTCGATCGCCGGCGTCTACCGCACCTTCGACGACGGCTTCCCGGCCGAGCTGGCACGCCAGCCGGCACAAATTCGCCTGGTTGGCGACCGGATCGATATATCATCGCTGACTTCGGTTCCGACCCGCGTGTGATGAGGCACTGAGCCAGCTACTCACCAGATACTGTAAAGGACATTTTTGTGGCAAGAATTATTGTTGTGACGTCCGGCAAGGGCGGCGTGGGCAAAACCACCTCGAGCGCGAGCTTCTCCACCGGCCTGGCCCTGCGCGGCCACAAGACCGCCGTGCTGGACTTCGACGTCGGCCTGCGTAACCTCGACCTGATCATGGGCTGCGAACGCCGCGTGGTGTACGACCTCGTCAACGTGATCAATGGCGAAGCGACGCTGAACCAGGCCCTGATCAAGGACAAGCACTGCGACAACCTGTTCATCCTGCCGGCCTCGCAGACGCGCGACAAGGATGCGCTGTCGGAAGACGGCGTCGAGCGCGTGCTCAACGAGCTGGTCAAGATGGGCTTCGAGTTCATCATCTGCGACTCCCCGGCCGGCATCGAGCACGGCGCCCTGATGGCGCTGACCTTCGCCGACGAAGCGCTGATCGTGACCAACCCGGAAGTGTCCTCGGTGCGCGATTCCGACCGCATCCTCGGCATCATCCAGGCAAAGTCGCGCCGCGCCCAGAGCGGCGGCGAGCCGGTCAAGGAACACCTGCTGATCACCCGTTATTCTCCGAAGCGCGTCGAAAACGACGAAATGCTGTCGTACCAGGACGTGCAGGAAATCCTGCGCATCCCGCTGATCGGCATCATTCCGGAATCGGAATCGGTGCTGCACGCCTCGAACCAGGGCAACCCGGCGATCCATTTCAAGGGGACCGACGTGGCCGAAGCCTACGAGGACGTGGTCGCCCGCTTCCTCGGCGAAGAGCGTCCGCTGCGCTTCACCAGCTACGAGAAGCCGGGCTTATTGAAGCGCATTTTCGGGAACAAGTGATATGGCCCTGCTCTCATTCCTGTTCCCCGAAAAGAAGAAGAGCGCGAACGCGGCCAAGGAACGGCTGCAGATCATCATCGCCCGCGAGCGCACCAACCGTACCGGCCCCGACTTCCTGCCTGCGCTGCACCGCGAACTGATCGAAGTGATCTCGAAGTACACCAAGGTCAACGCGGACGACATCAAGATTTCGCTCGACCGCCAGGGCAACCTGGAAGTGCTCGACGTCAACGTGGTGCTGCCGGACGCCTGATCCGGCGCCTGCCCCCGCAGGCATCCTCTACAACGGCAGTGCTGGGCACTGCCGTTGTCATTTTCGCTGTCCTCAGCTGTACCCCTTCTCCGCTTTTTCTCTCCCGCAGGCGCCGTCGGCGCATCTCCCGGCTGTCCATCGCTGCCCTGCAGCAGGCACGGCCCGACCCAATACGCATATTCGTTATCAAATAATGTTGTTTTTTTGTCGTGAATGTTGCATTTCAGCCGCATTGGCGCAAGCTCCATTCCTACAAGATGAACTGTCGAAATTGAGCAATTGCAGGGCTAGGCGATATCAAAAACTTTTGGAACCCGCCGCAGGCGCGCACTTTCGATCAAAAACAGAAGTTTACGAGTAGCATTATTTTGTGAAAGTCTGTTATAGTCGGTTTAACGTTGTAGGAGCACTCCTACAGTGAGACTTTAACAATTGCGTGCCCTCCATGAGAATAGCCGTCCTCGATAACGACCGTAGTCAAGCAGAACTGATCTGCCAGGTACTCAGTGCGGCTGGCCACAGCTGCCAATTCTTCGATAACGGGAAGGAAATGCTGGCGCAGATGCGCAAGGACAGCACCGATCTCCTGATCATGGACTGGCCCGCAGGCGACCTCGAGGCCGCCGACATCCTGCGCCGCGCGAAGGAAAAGATGGCGCCCGACGCGCCGGCGATGTTCCTCGTCGGCGGCTCGGCCGAGGATGACATCGTGGCCGGCATGCTGGCCGGCGCCGACGACTACGTCGTCAAGCCGCTGCGCCGCGGCGAGCTGGTGGCGCGCGTCTCGGCCCTGCTGCGCCGCGCCTATCCGACCCAGGCCGGCACCGAACAGCTGCAGTTCGGCCCCTACGTCTTCGAGACGCGCCCGGGCCGCCTGCTGAAGGACGGCAGCGTCATCGACGTCACCCAGAAAGAGTTTTACCTGGCCCTGCTGTTCTTCCGGAACATCGGCCGCCCGCTGTCGCGCGCCTATATCCACGAGGCGGTCTGGGTACGCGAAACGGCCGTCCCCTCGCGCACCATGGACACCCACGTCTCGCGCGTGCGCAACAAGCTCAGCCTGCGTCCGGAAAACGGCTTCCGCCTGGTGCCGGTGTACAGCTACGGCTACCGCCTGGAAAAGCTGGGCGCGATGTAACAAGAAGGGTTGGCAGCCCCTCGTTGGGGGCACCCCGTGCCCCCAACGCCCTGCACACATGAGGGTATAATGGGTGCATACGCCGCCCTCCTGTTCCCCCAAGAATGCAACTGCTTGCCGTTGGCCTGAACCACACGACCGCACCGGTCTCGCTGCGCGAGCAGCTGGCGCTCGGCCCCGAGCAGCTCGGGCGCGCGGTGGGCTCGGCGCGCGAATGGTTCGGCCGTTTCGGCGGCCGCGACTACCGCGCCAACGACGAAGCGGCCATCCTCTCCACCTGCAACCGCACCGAACTGTATGCCGCGAGCAGCGTGCCCGAGCCGCTCGACGCCTCGGCCCAGTTCCTGGCCCACTACCACGCCCTTAATTTCGCCGAACTGCGCCCGCACCTGTACATGCTGCCGCAGGGCGATGCCGTGCGCCATGCCTTCCGCGTCGCTTCCGGCCTCGATTCGATGGTGCTGGGCGAGCCGCAGATCCTCGGGCAAATGAAGGACGCGGTGCGCACCGCCGAACAGGCTGGCGGCCTCGGCACCTATTTGCACCAGCTGTTCCAGCGCAGCTTCGCCGTCGCCAAGGAAGTGCGCAGCACCACGGCGATCGGCGCCAACAGCGTCTCGATGGCCGCCGCCGCGGTGCGCCTGTCGCAGCGCATTTTCGACCGCATCGCCGACCAGCACGTGCTCTTCATCGGCGCCGGCGAAATGATCGAACTGTGCGCGGCCCACTTCGCGGCGCACAATCCGAAATCGATCACCATCGCCAACCGCACCATGGAGCGCGGCGAATCGCTCGCCGCGCGCCTGAACGGCCGCGCGATGCGCCTGGCCGACCTGCCCGCGCAGCTGGCAAATTTCGACATCGTCGTCTCCTGCACGGCCTCCACCCTGCCGCTGATCGGCCTCGGGCTGGTCGAACGCGCCATCAAGGCGCGCCGCCACCGCCCGATCTTCATGGCCGATCTTGCCGTGCCGCGCGACATCGAACCCGAAGTCGGCCGCCTCGACGACGTCTTCCTGTACACCGTCGACGACCTGGCGCAGGTGGTGCAGACCGGCATGGAGAGCCGCCAGGCCGCCGTGGCCCAGGCCGAAGCCATCATCGACAACCGCGTCCAGTCCTTCATGGACTGGATCGGCGACCGCGCCGTGGTGCCGGTGATCCAGGAGCTGCACGAGTCGAGCGAGGCCTTGCGCCTGGCCGAACTCGAGCGCGCACGGCGCCTGCTGGCCCGGGGAGAGGATGCCGAGGCGGTGCTGGAGGCGCTGTCGAAGGGTCTGACCGCGAAATTCCTGCACGGCCCGCAGCAGGCGCTGCACCGCGCCCAGGGCGACGAGCGCGCGCGCCTGGCCAGCCTCCTGCCGCAGCTGTTCCGCGGCCGCCGTTAGCGTTTTTTATCCTGCATTGCGCCGCTCCATGCCGGCGCGTCCCGGCGCCCCCGCGCCTTCCTGATCACTTGATTGCCTGAGCCTATGAAACCATCGATGCTGGCCA
Source organism: Massilia sp. SYSU DXS3249 (assembly GCF_053668055.1). Classification (NCBI taxonomy): domain Bacteria; kingdom Pseudomonadati; phylum Pseudomonadota; class Betaproteobacteria; order Burkholderiales; family Oxalobacteraceae; genus Massilia; species Massilia sp. SYSU DXS3249. Next base: position 230,426 of record NZ_JBSIPX010000003.1, on the reverse strand, counting down.
AGCTGGACCAACTGGCGAACCGCCTGGTCGAACTCGACGAACTGCTGACCCATGAAGGCGCCACCGCCAACATGGACCAGTACCGCAAGATGACGCGCGAGCATGCGGAACTGAGCCCATTGGTGGCGCTGTACCGCCAGTACCAGGACGCGAACGGCGACATCGCCGCCGCCCAGGAGATGCTGGCCGACCCGGACATGAAGGAGTTCGCCCAGGACGAGATCGAATCGGCCAAGGCGCGCCTGGCCGCGCTCGACCTCGACCTGCAGAAGATGCTGCTCCCGAAAGACGAAAACGACGAGCGCAACATTTTCCTCGAGATCCGCGCCGGCACCGGCGGCGACGAATCGGCCCTGTTCGCGGGCGATCTGCTGCGCATGTACACGCGCTTCGCCGAGCGCAACCGCTGGCAGGTGGAGATGGTGTCCGAGTCCGCCTCCGACCTGGGCGGCTACCGCGAAGTCATCGTGCGCGTGATCGGCAACGGCGTGTATTCGAAACTGAAGTTCGAGTCGGGCGGGCACCGCGTGCAGCGCGTGCCGGCCACCGAAACGCAAGGCCGCATCCACACCTCGGCCTGCACGGTTGCCGTGATGCCCGAGGCCGACGAGGTCGAGGACGTCGACATCAACCCGGCCGACCTGCGCATCGACACCTACCGGGCCTCGGGCGCCGGCGGGCAGCACATCAACAAGACCGATTCGGCCGTGCGCCTCACCCACCTGCCGACCGGGATCGTGGTCGAATGCCAGGACGACCGCAGCCAGCACAAGAACAAGGCGCAGGCGATGAAGGTGCTGGCCGCGCGCATCAAGGACGTGCAGCTGCGCGAGCAGCAGTCGAAAGAAGCGGCCACCCGCAAGAGTTTAATTGGCTCGGGCGACCGCAGCGAGCGCATCCGCACCTACAACTTCCCGCAGGGGCGCCTGACCGACCACCGCATCAACCTGACGCTGTATAAACTCGATTTCATCATGGACGGCGATTTGACCGACCTGACGAATGCGCTGGCGGCCGAGCACCAGGCGGAATTGCTGGCAGCACTGGGCGATTAAGGCCGCGCTAAGCTTGCGATAAGTTGCCAATGTGAAAATAGCGAAGTGCGTTTCAGGGCGGTATGCGAGAATCGCCCTTTGTTCCTTTGCCTTCCCGACCACGAAAGCCCCACCGAGATGCCACGTTCCCGTTCCGCCCTTCTCGCCATTTCCTTCATCAGCTTCGCCCTGATCGGCGCGGCGCTGTACCTGCAGCATGCGAAAGACATGCTGCCCTGCCCGCTGTGCGTGATCCAGCGCTACCTGTTCCTGGCCATCGGTATTGCCGCCCTCGGCGGCGCGCTTTCGAACAGGCTGCGCGCCGGCGCACTTGTCGCGCTGCTGGCGGGGCTGGGCGGGCTGGGCGTGGTCGGCAAGCATTTGTATGTGCTGGCCAACCCCGGCTTTTCCTGCGGTATCGATCCGATGGAAACGACCCTGAACAAGATCCCGACGGCCGAACTGATGCCGTGGATGTTCCGCGCCGAAGGCCTGTGCGAAAGCGCGGGCGACACGGTGCTCGGCCTGTCGGTGCCGCAATGGTCGGCCGTCTGGTTCGTGCTGCTGACGCTGGCGCTCGTCTGGGTGCTGGTTACGGGACGCCGCGCGCGATGAAGATTGCCGCCGGCGCCACGGTCGGCGCGCTGCAGGCCGGCCTGCCGCTCGAGCCGCTGGAAAACCGCATCCTGCTCTGCCATGTGCTGGGCCTGTCCCGGGTCGGCCTGATCACGGGCGCCGAGCGCCAGCTGAGCGCGGAGGAAGCGGCGCGCCTGGCGGCCCTGGTCGAACGGCGCCTGCAGGGCGAACCGATCGCCTACATCGTCGGCCAGCGCGAATTCTTCGGCCTGCCCTTCCAGGTCGGCCCGGCGGTGCTGATCCCGCGCCCCGATACCGAATTGATCGTCGAACTGGCGCTGGAACGCCTTGCCCCACGCGGACGCCTGCTCGACATGGGCACCGGCAGCGGCGCCATCGCCGTGTCCATCGCCCACACGCGGCCCGATGCCCAGGTGACGGCGCTCGACGTCAGCGATGCCGCGCTCGCCATGGCGCGCGCGAATGCGGCCGCCAACCATGCCGCCGTGCGCTTCCTGCGCAGCGACTGGTTTACTGCGCTGGAAAATGAAGAATTCGACCTGATCGCCTCCAACCCGCCGTATATCGCGGCCGGCGACGCCCACCTGGCGCAGGGCGATCTGCGCTTCGAGCCGGCCGGGGCGCTGACCGACCACGCCGACGGCCTGTCGGCACTGCGCACCATCGTCGCCGGCGCGCCACAGCACCTGGTGGCAGGCGGCTGGCTGCTGCTCGAACATGGATACGACCAGGCGCCCGCCGTGCGGACACTGTTGTCCGCTGCCGGTTATACGGAGGTGCAAAGCTGGCGCGATCTGGGCGGGATCGAGCGGGTGAGCGGCGGCCGGCGCGCTTGATTGTCCGCCACGGTGCGCGGCCTTCCGGCCTGCATTGCTACAATGCCCATTCGCCCACCTCCCCTTTCCGATGCGACGCCTACTCGCCTTCCTCGTCCTCGCCACCGCCCTCTCGCACGGCCACGCCCGCGGTGTGCCCAGCCAGGCGGCGGCCCTGTTCGAGCGCGACTGGCAATGGCAGCTGCAGACCGACCCCGAATACGCCACCACGCTCGGCGACCGGCGCCATAACGCCCGCCTGTCGGACGTTTCTCCCGCCGCCGGCCGTGCCGCGCGCCTGCGCGCAAAATCCATGCTGGCCGAAGCGCGCGCCGTCGACCGCGAGGCCCTGGAGCCGCAGGAGCGGCTCTCGCTCGACCTGTTCATCTTCGACAAGGAGCGCGAGCTCGCCCTGCTTGCCTTCCACCCCTTCGACCCGCAGCCGCTGACGGCCTGGGACGGCCTGCACGTGCGCCTGCCGCGGCTGGTGGCGCAGATGCCCTTCGCCACCGAGGAAGACTACCGCAACTACATCGCGCGCCTGCAGGCGCTGCCGGCCCACGTCGACGGCCTGATCGAGACCATGCGCGAAGGCATGCGCACCGGCTGGACGGCGCCGAAGGCGAGCGTACGTACCGTTCCCGAGCTGCTGCGCGCGCTGCGCAAAGGCCTGCCCGAGGGCCCGCTGGCGGCGCCGCTGCGGCGCATGCCTGCCACGCTGGAAGAGAAATTGCGCGAGGAACTGGTCAAGGCCGGCGAGACCGCCTTGGCGCAGGAAGTCGCGCCGGCCCTGCGCAAGCTCGAAGAGTTTGTCCGCACAGAGTACCTGCCGGCGGCGCGCGAAGCCCCGGGTGCATCCGGCCTGCCGGGCGGTGCCGGCTACTACGCTTTCCTCGCTCGCAACGCCACCGGCACCGAGCTGACGCCCGCCGAACTGCACGCGCTCGGCTTGCGGGAAGTGGCGCGCATCCGCGCCGCGATGACGGCGGCCATCCGGCGCACGGGCTTCCGGGGCACGCTGCCGCAATTTCTCGCCTTTGCGCGCAGCGACCCGCGCCTGTTCCCGCGCGACGCCGAGTCGCTGCTGGCCCGCTACCGCCGCGTCATCGAACGCGCCAGCCTGCGCCTGCCGGAGTTGTTCGGCACCATCCCGGTCGAGGAGATCGGCGTCAAGCGGCTCGGCCAGGCGGGCGCGGCCGGCCAGGTGGCCGCCTATTACGAAGCCGGTACGCCCCAGCGCAGCGCCGCGCTGGTCGTCAATACCGAGCGCCTCGACACCCAGCCCCTGTGGGAAGTCGAAACGCTGGCCCTGCACGAAGCCCTGCCCGGGCACCACTTGCAAGTGGCGCGCGCCAAGGCGCTGCGCGAGCTGCCGGCGTTTCGCCGCCACTACTGGAACGACGCCTTTGGCGAAGGCTGGGCCACCTATGCCGAGAGCCTGGGACCGGAACTGGGCTTGTTCCGCGATCCGTTTTCGCGCTTCGGCTACCTGAACGACGACATGTTCCGCGCCGCGCGGCTGGTGGTCGACACCGGCATCCACGCGCTCGGCTGGTCGCGCGCCCAGGCGATCGACTACCTGAACGCGCACACCGCCAACGCCCCGCTCGACAACGAGATCGAGGTCGACCGCTACATTGCCCAGCCGGCGCAGGCGCTGAGCTACAAGGCCGGCCAATTGCGCCTGCAGGCGCTGCGCGAGCGGGCGCAGAACGCGCTCGGCGCGCGCTTCGACCCCCGCCGCTTCCACGATGCGCTGCTGGGCAACGGCGCGCTGCCGCTGCCGCTGCTCGAGCGCGAAATGGCGCGCTGGCTGGCGGCGCAACTGGCGCCGCCGCCTACCGACAAAAACGGCACGCCCGCCGAGCCGGCGCCAGCCGGGACGGTCAACGGCGCGCCCGGCAAACCGGCCGTTGTTCCTGCCATCCCGGCGGACAAGGCGCCGGCCAGGGAGGCGGCCCCTGTCCCTTCCGCAGCGCCCGCCAAGCCATCCGCGCCGGTACCGGCCAAGCCGCCTGCTGCGGCACCAGTGGCACCGGCAGCGACGCGAGCTCCGTCCCCGGCCGCGACGCCGGCCAGTCCCGCAGGCAAGCCGCCCGCCGCCGGCAAGGTGCCGGGCGAAGGCGGTATCGCGCTGCCGCCCGCGCCCGTCCTCCACGTTGCCGAGCCCCTTTCCCCGGCGCTCGACTGAGGCCGGGTCCGGCGTCCCGGGCGGCCTGGGCGAACCCGGCGGAAATTGACCGGCCGCCGACGCGCCGCCGCATTTTCGGTTACTCTCTGCACCAATTGATAGAGCAGTATAAGAAAGGAAACACCCGTGTCGAACCAACTGACCCGCCGCCTCGCCCTGCTGGACGACGACGCGCACCGCGGCCTGCTCGGCCAGGGCCTGCGCGGCATCGAACGCGAAACCCTGCGCATCGACCGCCAGGGACGGCTCGCGCGCACGCCTCATCCGGTCCAGCTCGGCTCGGCGCTGACCCATCCGCAAATCACGACCGACTACGCCGAGGCGCTGCTCGAATTCATCACGCCGGCCGAGCACGACATCGGCCTGGCCCTGCACCGCCTCGATGCGATCCACCGCTTCGCCTATGCCAAGCTGGGCGACGAGATGCTGTGGAGCGAATCGATGCCGGGCGAATTGCCGCCGGAAGAGGACATCGAGATCGCCTGGTACGGCAAATCGAACATCGGCATGCTCAAGCACGTGTACCGCCGCGGCCTGGCCCTGCGCTACGGCAAGGCGATGCAGTGCATCGCCGGCATCCACTACAACTATTCGCTGCCAGAACAGCTGTGGCAGGTATTACGCGAGCACGAAGGCGTGCCCGAAGAGCGCCGCAATGCGCTGCGCGACTTCCAGTCCGAGAGTTATATCGCCGCGATCCGCAACTTCCGCCGCTACAGCTGGCTGCTGATGTACCTGTTCGGCGCCTCCCCGGCGCTGACCACCAGCTTCCTGCGCGGCCGCCCGCACCAGCTCGAAACCTTGTCCGAGGACACCCTGTACCTGCCGTATGCGACCAGCCTGCGCATGAGCGACCTGGGCTACCAGAACGACGCCCAGTCGGGCCTGCGCCCGCACGAGAACAGCCTGGAAAGCTATGTAACGAGCCTGATGGACGCCGTCAACCGCCCTTACGAGCCGTATGCCGCGATCGGCACCAAGAAGGACGGCGAATGGATCCAGCTGTCGACCAACGTGCTGCAGATCGAGAACGAATACTATTCGACGATCCGCCCGAAGCGCGTCATCCGTACCGGCGAGCGCCCGGTGCAGGCGCTGTGCAACCGCGGCGTCCAGTACATCGAGGTGCGCTGCCTCGACGTCGACCCGTTCGAGCCGATCGGCATCGCCATCGAGACCGGCCGCTTCCTCGACGCCTTTTTACTGTTCTGCGCGCTCGACGAGAGCCCGCTGCTGAGTGCGGCCGAAGGGCAGATCCACGCCCGCAATTTCGCGCGCACCGTAAAGGAAGGCCGCCGTCCGGGCCTGACGCTGACCCGCGACGGCGAGGAAGTCCTGCTGCAGACCTGGGCCGACGAGCTGCTCGAACGCATCCGGCCGCTGGCGCGCCTGCTCGACGAGGAGCACAACGAATCCGGCGTGCACGAAGCGGCGCTGGCCCAGCAAAAGGCGAAGGTCGCCGATCCGTCGAAAACGCCGTCCGCGCGCGTGCTGGAAGAGGTGCGCGCACTCGGTTCGGCCGCCGCCTTCGGCCTGCGCCAGAGCGAGCTGCACGCGGCCTGGTTCCGCGAAAGCCCGCTGATGCCGGCCGAGGAAGCGGCCTTTGCCGAACAGGCGGCCGCTTCGCTGGCCGAACAGGCCATCATCGAGGGTGCGGATAACGTCGGCTTCGACGATTTCGTGGCTGCGTACAACAGCAGTACACTGTGCGGTAACCACGCAAGCTAAGTTCAGCACACCACGGGACGCCTTTGCTCACTTTTTATAACGAACACCATGCCCAGCATCGCGGACGGCTCGAATGCTTCCGCGGCGAGATGGTGCCCTGTCATGAAAAGCCCGAGCGGGCCGACCTGGTGCTGGCCGAACTGCAGCGCCGCAACCTGGGCGAGATCGTCACCCCGCACCGCGCGCCGCTGGTGTCGCTAGAACGCATCCACACGCCGCGCTACCTGCACTTCCTGCGCAGTGCCTGGAGCGACTGGCTGGCGCTCGACCCGGCCAACGCAAACAAGGATGCGCTGCCCTCGGTATGGCCGATCCGTACCCTGCGCGACGACGTCGAGCCCGACAACTTCGCTGCGCGCCTGGGCCTGTACTCGATGGACAGCGGCACGCCGCTGACGGCCGGCACCTGGAACGCGGCCAGGACCGGCGCCGACTGCGCCATCAATGCGGCGCACGCGCTGCGCCTGGGCCAGCGCGGCAGCTTCGCCCTGACCCGCCCGCCGGGCCACCATGCCGGTGCCGATTTCTTTGGCGGCTACTGCTTCCTGAACAACGCCGCGCTGGCGGCCCAGCACCTGCTCGACGACGGCATCAAACGCGTCGCCATCCTCGACATCGACTACCACCACGGCAACGGCACCCAAAGCATTTTTTATGGGCGCAGCGACGTGCTGTTCGTCTCGATCCACGGCGATCCGCGCACCGAATACCCGTTCTACCTCGGCCACGCCGACGAAACCGGCGCCGGCGAGGGCATCGGCTACAACATGAACCTGCCGCTGCCGCGCGGCGCGGGCGCCCCGCACTGGTTCGCGGCGCTGGAAACGGCCTGCCTCAAGCTGGGCGCCTACGCACCCGAGGCGCTGGTGGTCTCGCTCGGCGTCGACGCCTATGCCGGCGACCCGATCTCCGGCTTTACCCTGCAAAGCAGCGACTTCCTGCGCATCGGCGAGCGCATTGCCTGGCTCGGCTTGCCGACCGCCTTCGTGTTCGAGGGCGGTTATGCGGTGGCGGAGGTCGGTATCAACACGGTCAACGTGCTCGAAGGCTTCGAGACAGCGGCCGAATAACTCTATCCCATGCAAACAACCCCTTCGATCGAATGGCAATGGTGCAGTTTCGCGGACCTGACCGGTGCGCAACTGTACGAAGTGCTGGCCCAGCGCCAGCAAGTGTTCATCCTGGAGCAGACCTGTCTGTATCCCGACATCGATGGCTACGACCTCGACGCTTACCACCTGCTCGGCTGGCGCGACATCGGCGGGCGGCGCGTGCTGGTGGCCTACCTGCGCTGCCTGGCGCCGGGCGCGAAATACGCGGAGATGTCGCTCGGCCGGGTGCTGACCACGAACGACGCGCGCGGCAGCGGCGCCGGGCGCGAGCTGCTGGCGCATGGCATCCAGTACGCCGAACAGCTGCACCCGGGCCACCGCATCCGCATCGGTGCCCAGCAATACCTGGAAGCCTTTTATCAGAGCTTCGGTTTCGAGACCGTCTCCGCGCCCTATGACGAAGACGGGATCATGCACATCGACATGCTGCGCTAGGCGCGCTAAAAGAAAATAAACACGCGCGCCCTGCGCCGTGCCTTGCGCCGTGCCACCAGCGCCGTCCACAATCCGGCCAGGCCGCTCAGCCAGAGCGCGGCCGGCTGCGGTTCGGGGATGGCGGGAATCGGGTCGAGCCGCACGGCCCGGCAGTCGCCCAGGGCGGTGCAGGCGTAGGCGGCAATCTGCCCGGCATCGTTAATGCCGACCGCGTCCAGCAGGGTCCAGACGCCGGGGCGGTCGACCAGCAGGTTAAGGTCGAACATGGTCCCTTCGCGGTAGAGGAAGGCACTCGAAAAATCGATGCCGGGCACGTCGTCCGCATAGGTCGACAGCCCCACCACCATGCCGGCCTCGTTCAGGCCGCGCCCCAGGGTCAGGGCGCCGCCGAGCGAGCCGATGTCGCGCATGACGCCGTCGCTGTACAGGAAGGCGTGCTCGATGTCGTCGTCGATGAAGCTGGTGCCGGCAATCTGCCCGGCGTCGTTGATGGCGGCCGCCGAGCTCGACGGGCCGCCGAGCGTGCCGAGGTCGCGCATGACGCCGTCGCGATAGAGAAAGGCGCGAAAAGCGGAAAAGTCGGCCAGGAAGGACGAACCGACCACGTCGCCCGCCGCGTTGATGTCGGTGGCGCGCGCCGAATTCGAGCCGAGGCTGCCGATGTCGCGGGCCACGCCATCGGTATACAGGAAGGCGTGGTCCTCTCCCGCCGCATCGACCCAGGTGCCGGCCACCTGCCCGCGCTCGTTGACGCCGGTGCCGCTGCTGGCGACGCCGAGCTGGCCGATGTCGCGCAACGCCCCGCTGCGGTAGAGAAACGCGTGGCTGCTGCCGTCAGGCCGGGCGGCGCTGCCCGTCACGAAGCCGTTGTCGCTCAGGGCCAGGGCGGTGCTCGACTCGCCGCCCAGGGTGCCGATGTCGAGGATGGCGCTGCCGTCCCAGACAAAGGCGCGCCCGGCGAGCTCGCCGGCGATGCGGCCGGCGTTGTCGATCGCGGACGGCGCCGAGTTTTCCGGGCCGAACACGATGGTGTAGGTGGGCTGGGCCAGCGCCGGCGCGTGCAGGCAGGCCAGCAGGAGCGGGACCGGCAACCAGGGAGCCCGCAGCCAGCGGCGCAGGCTCACCCAGCTGAATAGTTTCCGGGAAAAACTGTCCGCAAATAAACGTATGCGCAGCGACATGGACGGCCTCGGGGTCGTTAGCAGAACCACAAGCATGTCGAAAAGACAGCGCCAAGGTCTGCGCCATCTCAGTTGTGCGCGGAATCGTCCCTCGAAACGTTTATTCGACCCGCAGCAGCTGCACGTCGAACACGAGTCCGGCGTCCGGCGGAATCGCGCCGGCGCCGCTGCGGCCATAGGCCAGGTTGGCCGGAATGTGCAGGGTGCGCTTGCCGCCGACCTGCATGCCAACCAGGCCCTGGTCCCAGCCGGCGATCACGGCGCTCTGGCCGAGCGGGAAGCTGATGGTGCCGCTGTCGAACTGCATGCCCTTGTTGGCGGGCGCGCTGGTGCTGTACAGCCAGCCTGTGTAGGCGACCGTGAGGCGCTTGCCGGCGATGGCGGTGGCGCCGGTACCGACGGCATGGTCGGTGATGATCAGGGAAGCCGGGCTGGCGACGGCCACGTTCGATGGGTTGTCGTCGCTCCCGCCGCCGCAGGCGGACAGGCTCAGTACGGCCGCGCAGGCGGCGGCGAGGAAGGTCAGTTTCATGTGCATCGGTAAATCCTGAAAGCGGATGGGTAAGGTATATGCATGCCGGGCAGCAACGAACCTTACAGGATCGCGGCTGCCCGAAGTGTCCGCTTTTTGTACGGCTTTTGTATCAGATCTCGACTTGCGTACCGAGCTCGATGACGCGGTTGCTGGGGATCTGGTAGTAGTCGGCGGCGCCGCGCGCGTTGCGCGACATGGTCACGAACAGGTGCTCGCGCCATGGGGCCATGCCGCCGCCCGGCGCCGAGATCACGGTCTGGCGCGCGATAAAGAACGAGGTTTCCATCATCTCGAAGGGCAGGCCGAGGGTGGCGCAATGCGCCATGATGCCCGGGATGTCGGGCTCGTCCTTGAAACCGTAGCGGATGTTCAGCTGGTAGCAGTTGTGGCCCAGTTCCACCACCTGCGCCTGCTCTTCCGGCGCCACCCAGGGTTCTTCCAGGATGTGCACCGTCAGGAACACCACGCGCTCGTGCAGCACCTTGTTGTGCAGCAGGTTGTGCAGCAGCGCATGCGGCACGCCATCGGTCTCGCCACGCAGGAAGATGGCAGTGCCGGGCACGCGCATCGGCGGTCCCACGAACAGCGACTGCAGGAAGGCGTCGAGCGGAATGGCGTGTTTTTCGAGGTTCTCGAACACCAGTTCGCGGCCGCGCTTCCAGGTCAGCATGCCGGTCAGCAGCACCGAGCCCAGCAGCAGCGGGAACCAGCCGCCATGGAACAGTTTTAATGAAGTCGACGCGAACAGCATGATGTCGATCACGAGGAAAAAGCCGGTGGCGCCAATGCACACGGGCAGCGGCAGGCGCCAGCGGTAGCGGGTGACGAAGAAGGTCAGGATCGTCGTGGCCATCATGGTCGCGGTGACGGCGATGCCGTAGGCGCCGGCCAACTCCTCCGAGGAACCGAAGCCGATCACGGCAATGAGGACGATGACCAATTGCAGCCAGTTCACGGCCGGAATATAGATCTGGCCGATTTCGCTTTCCGAGGTGTGCAGGATGCGCATGCGCGGCAGCAGTCCCAGGGCAATGGCCTGCTTGGTCATCGAATAGGTGCCGGAAATCGTCGCCTGCGAGGCGATCACGGCGGCCATGGTCGACAGGATCACCAGCGGAATGACGCTCCAGGTGCCGAGCTGGTGGAAGAAGGGGTTCTCGACCGCGGTCGGGTCGGCGATCAGGAGGCCGCCCTGGCCCAGGTAGTTCAGCGTCAGCGCGGGGAAGGCGATCATGAACCAGGCCATGCGGATCGGCCGCTTGCCGAAGTGGCCCATGTCCGCGTATAGCGCCTCGGCGCCGGTAATGGCGAGCACGACGGCGCCGAGGGCGACAAAGGCCAGCAGTTTGTTGTCCAGCATGAAGTGCAGCGCATGATAGGGATTGAGCGCGTTCAGGATGATCGGCGTCTGCACGATGTTGACGATGCCCATCGCCGCCAGGCTGATGAACCAGACCAGCATCACCGGCCCGAAGAAGCGGCCGATGCCGGCCGTGCCATGGCGCTGCACGCTGTACAGGGCGACCAGCACGACGATGGTGAGCGGCACCACGTAATGGCTCATGCCGGGCGCGGCCACTTCCAGCCCTTCGATTGCGCCCAGCACCGAGATGGCGGGCGTGATCACGCTGTCGCCGTAGAACATCGTGGTGCCGAGCACGCCGATGACGAGCAGCGGGAAATGCCAGCGCGAGTGGCGCGTGACGGAATTGAGAGCCAGCGCCATCAGGGCCATGATGCCGCCCTCCCCCCGGTTGTCGGCGCGCAGCACCAGCGTCACGTACTTGAGCGAGACGATGATCGTCAGGCTCCAAAAAATCAGGGAAATGATGCCCAGGATGTTGGGCGTGGTCAGCGGCAGCCCGTGCTCGGGGTCGAAGATGGCGCGTAATGTATAGAGAGGACTGGTGCCGATGTCGCCGTACACGATACCGACCGCGGACAGGGTCAGCGCCGCGATGCTGCTTTTCTTATTTTCGGACGTCAAGATTGCACCATTCTTCTGTTCTGGTGCGCCGCACCATAAAAGATCGACAAGTAAATTGCAAGCAGATTTAGCGCGTCGAACAAAACCTCTGGAGCAAGACGCTGCAACGCAGCGATACAGGTTTTACGAGGCGCTCTTCGTCAGGCATGATACACCTGTGCAAAATTGGCCCGCGCCAGCAGCGCCCTGCCATATCGGGGATAATGCTGTCCCTCCCATCTGTAACGTTTCCCCATGCGTACCGGCATCCTTTCCGCCGCCCTGGCCTTCCTGTGCTGGGGCCTGTTTCCCCTTTATTTCCACGCCGTGCGCGAAGTGCCGTCGCTGCAGATCCTGGCGCACCGCATGCTGTGGTCGCTCGCCTTCCTGCTGCTCGTACTGGCCTGGCGGCGCCAGTGGAGCTGGCTCGAGCAGGTGCGCAAGCCGCGCGTGTTCTGGAGTTTTGTTGCCTCGGCTTTCCTCCTGAGCGCGAACTGGCTGGCCTACATCTGGGCGGTGAACAACGGCCATGTGATCGAGGCCAGCCTCGGCTATTTCATCAATCCGCTGGTCAATATCATGCTGGGCTACCTGATCCTGAAGGAACGCCTGCGCCCGCTGCAATGGGCCGCGATCGCGCTGGCCGCGCTGGGCGTGTGCTGGCTGACCTGGCAGACCGGCACGGTGCCGTGGATCGCCCTGTTCCTGGCCGCTTCGTTCGGCGCCTACGGCTTGCTGCGCAAGACGGCCGCGCTCGGCGCACTGGAGGGCTTGTCCTTCGAAACCATGGTGCTGTTCCCGGTTGCGGCGGTCTATGTCGGCTGGCTGACGCTGCATGGCCAGAACGCTTTCCTGAACACCGAGTCGGATGCGACGCGCTGGCTGCTGATGGCATCCGGCCCGATCACGGCCATCCCCTTGCTGCTGTTTGCCAGCGGCGCGCGCCAGATCCCCTTGTCGATCCTCGGACTGCTGCAATACCTGGCGCCGACGATCCAGTTCCTGCTCGGCGTGCTGCTGTTCAAGGAAGCGTTCACAAGCGACCGCCTGGTGGGTTTCGCGCTGATCTGGACCGCGCTGCTACTGTTTGCCGGCGAAGGCCTGGTACGCCACCGCCGGGCCGAAACGGCCGCGCCGGCGGCGCAGCCGACAGTTTCGCGCTGAGTTGGTGATGAGTGCGTGATTAGTGCGTGATAAGGGGTGCCCCCGGGCGCCCTTCTATCGTATCCTGTGCACCTTGATTTTCTACAGAGTTAAAGAATGGCCAATTACGTCTATACCATGAACCGCGTGGGCAAAATCGTCCCGCCGAAACGCCAGATCCTCAAGGATATTTCGCTGTCGTTCTTCCCGGGCGCGAAGATCGGCGTGCTGGGCCTGAACGGCTCCGGCAAGTCGACCCTTTTAAAGATCATGGCGGGCATCGATACCGACATCCAGGGCGAAGCGCGTCCGATGCCGGGCCTGAACATCGGCTACCTGCCGCAGGAACCGCAGCTCGACCCGGAAAAGACCGTGCGCCAGGAAGTCGAATCGGGCCTGGGCGAAGCCTTCGAGGCGCAAGCCAAGCTCGAAGCCGTGTATGCCGCCTATGCCGACGAAGACGCGGACTTCGATGCGCTGGCCAAAGAGCAGGAGCGCCTGGAAGCGATCATCTCGTCCTCGGACGGCGGCAACCTGAACCTGCAGCTGGAAATGGCCGCCGACGCGCTGCGCCTGCCGCCGTGGGATGCAAAGATTGCCGTCCTGTCGGGTGGTGAGAAGCGCCGCGTCGCGCTGTGCAAGCTGCTGCTGAGCAAGCCGGACATGCTGCTGCTCGACGAACCGACTAACCACCTGGACGCCGAATCGGTCGAGTGGCTGGAACAGTTCCTGCTGCGCTTCCCGGGCACCGTGGTCGGCATCACCCACGACCGCTACTTCCTCGACAACGCCGCCGAATGGATCCTGGAACTGGACCGCGGTTCGGGCATTCCATGGAAAGGCAACTACTCGTCCTGGCTCGACCAGAAGCAGGCGCGCCTGCAGCAGGAAGAGGCGACCGAATCGGCGCGCCAGAAAGCGCTGGCCAAGGAACTCGAATGGGCGCGTCAGAATCCGAAGGCGCGGCAAGCCAAGTCGAAGGCCCGCCTGGCCCGCTTCAACGAGCTGAGCGAATTCGAATACCAGAAGCGCAACGAAACCCAGGAGATTTTCATTCCTGTGGCCGAACGCCTGGGCAACGAAGTCATCGAGTTCAAGAACGTCTCGAAAGCCTTTGGCGACCGCCTGCTGATCGACAACCTGTCCTTCACGGTCCCGCCGGGCGCGATCGTCGGCATCATCGGCCCGAACGGCGCCGGTAAATCGACTCTCTTCAAGATGATTGCCGGCAAGGAACAGCCGGACAGTGGCGAAGTCGTGATTGGCAAAACAGCGAAAGTGTCGCTGGTCGACCAGCACCGCGACGAGCTGGCCAACAACAAGAGCGTGTTCGAGGACGTCACCGGCGGCGCCGACATGCTCAGCGTCGGCCGCTTCGAGATGCCTTCGCGCGCCTACCTGGGCCGCTTCAACTTCAAAGGTTCGGATCAGCAAAAGATTGTCGGCAACCTGTCGGGTGGCGAACGCGGCCGCCTGCACCTGGCGAAGACCCTGCTGCAAGGCGGCAACGTCCTGCTGCTGGACGAACCGTCGAACGACCTCGACGTGGAAACCCTGCGCGCGCTGGAAGACGCGTTACTCGAATTCGCCGGCAGCGTGATGGTGATCTCGCACGATCGCTGGTTCCTCGACCGCATTGCGACGCACATCCTCGCGTTCGAGGGCAATTCGCAAGTGACCTTCTTCGACGGTAACTACCAGGAATACGAAGCCGACAAGAAGAAGCGCCTCGGCGAAGAAGGCGCCAAGCCGAAGCGCATCCGCTACAAGCCGCTGACGACCTGATCGTTCATTCGCGACAGCCACTCCCTGCGGGGAGTCCGACGCCTGGCCTAGCCAGGCGTTTGTTTTTCTGCAATTGATTTTCGCGCGGAAATGGAACGGGGTTGTGCAACGGTCGTGTGTAGAATCGTTCGCTGATGAGGCTTGGAACCTGTCCCAGTAGCGAGGGGGAGGTTTTTAGTTCCCGCTTCCCATTTGCGCCAATCGGCATGGCGACCATCCTCGATTGGCACACTTTGCCCATGACTGACTACCGCGACAACCGGGTTCCTGGTGGAACCTTCTTCTTCACGGTTCGGCTGTTGGACCGTGGCTCTACCCTGTTGACCGACCATATTTCCGCGTTTGGCGAGGCGATCCGGCAAGCGCGCGTCCGTAAACCCTTCCATGTCGACGGGTGGGTGGTGCTGCCCGACCACGCCCACGCGATGTGGACCCTGCCGCCGGGCGACCACGACTGCTCGAGCCGCTGGCGCGCGGTGAAAATCGCGTTTTCGAAAGCCCTGCGCAAGTCGCTCGTGGCCGCGAGCCCGGACGGCGCCATCTGGGAACGCCAGTACCAGGAGTTCCGGGTGTCGAGCGACGCCGAATATGCCGCGCTGATCGACTACATGCACACCAACCCGGTGCGCCATGGCCTGTGCCCCGCCGCCTGCGACTGGCCTTGGTCCTCGGTGCACCGGTTTATTTCGTCCGGTTTTACGGCGCGCGAGACGCAGACGCCGCAGGTGTTGCCGCCCTGGGCGATGCGGCGGTCGCCAGGGATGGGAGCCGCGCCGCCTTTGTAGGGTGGGCACTTGTGCCCATCCTACGTTATCCGCGTTTGATCAAAACAAAAAGGGCCCGCAGGCCCTTTTTGTTTTCGTTACGTACCGGCTTAGAAGTTGTACTTCGCGCCGATGGTGAGCACGTCCGGCTTGGCGCCGAAGTCGGCTTTCTTGCCGTAGCGCTCGTACTCGGCGATCAGCGACACTTGCTGGTTCAGCGCGTGCTGCACGCCGATACCGGCGTAGACGCCGTTGTCGCTCACTTTACGGGCGAGGCCGGCGGTGCTGGCGGTCATTTCGCGCTTGGTGTGGGCCACGCCCAGCTTGCCGTAGACGGCGGTCTGCTCGTTGATCGGCATGGTGGCCTTGCCGGCGACGTAGGCGCCGTAGCCATCGGCCTCGGCCACGCCAGGCGCGCCGTTCACGGTGTAGTTGGCGCGCGACTTGCGGAAGTCGGTGTAGCCGGCTTCGACGCCGAAGGTCTGGTCGACTTCCACGCCACCGAACAGTTTGCCCGATCCCTTCCAGCCGCTGCTGTTGACGTTGCTGGCGCCCGAAATGCGGTAGTCGCTTTCGACGGTCGACACGCCGGCGCCGACGTAGGCGCGTGGTGCGGTGGTGGTCGTGGTCTGGGCTTGGGCTGCCATGGCGGCGCTACCGGCGATCAGTGCAAAGATGAGCTTTTTCATACGAGTATCCTTTATGACAATGTTGGACTGGCTCGCGATGCATAGTGAATCGCGATGGAGCCAAGATAGCACTGTCAAATCGCTACGTCCGTCCGTATTCCGTAAGAAATGTAAGCCAATGTAACATAACTGACCTATTGTTCAGTTATTTTTAACGGCAGAACACGCCACGATACCGTCGAATTAAACGATGTACCTGAAAGTCAGGTTGATGCGGCTGCCGAGTGGCCTCGTCGATTTGTTGATGCCGTGGAGCCAGTTTTGCTGGGTGGCGCCGCCCATCAGCAGCAGGCCGCCATCGGTGAGCGGCAGCCGGACGGTATGTTTTTCGCGCTTGTGTTTCAGGATGAAAGTGCGGGTCGCGCCGAAGCTGAGCGAGGCGATCACCGGATCGGGGCCGAGTTCCGGCTCGTCGTCGCTGTGCATGCCCATGCTGTCGCGCTCGTCGCGATACAGGTTGAGGAGCATGCTGTTGAAACGCGTCTGGCAGGCGGCCTCGACGGCGGTACGGATGGTCAGCAGCAACGGCGTCCAGGGCAGCGGGTCGAGGCGCAGGCCGGAATAGGTATAGCTGGCGTCGCCATACCAGGCGCTCAGGCGCGGTTGCAGGTGGCGCTTGCCGAAGACAACAACGGTTTCGGCACGCCAGGGCGTCTCGGCCAGCAGGCGCTCGAACACCTCTTCGTTCGGCCAGGGCAGCGGCAACTGGGCTTGCCAGGCGAGTTCGCCGTCAGGCAGGGGAATGGGCAGCAGGGTGCCGGAAGAGTCGAACAGGTCCACAGCGGCGATTCATGCAAGCGTGGCAAACGGACATTCTTGCATGAACCGGGGATGCTTGGCGCTAACTCAGGCGTAGGCCTCGGCCATGGTCATCACGCGCGGCGTGACCGTGACGCCCAGGTTGGCGAACAGGCTGTCGATCGCGGCCAGGTTGGCGCTGCACTCTTCCGGCTTCCAGCCTTTGAAGAGGTCGGTGCCGTCTTTCTCGAAATGCAGGTCGAGCACGCGGCCGCTGTCGCGGTGGGTGTAGTTCTTCTGGTAGGTGCCCTTGAAGCCGAGTTCGGCCAGCGCGGCCAGCACGGCCTGCGGCGGATTGTCCGGATCGGTCGCCAGGTAGACCCCGAAGGTTTTACCGGGCGGCTTGGCCGCCACGTCCACTTCGTAAATGCCGGGCGCTTTCGTGATCGCGGTACTCTTCAAAAACAACATGTTGCCTCCTACGCAGCAAGCTGGCCGGGCGCGACGCGCACCTGTCACCGTCACTGACGAATTCCACAGGAGAGCTTATTGCCGTTCGGGAACTTTGTCGATTCCTAGATGGTTATATTTTGCTTTGGGGCATCATTTAATGTAGCAGCAGCCCAACGGCCGCCCCGGCGACCAACAGCCCGCTTGCAATCATGCCAAGCACAAAGCCTACTTCCCGACGTGCCGGATCGCGGTAATAGCCGAGCGCGTACAGGATGCGCGCGCCGCACCAGAACAGTCCCCCGGCCGTCGCCCAGACGTCGCCCAGGTACCAGGCGCACAGCCACAGGGGCACCAGCACCAGCGGCAGCTGCTCGAGCGTATTGGCCTGCACCCGCTGCGCGCTCTGGAAGGCGGGCGGGCCATCCATGCGCGGCGCCGACACCTGATATTTGACGCGGGCCCAGCCGGCCATGACGCCGGTCCAGAAATACACTCCGAGAACGGCCAGCGTGGCCCAGGCGGTCAGGTACATCGGTACTCCTTGAATGGGATAAAACGGTCAGGCGTCGCCGCGCCGCTTGCGTGCCGCGAGCGCCGTGGTGGCGTCGACCAGGGCGTCGTACAGGGCGGCGGTCGGCGCGTCCCAGCCTGTCAATGCTTCGTGCTGGCGGGCGACCGTCGCAAAGTCGCCGCGCGCGACCGGGCCGCTGAGGGCAGCCGCCGGACCGAGCCGGAACACGTTGGCCAGGGTTTCGCTTGCCAGCGGCCGCGCCAGCTCGCGCGCCACCGCGTCCGGCACCCCGGCCGCCGCATAGGCGCGCAGAGCCGCGTCGAGCACCGTCACCAGGTAGTTCGAAGCGAACACCGAGGCCGCGTGATAAATCGTCTTGGCGGCGGCGTCGATGGCGACCAGGCGCGCGCCGATGGTTTCAAACGCCGGCCCCAGCAGCGCCAGCGCGGCGGCGTCTCCTTCGACGCCGCACCAGGTGCCGTCGAACGCGGCAGCGACGCCCTCCGGATCGGCGAAACTGCGCACCGGGTGCACGCTGGCGACCCGGGCGCCGGCCTCGCGGGCGGCCTGCAGCTCATTCGAAGATTTGGCGCCGCTGCAGTGGAAGACGATTGCATCCTGCAACAGTCCGGCAGCGGCGAGGGCCGTGCAGACGGGGACGATCTGGTCGTCGCCGACGGCCAGCATCCAGACGCCGGCGGGGCGCAGCTCGTCGAGCTCGCCGACGGCGCGGCCGGCGCCGGTGAACGCCACTGCTTGGCGGGCGCTGGCCGGGGAACGCGTCAGCACATCCTGCACGTCGAACACCTTACGAGCGGCAAACAGCCGGCCCAGCACGCGCCCGACATGGCCGGCGCCGACGATGTTCAGCGTCGGGATCATCAGAACCCGGCGCCGGGCTGGCCCAGGTACTGCAGCTCGTCGGCGGTGGAGGCGCGGCCGAGGATAGGGTTACGGTGCGGGAAGCGGCCGAAGCGCGCGATCACGCCGCGGTGGCGGTGTGCATAGTCGAGCATCTCCGTAAAACCTTCGTGTTCCTGGGCCAGGCGCCCGAACAGCTCGACCGCGCACTCCTGCATGCGCGCGTCTTCGGCGTGCTCGAAAGGCATGTAGGCGAAGGCCCGCTGCTGCGGCGCCAGCAGGCGGTCGGCGCCGCTGTCGACGAGGGACCGGGCCGCGCTCAGCGCCAGCAGGTCGCCGGCAAACGATTCCGGCTTGCCGCGGAAGGCGTTGCGGGTGAACTGGTCGAGCACGAGGATGCGCGCGAGCGTGCCCTCGGGGCCCTGCATGTCCCATTCGCGCAGGCCGCCGGCCACCGCCTGGGCGATGGCCGGGCCGAAGCGCTCGGCGACCAGCGCGTCGAAGGCGGCGTCCTTGCGGAACCATTCGGGGCGCGCCTTGCCGTAGCCGGCGTCGCCCGGCGGCAGGAACCAGAAATCGAGTACGTCTTGTGCGGTCATGGTGGTGCTATTCCAGTCTTGATTGGTTTTTTTATGGTGGAGCGTCGTGCGCCCTCAGTTACGGGCGTGCGAAAGCTGGAAGCCTTCGACACCCTCAAACGACGACAGTTCGGCCGCCAGTTCGGTCAGCGTGGCGCGGTTGTGGCGCGACAGCGCCAGCGCCACGAAGCGCCATTCCTGGCCATTGCTGGTGCTGGCGATGGTCAGCGAGCTGCCGGCGATCGTGTAGCCGCGCTCGAGCGCCGCTTCGCGCAGCGCATCCTCGCGCGGCAGGAAGTCGCGCCGGAAGCGCAGCATGACGGCCACCGCGCGGCGCGAGGGCAGCACGGCTTCGACCTTGTTCAGGTAGATCATGATCATGGCCGAGAAGAAGGCCAGTCCCATCGCCGCCAGATAAAAGCCGACGCCGACCAGGATGCCGATCACGGACGAGCTCCAGATCGAGGCGGCGGTGGTCAGCCCGCTGATATTGAATCCTTCGCGCATGATGACGCCGGCGCCGAGGAAGCCGATGCCGGTCACCACGCCCTGCATCACGCGGGTCGGGTCGACCACGCCGATGGCGCCGGTCTGGCCGCCGAACCAGGCTTCCGGATAGCCGCTGACGATGGTCAGCGCGCACGAGGCCATGCACACCAGTCCATAGGTGCGCATGCCGGCGGCGCGGCCGTGATAGGAACGCTCGTAGCCGACCAGCAGGCCGAGGAGCAGCGCTCCGAACAGGTGCAGCAGGATGACGGCATTAGTGGCGATCTCGGTCGGCGACCAGTACGGAGAAAGGACATCGAGGGTCGACATGGCGTCTTTCGAAGGATACAAGAAGCCTTATGGCTTCTTGCGCACCAGCTGCTTCTCGAAGGCGAGGTCGTGCTTGCTGACGCGCTTGACCTCCTGCGGGCCGAGGCCGTTCACGAACTGGACGAAGTCGTCCAGTTCGAGGGGGGCGCACAGCGGCGGCGAACCCGGTGCTTCGGACAGGTAGAACAGGCCGTCGCCGGTGCGCGCCATCGCATAGCCGGTCTGGCCGGTACGGCGTTTCAGGCGCTCGACGGCGGAGCTGGCGCGGGTGGAGCGGGCCGATACCATGTTATTGAACCTCCCGGGTGCGCAGTTCGAGCCAGTCGCGCGCGGCGCCGTCCACATGGGGCAGCAGGCGCTCGCGCACGGTGGCGTGATAGCGGTTGAGCCACTGGAGCTCGTGCGGCGCGAGCAGCGCCAGGTCGAGGCAGCGGGTGTCGATCGGGCACAGCGTCAGCGTCTCGAAGCGCAGGAACTCGCCGAACTCTCCGGTTTTGCCACCCTCATCGGCCGGCACGTTCAGCACCAGGTTCTCGATGCGGATGCCCCAGCGCCCGGGTTTATAAATGCCCGGCTCGATCGAGGTGATCATGCCCGGCTCCATGGCCGTGTGCGGATCCGGCGCGGCGCTCGGCGAGATCACTTGCGGGCCTTCGTGCACGTTCATGAAGTAGCCGACACCGTGGCCGGTGCCGTGGCCGTAGTCGACGCCGGCGGCCCAGATCGGGGCACGCGCGATGGCGTCGAGCATCGGCGAACGGGTGCCGCGCGGGAACTGGGCGTTCGACAAGGCCATCATCCCCTTCAGCACCAGGGTGAAGTCGCGCCGGTGGTTGTCCGTAATGTTCCCGACCGGGACCACGCGCGTGATGTCGGTGGTGCCGCCCAGGTACTGGCCGCCCGAGTCGATCAGGAGCAGGCCGTCGCCCTCGATGACGGCATGCGATGCCTGCGTGGCGCGGTAGTGCATGATGGCGCCGTTGGCATTGAAGCCGGCGATGGTGCCGAAGCTCGGGCTGACGAAATGCGGACGGCGCGCACGCGCGGCCGTGATCTGCTCGTCGATGGTGAGTTCGGTGAGGGGCGCGCGCTGCGGGTCGGCCAGCGTGCTTTCCAGCCAGGCGAAGAATTCGCACAGCGCCGCGCCGTCCTGCTCCATGGTGGCGCGCACGTGGGCGGCTTCCTGCTCGCTCTTGCGCGACTTGGCAAAGGTGGTCGGGTTGATCGCCTCGACCACGCGCACGTCGCCCGCGACAGCCTCGCGCATGCCGGCCGTGACGCGGCGCGGGTCGAGCAGCAGCGAGCTTCCCGACGGCAGGGCGGCGAGCGCCTCGCGCGCCTTGTCATACGGGGCCAGGTCGATGCCCTCGTCGAGCAGCCTCGCGCGCAGGGTCTCGTCCACCTTGCCGTCGGCGACGAACAGCGTCGCCCCGTCGCGCGCGACGAGTGCATGCGCCACGAAGACGGGGTTGAATGAGACGTCGGCGCCGCGCAGGTTGAACAGGTAAGCGATGTCGTCGAGGGTCGACATGAAATGCCGCTCCGCGCCCAGCGTTTCCATGGCGTCGCAAGTGGCGGCCAGCTTGTCGGCGCGCGGCAGCGTCGCATGCGGCGGCAGATGTTCGACAATCGGGGCATCGGGCAGCCCAGGGCGGTCGGCCCAGATCTCGTCGAGCAGGTCGAGGTCGGTGCGCAGTTGCACGCCGCGGGCAGCGAGCGCGTCTTTCAGCAGGCGCGCCACGGCCAGGCCCAGTACGCGGGCGTCGACCGCCACCGTCTGCCCGGGCTGCATGTTCGCGGCCAGCCAGTCGATGTGCAGCAGGCTGGCGCCCGACGGAATCTTCATCAACGCGATGTTCGAGCCGGCCAGTTCGGTTTCGGCCTGGGTCCAGTAGCGCCCGTCGGTCCAGACGCCGGCGAAGTTTTGGGTGGCGATGAAGGTGCCGACCGAACCCGTGAAGCCGGAGATCCACTCGCGTCCCTGCCAGCGGCGCGGCAGGTATTCGGACAGGTGGGGATCGCTCGAGGGCACGATAAAGGCATCGACACCGTGGCGCGCCATGGCGGTGCGCAGCTGTTCCAGGCGCGCGGCGCGCTGCGCAGTGCCCTGCAGGGTGAATTCATTCGTGGACATGGCTGACTTCGACGTTATTCAAGCCACGTATGATACGCCGCAAACCTGCATAATGGCGCGGGCAAATCTTGCGTATAAACATCAACAGCGCATCCAGGCAGTGTATGGCTGGGCAAACTGCTGCTGTGTTGACGTCCGGATTCAAGCGGACGTGGGTTTGTTGCAAAGTTGCCGCATAATCTAATCGGAGACATTCTTAGAACGATGACCATGCAAGATTTCCACCACGCCCGCGCCCGTGCGCTGCTTGCGAACGCGCGCCAGATCGTCAGCCCCGAAGAAGTGCAAGCCGCCGTGCGGCATGTGGCGGACGTCCTCAACGAGCGCTTCGGCGCGCCCGACAACACCACCTTCCCGCTGGTGCTCGGCGTGATGGGCGGCGCCGTCGTGTTCACCGGCACCCTGCTGCCCCAGCTCGCCTTCCCGCTCGAATTCGACTACATCCACGTCAGCCGCTATGGCGACGACGACCGCGGCGGCCAAATCGTCTGGAAGGTGATTCCACGCCAGAACGTGGCGGGACGCACCATCGTCGTGGTCGACGACATCCTCGACGAAGGAGAGACGCTGGCCCACGTGAAGCAGCGCCTGCTCGACATGGGCGCCTCCGAGGTGATCGTGGCCGTGTTCGCGGACAAGGAGCTAAAACGCAATAAGCCGATCCGCGCCGACATCGTCGGCCTGACGCTGCCGAACGCCTTCGTGGTCGGCTTCGGCATGGACGTGTACGGCTACTGGCGTAATCTGCCAGCCCTGTATGCGATCCGGCAGGACGATTTGAATGCGGCCGATCCGGCGCCGGATTATCCGATTCCGGATGAAAAAGCCTCCTGAATCGGAGGATTGTAGGGTGGGCACCCTGTGCCCACGCGGAAGCTCGCTCAGTGTTAGCGGAACATACGCGCAGAAGGGAAGTGGATCCTGACGCGATTAGGTTCGCGTGAGACCCGCAATAACATGCACATGTCCGCGTGGGCACAGGGTGCCCGGTGAAACCGTGATCGAGGCCATTGGCCTCGATCACCCCTACGAAACCGTTAGCGTAAGCTGAGGCGCTGGCGCGCCGCGTCGTATTCGCGCTTGAGGCGCTCGACCATCTCGGCCACCGTCGGCACGTCGTCCATCAGCCCCACGCCCTGGCCGGCGCCCCAGATGTCGCGCCAGGCCTTCGCCGTGCCGTCCCCGAAACTCATCTTGCTCTTGTCCGATTCCGGCAGCGCGTCCGGGTCGAGGCCGGCGTTGACGATCGATTTCTTCAGGTAATTGCCGTGCACGCCGGTGAACAGATTCGTGTAGACGATGTCGGCCGCGTTCGACTCGACGATGGCGTCGCGGTAGGACTCGCTGACGTTCGATTCCTGCGTCGCCAGCCAGCGCGAGCCGATGTAGGCGAAGTCGGCGCCCATGGCCTGGGCGGCCAGGATGGCGTCGCCGGTGGCGATCGAGCCCGACAGGGCAAGCGGGCCGTCGAAGAATTTGCGCACCTCGCCCACCAGCGCGAAGGGCGACAGCGCGCCCGCATGGCCGCCAGCCCCGGCCGCCACCAGGATCAGGCCATCGACGCCCGCCTCCAGCGCCTTTTGCGCATGGCGGATCGAGACCACGTCGTGCAGGACGATGCCGCCGTAGCTGTGCACGGCGTCGAGCATCTCCTTCGGCGGTGCGCGCAGCGAAGAGATGATGATCGGCACCTGGTGCTTCACGCAGACCTCGACGTCGTGTTCCAGGCGCGCGTTCGAAGCGTGCACGATCTGGTTGACGGCGATCGGGCCGATCTTCGCATCCGGGTTGCTGGCCGCGTACTCCGCCAGCTCGCGCTGCAGGTCGGTCAGCCAGGTGTCGAGCAGCTCGGCCGGGCGGGCGTTCAGCGCCGGAAAGGAGCCGACGATGCCGGCCTTGCACTGGGCCGCGACGAGCGCCGGACCGCTGGCGATGAACATCGGCGAGGCAATCACGGGAAGAGATAAGTGTTGCAGGATCGGGGGCAGCGACATGGGCGGCTTTCGGCGTGGTTGATCGGACCGTTCGATTATAGGGTCAAAAAAGCACGATCGTGCTAGACCGGCGGCTCTAATTCAGGTGTCCCGCAGCCAGCCGGCCTCGATGCGGGCGGCCTTGGCGCGGACCAGGGAGTTGACGGCCCAGGTGGCGAGGGCGGTGTAGGAGTCGGGAAGGAGTGTGGTATTCGGACGTGCGTTGAACGCGTGGACGGCGGAGCCGTCCACCCTACGGGTCTTCGTGCACGGCAACGTAGGGTGGACGGGTCCCCCGTCCACGCGTTCAACCGGCTGGCGCGCATCCGCAAACGCATCGGGTTCCATCAAGTGCAAGGCACTGAGTACCACCGGAATCGACGCCAACAGCCCTGGTAACTCCGCCAGCGCAATCCGCTGCCGCTCGAGCAATAAAAACTTCAGCATCACCTTGACCGCATTCTCCGCATTGCGCCGCGGATCGCCGGCCAGGTAATCGAGCCGCGAATACGCGCGCCCCAACGCCCCTGCCACGTCGCCGAACATCCGCCCGTGCCCGGGAATCACGACGCGCGCGTCGAGCGTGGCGATCAGGTCGAGCGTGGCGCGCGTTTCATCGAAGCCCGGTTCCCCGGCCAGCTCGGGAAAGATCACCCCGAAGCCGTTCTCCCACAGCGCATCCCCGGCGATCAGGATGCCCTCGGCTGCACAAAACAGCAGCAGCGCATGCGGATCGTGGCCGGGCGCGGCCAGCACCTGCCAGGACAGGCCGCCCAGGGTCAGTGCGTCGCCCGGCGCCAATACGGCATCGAAGGTAAACCGCACGCATTGCTGGCCGGTCGCGCGGTAGCTGAGTGCTTCCTCATCCCAGCGGGCGACCTTGCCGGCCTCGGCGGCGGGAATGGCGGTGTGGCAGCCATACGCGTCTTGCAGCGCCGCGTTGCCGCCGCAGTGGTCCGAATGCAGGTGGGTGTTCAACAGGCGATCGAGCGGACGGCCGCCCAGGGCGTGGCGCACCAGCGCCAGCGTCTGCGGCGCATGGGTCACATAGCCGCTGTCGACCAATGCGGTCTCACGGCCGGTGAACAGTACATTGTTCGAGGACAGCCAGCCGCGCTCGAAGACCTGCATGGTGGCGGGCAGCGCGAGGCTCATCTCAGTGAACGCTCACAATAAGCGTTCAGCCGAAATCGAGTTCGGACTCGCGCCGGCGGATTTCCAGCCAGACCGCGCGTTTATAGTCGTCGCCGGCGCTGCCCCAGGCGACGATCTCGTCGATCGTGCGCAGGCAGCCGCGGCACAGGCCGGTCGTCTGGTCCATCTCGCACAGGCTGATGCAGGGAGACGGCACCGGGGTCTGGAGTTCGGGCTGGTTCATGACGCCACCTTGCTGTTCTTGCGTGCTATGCGCGCATTGAACCGCGCCGGATCGATGACGTGGCGCTCGTGTACTCCCTCGCAGATGCGCTCGACATCGTCCCAGGCCTCGATCTTAAAACGCACGCGCTGGCCCTCGACCTCGAGCACCTCGCCCTCGATGCGCAAGGTCATGCCGGGCGGCGTCGGCGCCAGGTGCTCGAAGCTGACCATGGTGCCCAGGCTCTGTTCGCGCGGCCAGTCGAGGAAAGGCATCATCCCGTGGACGCAGGCCAGCTCCATCATGCCGACCATGTAGCCGGTGGCCAGCACCTCGGGCATGTCGAGGCAGAACGGGGTGTCGTGGTACAGCTGCGGCACGGTGGCGCGCGGGGGGACGGTGTACTGCCATGCGAAGCGTAGGCCGGGTTGTAATTCTGGACTCATGGAGAAATAGATTACCCGATTCAATCGGATCGCGCTTGACCTTGGGGCTCAGGCGCGTACACTGCACACAGGTTTTCACCATCCACATGGATGGTAACAGGATGGTTTTGAAAGGATGGTGTAAGGATGCGGGGTGACATTACGACGACCAACGAGCCAAAGCAAAAGCTGGCGGACTCGGAAAAAATCACGATCAACCTGGGCTTGATCGACCTGGGCCAGATCGACCTGCTGGTCAGCGAAGGGTTTTATAGCAATCGTACCGACCTGATCCGGACAGCGATTCGCAACCAGTTGAATACCCATGCCGACGTGGTGCGGCAGACCGTCGCCCGCCGCAGCCTGGTGCTCGGCATGCACCATTACTCCCGGGCCGACCTGGAAGCGGCGCAACAGGCAGGCGTGCGCCTGCAAATCCAGGTGCTCGGCATGGCCAGCATCGCCAGCGACGTTTCGGTCGAACTGGCGCTGGCCACCATTGAATCGATTTCGGTGCTTGGGGCGCTGCATGCAAGCAACGCCGTGAAAGCCGCATTGGCAGAGCGCATCCAGTAATGCGCACA
This sequence comes from Massilia sp. SYSU DXS3249, assembly GCF_053668055.1. NCBI lineage: Bacteria > Pseudomonadati > Pseudomonadota > Betaproteobacteria > Burkholderiales > Oxalobacteraceae > Massilia > Massilia sp. SYSU DXS3249. The sequence continues at coordinate 204,018 of NZ_JBSIPX010000003.1, read as the reverse complement.
GCCCAAGACAAGGAAAAAAGCACATGAAACTGAATAACAAATTGTTTTCGCAGATGCGGGCCGCGACCCGCAGCCTGCTGCACAAGCCCCGGGTGGACACGAATAAGGTGATCCAGGACGCACTCAAAAACGCTTCGGCCATGACCCAGGCGGCCCAGCAGCAGATGCAGGGCCTGTCGCAAGCCAATGCCGCCGCCCACACGCGCACGCCGGCCAACGTAGCGGACATGCTGGCCGAACTAAACCGAAATTTCGGCCACGGCGGCGGCGCTGCCAACGAGCCGGCCGAAGCCATGCCCGGCACCTTTAGCGAGGGCAGCCATACCAACGGCGCCGGCACCCGCAGTTACAAGCTGTACGTGCCCAGCAGCTACACGGCAGACAAACCGGTGCCGCTGGTGGTGATGCTGCACGGCTGCACCCAGGACCCGGACGATTTCGCCCACGGCACGCAAATGAACACGCTGGCCGAAGAAACCGGTTGCCTGGTCGTGTATCCGGCGCAATCGCGCCAGGCCAATTCTTCGCGCTGCTGGAACTGGTTCAACAACGTCGACCAGCAGCGCGACCAGGGCGAACCCTCGATCATCGCCGGCATCACACGCGAGATCATGGCCCGGCACACGATCGACCCGGCCCGGGTGTATGTGGCGGGCCTGTCCGCCGGCGGCGCCATGGCCACCATCATGGGCACGCTGTACCCGGACCTGTATGCGGCCGTCGGCGTGCACTCGGGACTGCCCTTCGCCTCGGCCCACGACCTGCCGTCGGCCCTGGCGGCGATGCAGGGCCAGCTGCAGCGCCAGCGCGACTTTCAGGCGCAGCCGGGCCGCGCGATCCCGATCATCGTCTTCCACGGCGACCAGGACCATACCGTGCACCCGACCAATGGCGACGAGCTGATGGTGCATGCGCGCGACGCCTCCGACGCCATGGCGGTCGAGCCGGGCCGGGTGCCGGACGGCCATGCCTATACCCGCACGATGCACAAGCGGGCCGACGGCAAGGTGCACGGCGAGCACTGGGTGATCCACGGCGCCGGCCACGCCTGGTCGGGCGGCAGCGCACGCGGCAGCTATACCGACGGCAAGGGTCCGGACGCCAGCCGCGAAATGATGCGTTTCTTTAGTACCCATCGTTGAACCATGGCGCCCTCCGCCTGCCGCGTCATGCGGCCCGACCGCGGCGCCCGGCACATCGCACTGCCGTGTCAGGATGATGCGCGTGCCGGCGCCATGGCTGGCGCAGCAGGCTCAATCGGCGCGCGGGAACCTTATTTCGACCGCCGTGTCAGTAGCCGCAATCTGGGCGCGCAGGCAGGCCGGGCACCAGCAGCCGGCGTCGACGCCCGGCACCGGCAGCACGGGCGGCAGTTCGGTGCACCAGCAGGGGCCGGCGCCGCCATCGGCCATGGCGCAGCCGAACGTGGCGCCGCAGCGGGTACATTGGCTCATGGCGCACCCCTGCGACAGAAATCCTTCGTCATGTGTAATATCGTTGCAGCATTCATCGGCGGCCATCCTGACCCGGTCAGGCCATAAAATACAACAAGAACGCTGCATAATGCCTACAAAGGCGGCCTTGTTGCCTGTAAAATCTCCGCCACTTTCATTTCGGATCCACCATGAACGCTCAGTTGACCAGCCTGCAGACCGAGGACCAACACAACGACCTGACCAAGGTCTCGCCGCAGATCAAGGCGCAGATCCTGGCCGAGGCGCTTCCCTACATCCGTAATTTCCACGGCAAGACCATCGTCATCAAATACGGCGGCAACGCCATGACCGACGAGCGCCTGAAACACGGCTTCGCGCGCGACGTCATCCTGCTGAAACTGGTGGGCATGAACCCGGTGGTGGTGCACGGCGGCGGTCCGCAGATCGACAACGCCCTGAAGAAAATCGGCAAGCAGGGCACCTTCGTGCAGGGCATGCGCATCACCGACGAAGAAACCATGGAAGTGGTCGAGTGGGTGCTGGGCGGCGAAGTGCAGCAGGACATCGTCATGCTGATCAACCACTACGGCGGCCAGGCAGTCGGCCTGACCGGCAAGGACGGCGGCCTGATCCGCGCACGCCGCATGAGCATGCCGGACAAGGAAAAGCCGGGCGAATTCCTCGACATCGGTTTTGTCGGCGAGATCGAAGCGATCAATCCGGCGGTCGTGAAAGCGCTGCAGGACGACGCCTTCATCCCGATCATCTCGCCGATCGGCTTCGGCCAGGACGGCCAGGCCTACAACATCAATGCCGACGTCGTCGCCGGCAAGATCGCGGAAATTCTGAAGGCCGAAAAGCTGATCATGATGACCAACATCGCGGGCGTGCAGGACAAGGCCGGCAACCTGGTCACCGACCTGTCGGCACGCGAGATCGACGAGATGTTCGAAGACGGCACGATTTCCGGCGGCATGCTGCCGAAGATCTCGTCGGCACTGGACGCAGCCAAGTCGGGCGTGAACACCGTGCACATCATCGATGGCCGCATAGAGCACTCTTTGTTGCTGGAAGTCTTGACCGAACAGGCTTTTGGCACTATGATCCGGTCGCATTAAAAATTTATGGCAAGCGTGCTCGCCATGAATGGCGAGCCATGCTTGCCAGTTGGCGGGCGTAGCCCACCAACCCGTACCGTGTTATTTCTACCCGCCCTTGTAGCTCAGTGGTAGAGCACTCCCTTGGTAAGGGAGAGGCCACGTGTTCAATCCACGTCAAGGGCACCACTCCTGCAGCACCTCCCCTCAGTACACCCGCTCCACCGTGATCCCGCGCTGGCGCAGCAATTCCGGCAATCCGTTTTTTCCCAGCAGGTGCAGCAAGCCGACCGCCACCACCGCATTGTTTTCGCGCGCCAGCAGCGAGGCGACCTTGTCCGCCATCGGCCCGTTGCGCTCGGTGAGCAGCACGTCGCGCGTGAATGTTCCGGTGAGGGTGGTATCGGTATCGACCCGGCGCGCGATCCGGTCCAGCGCAGCCTGGTCGGCGCGCTCATAGGCGTCGAACAGCTCGCGTCCTTCTCGCAGCTGGCGGCCCGATGCCATGTTGGCCAGCGTTTCCTCCAGCAGGCGCCACTGGTCGGCGTCGGGCAAGCGGTTCATCAGCGCCGCCTGGGCCTGCGCCGACTCGAGTTCCTCGATCCGGCTCTTGCCGCGCGCCAGCCCGGCCAGGTGCATGTCCACACCGAGGGCCGGGTCATAGCCTAATTTGCCGATGTCCATCACCCCGAGCAGGGTCGCCACCATCCAGGGTTTCATGCGCGCCACGGCGGCCGGGTCGACGCCCTGCTGGCGCAGGCCCGATTCGATGCCCCGGCGCTGCTTGTCCGGCAAGCCGACCAGGCCGCGGCTGCCTGCCGGGAACATGCCGTGCTGCTCGAAGGCGGCGGCCACGGCGGCCGGATCGCGTCCGGCGTCGATTTCCAGCACCAGCGCCGGCGCGGCCGCCATGGCTGCCCGAATGCGCGGCTCGAGCGGGTAAAAATCGGCGCGGCCCGCGTGGATGGTGCCGTACAGGTACAGGGTATTGCCCTTGCTGGTCGTTGCCTTGAACAGCGCGCCGCGCTCGGCGGCCAGCGCCTGGAAGGTCATCAGGAACAGGCTGAGGAACACCACTATAATCGGACGTCGCATACTCTCTCTCCGTGTCTGGAATCGTGCCAAATCATAACTCCCGCTCCCTCGTCTGGCTGTTTGATCTCGACAACACCCTGCATGACGCATCGCACGCGATTTTTCCGGCCATCAGCGCCAACATGAACGTGTATATCGCGCGCGTGCTCGACGACGGCGTCACCCCCGTCACCCAGGAGCGCATCGATGCGGCGCGCCTGGGTTACTGGAAGCGCTACGGCGCCACGCTGCTCGGCATGATGCGCCACCACGGCGTCAGCGCGCCCCACTTCCTGCGCGAGACCCACGAGCTGAAAGACCTGCGCGCGATGATGCGCTCGGAGGCCGGCCTCGGCAGCCTGCTGCGGCGCCTGCCGGGCCGCAAGATCCTGCTGACGAACGGGCCGCTGGCGTATTCGACCGATGTGATGCGCCACCTCGGCCTGCACCGCCACTTCGCCCACCACATCGCCATCGAACAGATGCACGTGCACCGCCAGCTGCGTCCCAAACCGTCAAAACTCATGCTGGCGCGCCTGCTGCGCCGACATGGCGTGGCCGCGCGCGACTGCGTGCTCGTCGAGGACACGCTGGCCAACCTGAAAAGCGCGAAGCAGCTGGGCCTGTCCACGGTCTGGGTCACGCAATACCTGCGCCGCGGCGAGCGCAGCACGCTGGCGCAAGCCCGGCCGCGCAGATTGATTCGCCCCAACTATGTCGATGTCAAAGTAAAATCCGTGCGGCAGTTGCCGAAGCAACTGCACCGGCTCCGCTGATCATTCACTTTTATTCGTCACTTACCTCTCGGGATACCATGGCAAGCAACAAGCCAGGCCAGCGCAAACTGCAAATCCTCCAGGCCCTGGCGGCCATGCTCGAACAGCCGAAAGGCGACAAGATCACCACCGCCGCGCTGGCGGCGCACCTGGCCGTGTCGGAAGCGGCCCTGTACCGCCACTTCGCCAGCAAGGCGCAGATGTACGAAGGCCTGATCGAATTCATCGAGGCCAGCGTCTTCGGCGTCATCAACCAGATCGTCGAGAAAGAAGAGCGCGGCGTCGACCAGGCCTACGCCATATTGACCATGCTGCTGAACTTCGCCGCGAACAATCCCGGCATGACCCGGGTGCTGATCGGCGACGCCCTGGTAGGAGAGGACGAACGCCTGCAACTGCGCATGAACGGCTTCTATGACAAGGTCGAGCTGGCCTGCAAGGGCGCGCTGCGCCTGGCCGTCACCCAGGGCCACGGGATCGAGGACGACGTGCCCGCGCGCGCCAGCCTCTTGGTGAGCTACGTCACCGGGCGCTGGCACCGCTTCGCCAAGAGCGGCTTCCGGCACAGCCCCGCTGACGGGACAGGCGTACAATTGTCGCTGCTGCTGGCGGCCTGAGGCTCCCGATGAACACGGTCTTTGCATTGCTCGACGATGCGAGCGCGGAGGGTCACGCGCAGGCACGCTCGCGCCTGTACACGGCCCACACGGGTACCCTGCACTGCTTTGACGCCGCCGGCTGGAACGATCTGCTGGCCGAGCTCGAAGCGGCCCTGGCGCGCGGCCTGTACGCGGTGCCCCTGCTCTCCTATGAGCTGGGCGCCCACCTGCTCGGCATCCCGACTCGAAAAGCGCTGGACGGCCCGCTGGCCCAGGTGCTGCTGTTCGAGCGCTGCGAGCGCATCACTCCCGAGGCCGCGGCGGCCTGGGTGGCCACGCGCGCGGCGGCAGGCAGCGGCCCGGCCGGCATCGGCGGCGTCACCCCGAATGTCGACGAAGCCCGGTTCGTGGAAGCGATCGGGCGCATCCGCGACTACATCGCCGCCGGCGACACCTACCAGGTCAATTACACCTACCGCCTGCGCTTCGACGCCTTCGGCTCGGTCTACGCACTGTACGCGCGCCTGCGCGCACGCCAGCCGGTGCCCTACGGCGCCCTGATCGGGCTGCCGGACGGCGGCGCCGTGCTCTCGTTTTCGCCCGAGCTGTTCGTGCGCCACGCAGCGGGCCAGGACGGCGGCACCCTGCTGGCGCGCCCGATGAAGGGCACGGCGCCCGCCGCCGGCGACGAGGCGACCAACGCCAGGCGCGCCGCCGCCCTCGCGCTCGACCCGAAAAACCGCGCCGAAAACCTGATGATCGTCGACCTGCTGCGCAACGACCTGGGGCGCATCGCCGACACCGGCAGCGTCGCGGTGCCGCAGCTGTTCGAGGTGACCCGCTTCGGCAGCGTGCTGCAAATGACCTCCACGGTGCAGGCGCGCCTGCGCGCGGATGCGACGCTGGCCGAGGTCTTCGCCGCGCTCTACCCCTGCGGCTCGATCACGGGCGCGCCCAAGCGGCGCACGATGGAAATCATCGACGAACTCGAGCCGGATCCGCGCGGCATTTATACGGGTGCGATCGGCTGGTTCGACCCGCCCCGGGACGGCCGCGCCTTCGGCGACTTCTGCCTGTCGGTGCCGATCCGCACGCTGGCGCTGGGGCCGGCTCCGGGACCCGACGCTGCCATGCGCCGCGGCGAACTCGGCGTCGGCGCCGGCATCGTCTTCGACAGCGACCCGCAAGGCGAATTCGCCGAATGCCGGTTGAAGGCACGCTTCCTCACGGGCCTGCCCAACGAGTTCGAGCTCTTCGAGACGATCAAGGCTTCGTGGCAGGACGGCCCGCGCCACCTCGACGCGCACCTGGCGCGCATCGCCGCCTCCTGTGCGTACTTTAACCGCCCCTTCGACGCGGTCGCGGCGCGCACGCTGGTGCTCGACGCCTGCCTCGGCCTGCCGCAGGACGCCGGCCTGCACCGGCTGCGCCTCTCGCTCGACGCCGACAACCGGCTGGCGATCGCGTCGGCCCCGCTGGCGCCCCTGCACGAGCCGGTACGCCTGGTGCTGGCCGAGGAGACCACGGAGTCGAACGATGTCTTCCTGCGCCACAAAACATTGGTGCGCAGCCGCTACGACGCCGCCTGGCGCGCCGCCGAGGCACAGGGCGCCTTCGACGCCCTGTTCTTCAACGAGCGAGGAGAATTGACGGAAGGCGGCCGCAGCAATGTCTTCGTGCGGATCGACGGCAAGTGGTACACGCCGCCGCTGGCCTGCGGCCTGCTGCCGGGCGTGATGCGCGCCGTGATGCTGGCCGCCCCCGCCTGGCGCGCGCAGGAACGCGTGATCACGCGCGAGCTGTTTCAGAAAGCCGACGGCATCATCGTATGCAACGCCCTGCGCGGCCCGCTGCGGGCTTATTTGTAGGGGTGGAGGAGGCCAGTGGCCTCCTCCACGGCTTCACCGGAGTCCTGACTCCACGCGTTGCGGTGCCCGCAGAACCGCGCGGTACGCAGTTCAACCAGCGTATGTGTCCTTCTATCGATCCATCCCTGAAGTCTTGATTACAGCGCCAGCGCCTGCTCGATCTTGCCCACCAACTGCGGGTCCTCCGGTGCCACCTTGCTCGGGAAGTATTCAATCACTTTACCGTCGCGTCCGATCAGGTACTTCGTGAAATTCCACTTCGGCTCCTTGCCGGTCTGCTTGGCCAGCGCCGCGTGCAGCGGGTTGGCGTTCGGCCCGGTCACCGGCGTCTTGGCGAACATCGGGAATTTCACGCCATAGGTGTTGTAGCAGAGGTCGGCGATTTCCTTGGCGTTGCCCGGCTCCTGGTTACCGAAATCGTTCGAGGGAAAGCCCAGTACCACCAGGCCGCGCGGATTGTATTTCGCGTACAGCTTTTCCAGCCCTTCGTACTGTTTCGTAAAACCGCAGTAGCTGGCGGTGTTCACGACCAGCACGACCTTGCCGGCGTACTGGCAGAGGTCTTGCGGCGCCTCGTCCTGCAGGCGCTTGAAGTTCTGCTTGAGCAGGGCCGGGCAGGCGGCAGGCGTCGCGCCCGCGGCCACGGTCGGACGGTGCGGCACGACGCCCGTCGGTTGGGCGGCCGCGCTCGATGCGGCGGCCAGCAGGGCGAAAGTCAGGGTGGCGGTTTTCAGCATGATCGGTCCAGTGATGTTCAAGCGTCGAGCTTGCGATGTTCAATTTTAAGGCAGTGGTTCATCACCACGTCCAGCCCCGCGGCGCGCGCCAGGTCGGCCGCGGCCTGGTTTTCGATGTCGAGCTGCATCCACAGGCAGCCGGCGCGGATCGCGATGGCGTCGCGCGCCAGCGGCGGGATGTCCTCGGACTTGCGGAAGCAGTCGACGATGTCGATGCGCTGGCCGCCGGGCGCGAGCGCATCGGCCGCTTCCTGCAGGGTCGCATGGACGCGCTCGCCGAGGATCTCCTGCCCCGCGTATTGCGGGTTGACCGGCAGGATGCGGTAGCCCTGCCCTTGCAGGTATTCGGCCACGCCGAAACTGGCGCGCTCGGGCTTGTTGGAGAGGCCGACGATGGCAATGTTCTTACTGTCTCGCAGGATTTGGGGAATTGTTCTCATGGGGGCTCGAAAGGGGTGCGGGATCGGCGCTAGCTTAACAGGTTTGCATCGCTTCGCCAGCAGGCGCACATGGGGAACAGCGTTTGCGCACATGCGGCAATGTATGAAAAGATGCGCCTTTCACGAAGACGAGCCCATCCATGAAAATCCTCCACGCAGCGCGCCTCCTCGCCACCCTGGCCCTGGCGCTGGCCACGACCGGCTGCACCCTGGCGCCGACGGTCGCCGAGCCGCCGGTCGTCGCCGTCGCCGACTGGGGCGGCACCCCGGCCGACCCGGCGCGGGCGCGGCGCCACACGATCACCCACATCACGCTGCACCACCAGGGCGAGCCGTTCAAACCGGGCACCGACCCGCGCCAGTACCTGCGCAACCTGCAAACCTGGTCGCGCAACACCAAGGGCTGGCTCGACATCCCCTACCATTACGTCATCGACCTCGAGGGCAAGACCTACGCGGCGCGCGACATCGCCTATGCCGGCGACACCAATACCGAATACGACCCCAGCGGCCATGCGCTGATCGAAGTCGTCGGCAATTTCGAGGAAGTCGAACCGAACCAGGCGCAACTCGATGCCGTGGTCGACGTGATGGCAATGCTGGCAAAAAAATACGGCGTGCCGGTCGAGCGCATCGCCAGCCACCGCGACCATTCCGACAAAACCGTCTGCCCGGGCGCCAACCTGTACCGCTATGTGCAGAGCGGCTACTTCCGCGAGAAAGTCGCCGCCCGCCTGGCCAATAAACCGGGCTGATCCGGGTTCTTACAGCTTGCGCGCCCGGATCTGCTGGCCATTCTGGTGCAGCACCAGGTGGCTGCTGTCGGCGCCGTCGAAGCGCACTTCGGCCTCGATGTCGCGTGCGAAGAACACGCTGTCGCTGTGCGCGAAGATCTCCAGCTTCGGCTGGCCGGTCGCCTGGGCATAGTAACGCTCGCCCTCGCGGCTGAGCGCCAGCACGAAGCCCGGCGCCAGTTCGTAGCGTCCGGCCCTGGCGTCGAAGGCGGCGTCGGCCAGTTTGACGGTCGGGCGCGCGGCGGGGGCGTCGCCGGTGCGTGCCTGGCGCATGGCCTCGCCGTCGTGGTACTGGGTCACATGGGTGATGACGCCCTGCGCGTCCTGGCCGAACTCGAAGTAATCCGATGCATTCGGCAGGAAGAAGCCGTTCGGCGAGAACGCCTTCAGGCGCACCGGGGGCCGTCCGCTGCGTTGCATGACGAGGACGTCGCCATCGCGGCGGAAGGTGCGCGTGGACGATTGGTCGACCGCATAGACGCCGGTAAAGCGTTCGAGCGCCGCGCCGCCCAGCGCGATCTCCTTGAACTCGCGGAAGGGCTTGCCGATGGCAATCGCCGCCGCCCTGCTCGCCACCATGCCCGGATTCACCAGGCCGCCGTCGGCATTGCTCAGGACGGCGACGAAGACCTTCTGCTCGGGCAGGCGCTGGGCAAAGGTATTGAAGCCGTTGATGGCCCCGCCATGCTCGATGCTCGCGGCGCCCTGCAGCTTGCCGATCTGCCAGCCGTAGCCGTAACCCGTCGATTTGCCGTCGGCCAGCGTGTACGGCGTGAATGCGCGCTTCCAGCTCGCCGGTTTCAACAGCTTGCCGCTCGAGATGGCGGCGTCCCAGCGCGCCAGGTCGTCGACGCTGGACACCAGCGAGCCGGCCGCATACGGCTGCGTCATGCTGAGTTTGGAAGCGCGCCCAAAACCCTGGCCGTCGCGCGAGTGGCCGAGCGCGCGCGGCGCCTTGCCGCGTTCGTGGCCTTCGTAGGCGGTATTCGCCATGCCGAGCGGCTTGAAGATGCGCTGCTCGACGAACTTCGCGTAGGGCTGGCCGGACACCTGCTCGATGATCGCGCCCAGCAGGAAGTAGCCGGAGTTGTTGTAGCGGTAGTTCGTTCCCGGCTCGAAGTCGAGCGGGTCGTTTTTAAAGCTGTCGATCATGGCGGCGACAGTCACGTCCTTCTCCATGCCGAGCGCATAGTCCGGCTTGCCCGTATAGCTCTTGATGCCGGACGTATGGGTCAGCAGGTGCTCGACCGTGATGGCCTTGCCCTTGGTCGGGTAGTCCGGGAAGAAGCGCGTGATGTCGTCCGTGAGGGACAATTTGCCTTCTTCCGCCAGCATCAGGATCGCCACCGCCGTGAACTGCTTGGTGATCGACCCCAGGCGCAGCACCGCGTCCGGCGTCATGGCCTGCTTGCCGATGCTGTCGGCCATGCCGTAGGCTTTCCTGAAGACCGTCTTGCCGTCCTTGACGACGATGACGGTGGCGCCCGGCTCGTCCGCCTTGTAATGGGCGCCGATGCTGGCGTCGATGGCGGCGGCCATCGACTGTTGCGACTGCACGGCGGCAGGCGCGGCCTGGACCCCGGCCATCGGTGCGCCGGCGAGGACGAGTACGGCAACGCAGACTGCGGAAAGTTTCAGCATGGCGGACATCCCTTTATGAGTTGGTATGTTCCCGACTGTACGCTTCCGGTAGTTCTTGAACAACGCTTTGTGGATAAACGGCTGAAAACGCTGGATGGGTTGCCGTCAAGACGGATGGGAGCGCTGCCGGCATAAAAAAAGGCAGCCCGAAGGCTGCCTTTCCTGTACGGCTGAAGCTTGACGAGCAGCTTAGCGAGAACCTTAGCGACCGCGCGAACGCAATCTCTGGATTGCCGCCAGCTGGGCGATCGCCGAAGCGAGTTCGGCTTGCGCTTTCGCGTAGTCGATCTGCGCGTCCTGCGACTGCATCAGCTCTTCGGCCGACTTCTTGGCCGCTTGCGCTTTCGCTTCGTCGAGGTCGCCACCGCGGATCGCGGTGTCGGCCAGGACCGTCACGCCGTTCGGCTGCACCTCGAGGATACCGCCGGCGACGAAAACGAACTCCTCATTGCCGCCGGTCGTCTGGATGCGCACGGCGCCCGGACGGATCCGCGTGATCAGCGGGGTGTGCTTCGGGTAGATACCCAGCTCGCCCGCTTCACCCGGCAACGCGACGAATTCGGCTTCGCCCGAGAAGATGCTTTCCTCGGCCGAGACCACGTCAACGTGAAATGTGTTTGCCATGTGTGTCCTTCAGGTTGAAGAAGCCGACTTAGGCAGCCAGTTTCTTGGCTTTTTCGATTGCTTCCTCGATGGTGCCGACCATGTAGAACGCCTGTTCCGGCATGTGGTCCAGTTCGCCCGACGCGATCATCTTGAAGCCCTTGATCGTGTCTTTCAGCGAAACGTACTTGCCTGGCGCGCCAGTAAACACTTCAGCGACGTGGAACGGCTGCGACAGGAAACGCTGCATCTTACGTGCGCGTGCGACGACCAGCTTGTCTTCCGGCGCCAGTTCGTCCATGCCCAGAATCGCGATGATGTCGCGCAGTTCCTTGTAGCGCTGCAGGGTACCCTGGACGGCGCGTGCGGTCTCGTAGTGTTCCTGGCCGACGACGAGCGGGTCCAGCTGGCGCGAGGTCGAGTCGAGCGGGTCGACTGCAGGGTAGATACCCAGCGAGGCGATGTCACGCGACAGAACGACGGTCGAATCCAGGTGGGCGAAGGTGGTTGCAGGCGACGGGTCGGTCAAGTCATCCGCAGGGACGTAGACGGCCTGGATCGAGGTGATCGAACCGGTCTTGGTCGAGGTGATGCGCTCTTGCAGGCGGCCCATCTCTTCGGCCAGGGTCGGCTGGTAGCCCACCGCCGACGGCATACGGCCCAGCAGTGCCGAGACTTCGGTACCGGCCAGGGTGTAGCGGTAGATGTTGTCGACGAAGAACAGAACGTCCTTGCCTTCGTCACGGAAGGCTTCGGCCATGGTCAGGCCGGTCAGCGCGACGCGCAGACGGTTGCCTGGCGGTTCGTTCATCTGGCCGTAGACCATCGCGACCTTCGAGTTTTCCGGATTGTCCAGGTCGACGACCTTGGCATCGGCCATCTCGTGGTAGAAGTCGTTACCTTCGCGGGTACGCTCACCGACGCCGGCGAACACGGACAGACCCGAGTGCGCTTTGGCGATGTTGTTGATCAGTTCCATCATGTTGACGGTCTTGCCGACGCCGGCGCCGCCGAACAGGCCAACCTTACCGCCCTTGGCGAACGGGCAGACCAGGTCGATGACCTTGATGCCGGTTTCCAGCAGGTCGGTCGATGGCGACAGTTCGTCGTAGACCGGTGCCGAGCGGTGGATCGATGCCATGCGCTCGTTGCTGACCGGACCGCATTCGTCGATCGGGTTGCCCAGCACGTCCATGATGCGACCCAGGGTGGCGACGCCGACCGGGACCATGATCGGGTTGCCGGTGTTCTGGATAATCATGCCGCGACGCAGGCCTTCCGAGCTGCCCAGTGCAATGGTACGGACGATGCCGTCACCCAGCTGCTGCTGCACTTCCAGGGTCAGTGCGGAGCCTTCCATTTTCAGTGCGTCGAAAACCTTCGGCATGGCGTTACGTGGGAATTCCACGTCAACCACTGCGCCGATACACTGAACGATTTTGCCATCAGCCATGTTCGTTCCTTCAGATATAGTTAAATTCTTTATTTAGACCGCTGCCGCGCCGGCGACGATCTCGGAGAGTTCTTTGGTAATCGCTGCCTGGCGGGTCTTGTTATAGACCAGCTTCAGTTCGCCGATGACGCTGCCTGCGTTGTCGCTTGCCGCCTTCATCGCGACCATGCGCGCCGATTGCTCGGACGCCAGGTTTTCCGCCACTGCCTGGTACACCAGGGCCTCGACATAGCGCACCAGCAGTTCGTCGATGACGACTTGCGGTTCCGGCTCGTAGATGTAATCCCACGAGATCGCGCCCTTGTCGGCTTCCATGTGCTTGGCCGGCAGCGGGAGCAGCTGCTCGACCACCGGTTCCTGCTTCATCGTGTTGATGAACTTGGTGTAGCACAGGTAGACGGCGTCCAGCTGGCCATCCTGGTATGCGTCGAGCATGACCTTGATCGGGCCGATCAGCTTGTCCAGGTGCGGGGTGTCGCCGATCTGGGTCGCATGCGACACCAGCTTGACGCCCACGCGGTTCAGGAAGCCCAGGCCCTTGTTGCCGATGGCGACAGCCTCGACACGGTTGCCCGCCGCTTCCATTTCCTTCGACTTCAGCGTTACCTGGCGCAGGATGTTGGTGTTCATGCCGCCGCACAGACCCTTGTCGGTCGTGACGACGATGAAACCCACTGCCTTTGCCTGCACGTGCTTGGCTTGCGCCATGAAGACGTGCGTGTACTCCGGATTTGCCTCGGCCAGATTGGCGGTGATGTTCCGAATTTTTTCACTGTAGGGACGGGCGGCGCGCATCCGGTCCTGCGCCTTGCGCATCTTGGATGCGGCGACCATTTCCATCGCCTTGGTGATCTTCTTCGTATTCTCTACGCTCTTGATCTTGCCACGAATCTCTTTGCCTACTGCCATGAGTCCTTACTCCTTCCGGTCACCGGCGCCGCCTTGAACAAGCGGCGCCGGTCCATCTATTAATATGCGCCGGACTTTTTGAAATCAGCAATGGCGGCCGCGAGTGCTGCTTCGCTGTCCTTGTCCAGTTGCTTGGTTTCTTCGATCTTCGACAGGAGCGCAGCCTGCTTGGTCTTCAGGTAGCCGTGCATGCCCAGCTCGAACGGCAGCACCTGCTTGACTTCGATGTCGTCGAAGTAGCCCTTGTTGACGGCGAACAGCGAGGCGGCCATCAGCGAGATCGGCAGCGGCGAGTACTGAGGCTGCTTGAGCAGCTCGGTCACGCGCGCGCCACGGTCCAGCTGCTTGCGGGTCGATTCGTCCAGATCCGATGCGAACTGCGCGAACGCAGCCAGTTCACGGTACTGCGCCAGGTCGGTACGGATACCGCCCGACAGGCCCTTGATGACCTTGGTCTGGGCAGCGCCACCGACGCGCGAGACCGAGATACCGGCGTTAATCGCAGGACGGATACCGGCATTGAACAGCGAGGTCTCCAGGAAGATCTGGCCGTCGGTAATCGAAATCACGTTGGTCGGCACGAAGGCCGAAACGTCGCCCGCCTGGGTTTCGATGATCGGCAGTGCGGTCAGCGAACCGGTCTTGCCGGTGACGGCGCCGTTGGTGAAGGCCGACACGTAGTCGGCGTTCACGCGTGCTGCGCGCTCGAGCAGACGGCTGTGCAGGTAGAAGACGTCGCCCGGGTAGGCTTCGCGGCCTGGTGGGCGGCGCAGCAGCAGGGAAATCTGGCGGTAGGCGACAGCCTGCTTCGACAGGTCGTCGTACACGATCAGCGCGTCTTCGCCGCGGTCGCGGAAGTATTCGCCCATCGCGCAGCCCGAGTAGGCCGAGATGTACTGCATGGCAGCCGATTCCGAAGCGGAAGCGGCGACGACAATGGTGTACTCCATCGCGCCGTGCTGCTCGAGCGAGCGCACGATGTTCTTGATGGTCGATGCCTTCTGGCCGATTGCAACGTACACGCAGGTGACGTTCTGGCCCTTCTGGTTGATGATCGCGTCGACAGCGACGGCCGACTTACCGGTCTGGCGGTCGCCGATGATCAGCTCACGCTGGCCACGGCCGATCGGCACCATCGCGTCGATCGACTTGATGCCGGTCTGCATAGGCTGCGACACCGATTCGCGGGCGATGACGCCTGGCGCGATCTTTTCGATCGGGGCGGTCAGCGTCGTGGCGATCGGGCCCTTGCCGTCGATCGGCTGGCCCAGTGCGTTGACCACGCGGCCACGCAGCTCAGGACCGATCGGCACTTCCAGGATGCGGCCGGTGGTCTTGACGGTGTCGCCTTCCGAGATGTGCTCGTACGAACCCAGGATGACCGAACCGACCGAGTCGCGCTCGAGGTTCATCGCCAGGCCGAAGGTGTTGCCAGGGAATTCCAGCATCTCGCCCTGCATCACGTCCGACAGACCATGGATGCGGCAGATACCGTCGGCGACGGAGATCACCGTGCCTTGATTGCGAACGTCAGCCGAACCTTCGAGGCCCTGGATGCGGCTCTTGATCAGTTCGCTGATTTCAGATGAATTAAGTTGCATGAGTGCTAACTCCTAATAGTTTCTTGATGCGTAGGGCGTGAGATGCCGGCTAGGCTTGCGAAGTTCCGGTGCGACGTCGATCAGGCGACCAGCGCAGCGTGCATCTGCTGCAGGCGGGCGCGGACCGAGGTGTCGAGGACTTCGTCGCCGACCAGCACGCGCACTCCGCCGATCAGGGACGGGTCGACGCTGACGGTCGGGTTGAGCTTGCGGCCGAATTTCTTTTCCAGCACGTTGACCAGCTCGGCGACCTGGGCGTCGTTCAGTGCGAAGGCACTGGCGATCTCCGCGTCGGCAGCGCCGGCCTGGGCGTTCTTGAGCACCTGGAACTGCGCGCCGATTTGCGGCAGCAGGCTGATGCGGCCATTTTCGGCCAGCATCGTCAGGAAGTTCGCGGCCTCCGGCGTCACCGGCGATTTCACCAGCGAGGTCAGCGTGGCGACGAGGTCGCGTGCGGTCACGTTCGGGTTGGCGGCAAACGCCTGCACATCAGGGTTGGCGCCGACTTGTGCCAGTTCGGACACGAGTTCGGACCAGGCTGCCATGTTGCCTTGCTGGGCAACACGGAACAGCGCTTCGGCGTAGGGACGGGCGACGGTTGCGAGTTCAGCCATGATTACAGCTCGGCCGACAGTTGCGACAGCAGGGCGGCGTGCGCTTCTGCGTTCACTTCGCGCTTGAGGATCTGCTCGGCGCCTTGCACTGCCAGGGCAGCGACCTGGCCGCGCAGTTCTTCGCGCACGCGCGTGACTTGCTGCTCGGCGTCGGCGCGGGCGGCGGCAACGATACGGGCGGCTTCTTCAGCGGCGGTCTTCTTGGCGTCGTCGATGATCATCTGCGCGCGCTTTTCGGCGTCGGCGATGCGCTTCTGGCCTTCGTCACGGGCGCCAGCCAGTTCGGCTTGCACGCGCTTTTCGGCGGCGGCGAGGTCGGCCTTGCCACGGTCGGCGGCGGCCAGCCCATTGGCGATCCTGTCGGCGCGCTCGTCGAGCGCTTTCATCAGCGGCGGCCACACGAATTTCATCGTGAAGATTGCCAGGACGAAGAAGACAGCGAACTGGGCAAACAGGGTTGCGTTAAGGTTCACGGTATTTTCCTTCTCACAAAAACGGATGCCGAACCGCGATGGTTCGGCCCTTCAAAACCTGAGATGCGCGTTGCTTAGCCGGTGAACGGGTTAGCGAAGGCGAACAGCATGGCGATACCAACGCCGATCAGGAATGCCGCGTCGATCAGGCCGGCCAGCAGGAACATCTTGGTCTGCAGGGTGTTCATCAGTTCTGGCTGACGTGCAGAAGCTTCGAGGTATTTACCGCCCATGATTGCGATACCGATACAAGCACCGATAGCACCCAGGCCGATGATCAAACCGCAAGCCAGTGCAACAAAAGAAAGGTCAGTCATGTTTACTCCAAAAAGTTAATTTAAAAACTAGATTAAAAACTACAACTTCGTTACAACCACTATCTTGTTCGATGCTTGCGGCGCCGATCAGTGGCCTTCGTGGGCCTGACCGAGGTACACCAGCGTCAGCATCATGAAGATGAATGCCTGCAGGAACACGATCAGGATGTGGAAGATCGCCCAGATCGAGCCGGCAATTACGTGGCCGGCGAAACCAAACACGGTTGCCGTCGAGCCAAGCAAAGCGATCAAAAGGAACAGCAGCTCACCGGCAAACATGTTGCCGAACAGTCGCATACCGAGCGACACCATTTTTGCTGCGTATTCGATGATGTTCAGGAGCAGGTTGAACGGCGCCATGGCGATGCCGAACGGTGCTGCGAACAGTTCGTGGATCCAGCCGCCGAAGCCCTTGATCTTGATGCCGTAATAGATCATCAGGACCAGCACGCCCAGCGAAATGCCGATGGTGCCGTTCAGGTCGGCGGTCGGGACCACGCGGTGGTAAGGGAACAGATGCTCGACGCCGAACCATTTGAAGGCTTCGGAGAACAGGTCGACCGGCAGGAAGTCCAGCGAGTTCATCAGGGCAACCCAGACGAACACGGTCAGCGCGGCCGGGGCGATGAAGCTGCGGTCGCCGTGGACGATCGATTTGGCCTGGTTGTCGACCATTTCGAACAGGATCTCGACGGCAGCCTGGAAACGGCCCGGCACGCCCGAGGTGGCGCGGCGTGCTGCCGACCACATGATCAGGCAGCCGATCACGCCCATCAGGACCGACCAGAAGATGGTGTCGTAGTGGATGACGGAAAAGTCGACCGGACCATTTTGATGGTGGTTCGAGAGGTGCCCCAGGTGGTGCTTGATGTACTCGCCTGCTGTGGGCGCGTGGTGTGCTGCGCCTTCTACGGTTGTCGTCGCCATTTTCAGTGCCTAAATAATAAGAATATGTAACTTTTCAGCGCCACGATGAACCCGGCGAGAAGCGCCAGCCAGTTCAGATCACGGTACAGCCACGCGGTTGCCGCCAGCAGGGCAAGCGTTAATGCAATCTTTATAAATTCCCAGATGAAAAATGTCGCAGGGTTGGCCCCGCCAGGCGCTTTGGTGCCGGCGAATAAACGTAACGCCATGATGGCGTTGGGCACAACACAACAGATTCCCCCGAGCACCGCCGAAAACGCCGCAGGCCATCCCCCCAACAATGCGGCGAGGACGCCGACGATTGCCGTTGCGATCAATTGCAGGGAGACCAGGCGCAACATTGTTATTTTTTCGCCTTGGCCGTTGGAACCGAGTTACGGTGTGGTAATTACATGAATCAGCGGGATTATAAGTTCCTTCATGCTTGTGAGTCAAACGATTCCAGTCGTGCAAGAGTATGCGTTTGGGCTGAAAATGTTACATAAATATAGGCAAAAGGCCCGGTTTTCGGGGCAGTTTGTGTCGCCCATACAGATGTTTCGGCGCGAATGGGAACGCCGGCACGGGGCCGGCGTTCGCTCTGCGGTAAGTGCAGAAGGTGATTCTTGATGGAAACGGCTGGGTGGCGGCAGCGGTGCTTCAGGGAAAATCTGGGCGCGCCGCTACCGTAGTTTTACTGTTGTCTTTCCGCCGCGGCCGGTTCAGGCGCGCAGGCGAGCCAGCACCCCCTCCAGGATGTCGAGGTCGGCGAAGTCGATGATCATCTGGCCGCGGCCCTTCGGTCCCATCTTGAACGCGACCGGGGTCGCGAGCTTGTCCGACAGTTCTTCCTCGAGGCGTACGATGTCGCCCGACTTGTCCTTCTGGCGGGCAGCTGGCTCCGGGTTCGCCTGCTCTTCCAGCGCGCGGGCGACGAGCTTCTCGGTTTCGCGCACCGACAGGCGTTTTGCAATCACCTGGTTCGCGAGCGTGATCTGGCTCGCACTGTCGACCGACAGCAGCGCGCGCGCGTGGCCCATGTCGATGTCGCCCGCCATCAGCATGGTCTGGACCGGCGGAGCCAGGTTCACCAGGCGCAGCAGGTTCGAGACTGCGCTGCGCGAGCGGCCGACGGCCGTCGCCGCCTGCTCGTGGGTAAAATCGAAGTCCGAGATCAGGCGCGCGATGCCCTGCGCCTCTTCCAGGGGATTGAGGTCTTCGCGCTGGATGTTCTCGATCAGGGCCATCGCGGCGGCCGCCTGGTCGTCGACTTCGCGCACCAGCACCGGGATGTCGTCGAGGCCGGCGATCTGCGCCGCGCGGAAACGCCGCTCGCCGGCGATGATCTCGTAGCGGCCCTCCTCTACTGGACGCACCAGCACCGGCTGCATCACGCCCTGGCTTTTGATGGACGCGGCCAGTTCGTTCAGCGCGCCTTCGTCCATCCGGGTGCGCGGCTGGTATTTGCCGGCCTGCAGCTGCGCCACGGGCAGCACCGACGGTGCGCTCGGGCTGGGAGGCTCGGCGTCGCCGCCGAGGAGTGCATCGAGACCGCGGCCGAGGCCCTTGAGTTTTTTCGTCGCCATGTGGATAACTCTCTGTGTTTACATTGTCTTGATGCGCTCGACCATTTCGGCCCCGAACGCGATATAGGCCTGCGCGCCTTTCGATGAGGGATCGAAGACGACGCCCGGGATGCCGTACGACGGCGCTTCGGCCAGGCGCACGTTGCGCGGGATGATCGTTTTAAAGACCTTGCCGCCGAAGTGCTGCTCGAGCTGGGCCGAGACCTGCTGCGACAGCGTCATGCGCGGATCGAACATCACGCGCAGCAGACCGATGATCTTCAGGTCCGTGTTCAGGTTCGCATGCACCTTCTTGATCGTGTTGACCAGGTCGGACAAGCCTTCCAGTGCGTAGTACTCGCACTGCATCGGGATGATCACGCCATGCGCGGCGCAGAGGCCGTTCAGGGTCAGCATCGACAGGGCCGGCGGACAGTCGACCAGGATGAAGTCGTAGTCGGCATCGACCTTCGCCAACGCATCCTTCAGACGCCGCTCGCGGTTGTCGAGTTCGACCATCTCGACTTCGGCACCGGCCAGCTCGCGGTTGGCGGGCAGCACGTCAAAGCGCCCGGCCTCGGAGCGCAGGCGCGCCTCCCCTACCTCGGCTTCGCCGAGCAGCACCTGGTAGGTCGACGCTTTCAGCGACGCCTTGTTGATGCCGGCGCCCATCGTCGCATTGCCCTGCGGGTCGAGGTCGACCAGCAGCACGCGCTGGTTCAGCTTGGCGAGGCCCGCCGACAGGTTCACGCTGGTGGTCGTCTTGCCGACGCCGCCTTTCTGGTTTGCAACGCAAAATATTTTTGCCATCTATTCTTATCCGGACGCGACAACATCGATTCATACAGTTCATACCTGTTAAACCGTATAAACGATTTAATCCATATAAACTGTATAAACCATTTATATCGTTAGCTTGGTTTATTGAACTTCTGCTGATCTGGCGATGAAAACCAGGTGCCGTTCGGCTTCCAGTTTTGCCACTCTTAACGGCCTCGATTCCTGCACTTTCCAGTCTGGCGGCAGCCGCTCCTGCTCCTCCCTGGGCGCCACCCCTTTCAGAGCGATGAATTTCCCGCCCTCCGCCAGCAGGTGCCCGGACCAGTTGACGAAATCGGACAGGTCGGCAAAGGCGCGCGAGGTGATGACGTCGAAGGGGCCCGCTTTCAGGTCCTGCACCTTCATCGTGTAGACGGTGACGTTGGTGAGATTCAGTTCGGCCTTGACCTGGGTCAGGAAGGCCGTTTTCTTGTGCACGGTATCGATCAGGGACACTTTCATGTCGGGCCGGCAGATGGCCAGCACGATGCCCGGCAAGCCGCCCCCTGCCCCGACGTCGAGCACGTTTTTGGCGTCCGCGAAGGCGGGAACGGCGGCCAGCGTATCGAGCAGGTGGTGGGTCACCATCTGCATCGGGTCGCGCAGCGAAGTCAGGTTGTAGACGCCGTTCCACTTGGCCATCAGCGCCAGGTAATCCATCAGCTGCTCGCGCTGCGCGGCCCAAAGCGGCAGGTCCATTTCGTCGATGCCGTCGTTTAGAACTTGCATCAGTTTGTCGCGGTCGAAGCCCCTCACTGTGCGGCCTCTTCAAGCGGGGTGTTGGTAAAGCCCTTGGCGCCGCGCTTTTTCAGGTGCACCAGCAGGAGCGAAATCGCGGCCGGGGTCACGCCCGAAATGCGCGAAGCCTGGCCCAGGGTTTCCGGACGCTGTTTATCGAGCTTCTGGCGCACCTCGATCGAAAGCGCCGCGATCTCCAGGTAGTCCAAGTGCTCGGGCAATTTGAGGTTTTCGTAGTAGTCGTGGCGCTCCACCTCTTTTGCCTGGCGGTCGATGTAGCCGGCGTATTTCAGCTGGATTTCGACCTGCTCTTTTACTGCAGGATCTTGCACGCCCGGGCCCGCCAGCGGCTGTCCTTCAAGACCCGTCATCGTCATCAGGGTGTCGTAGCCGACGTTCGGGCGGCGCAGCAGGTCGGCCAGGTTGTACTCGCGCTCGAGGGCCTGCCCCACCACGCGCTCGGACTCGGCGGCGGCCAGGATGCGCGGGTTGACCCAGGTCGAGCGCAGGCGTTCCAGCTCGCGGGCGACGGATTCGCGCTTGGTCTCGAATGCCGCCCACTGGGCGTCGCCCACCACCCCCAGCTTGCGCCCGATTTCGGTCAGGCGCATGTCGGCATTGTCTTCGCGCAGCGACAGGCGGTACTCCGCGCGGCTGGTAAACATGCGGTAGGGTTCGGCCACGCCCTGGGTCGTGAGGTCGTCGACCAGCACGCCAAGATAGGCTTCCGAACGGCCCGGCGTCCAGGCATCTTGCCCCTTGGTTTGCAGGGCCGCGTTCATGCCGGCGAGCAGGCCCTGGGCTGCGGCCTCCTCGTAGCCGGTGGTGCCGTTGATCTGGCCGGCGAAGAACAGGCCGCGGATGGCCTTGGTTTCCAGCGAAGCCTTGAGGCCGCGCGGGTCGAAATAATCGTATTCGATGGCGTAGCCGGGACGCAGAATAAAGGCGTTTTCCATGCCTTTCATGGAGCGCACCAGGGCCAGCTGCACGTCGAACGGCAGGCTGGTCGAGATCCCGTTCGGGTAGATTTCGTGGGTCGTCAGGCCTTCCGGTTCGAGGAAGATCTGGTGCGACTCTTTTGATGCGAAACGGTGGATCTTGTCTTCGATCGAGGGGCAGTAACGCGGGCCGACGCCTTCGATAACGCCGGTGTACATCGGGCTGCGGTCCAGGCCCTGGCGGATGATGTCGTGGGTTTGCGCATTCGTGTGCGTGACCCAGCACGGTACCTGGCGCGGGTGCATGGCGGCATTACCCATGTAGGAGAAGACGGGGACGGGATCGAGGTCGCCCGGCTGTTCCGCCAGCACCGAGTAGTCGATGCTGCGGCCATCGATGCGGGGCGGCGTGCCGGTTTTCAGGCGGCCCTGCGGTAATTTGAGTTCTTTCAGGCGGCTCGACAGCGCGACGGCCGCCGGGTCGCCGGCGCGGCCGGCCGTATGGTTTTGCAGGCCGACGTGGATCTTACCGTCGAGGAAAGTGCCTGCCGTCAGCACCACGGCGCGGGCACGGAACTGCAGGCCGATCTGGGTGACGGCGCCGACGACGCGGTCGCCCTCGACCATCAGGTCGTCCACCGCCTGCTGGAACAGCCACAAATTCGGCTGGTTTTCCAGGCGCGAACGGATCGCCGCCTTGTACAGAATGCGGTCGGCCTGGGCGCGGGTGGCGCGCACGGCCGGGCCTTTCGAAGAGTTCAGGATGCGGAACTGGATGCCGGCCTCGTCGGTGGCAATCGCCATCGCGCCGCCCAGGGCGTCCACTTCCTTGACCAGGTGACCCTTGCCGATCCCGCCGATCGAAGGATTACAGGACATCTGGCCCAGGGTTTCAATGTTGTGCGTGAGGAGCAGAGTCTTCTGTCCCATGCGTGCGGAAGCAAGCGCAGCCTCAGTACCGGCATGGCCGCCACCGACGACGATCACGTCGAATTCAGTTGGAAATAGCATGATGGAAGAGTGAATTGGAGAAGACTGCAGGAGTCTAATGCGCGATTATAGGATCTTTTCAACCTGCAGACTCAGCTCGGCCAAAAAACAGACCTTATTTTGTTTCACGTGGAACACAGTCTGAATGGCAAGTTTGAACGTTTCACGTGGAACAATCGCGTTGAATTCGACGGTCTGGGCGTAAAAAAAGCCGGGATATCCCGGCTTTTGTTTCACGTGAAACAGGCTAACTGGCCCAACGCACGACCGCATCGAAGGCAGTTTTCACGATCAGCGTCGACACGACCACCAGGAACAATTTGCGCACAAACGCGCTGCCGTGCTTGATCGCCAGCCGGGTGCCGACCAGGGACCCGACAATCTGGCACCCCGCCATCAACAGGCCCAGCTGCCACAGCAGGTGGCCGCTGTAGCCGAACCACATCAGCGCCGACAGGTTGCAAGCGACGTTGACGATCTTGGCCGCCGCCGAAGCACTGAGGAAATCGAAGCCGAAGAAGCGGACGAACAGAAAAATCAAAAAGCTGCCGGTGCCCGGCCCGAAGAAGCCGTCATAAAAACCGATCGCGGCGCCGATGCTGACCGCCCACCAGCGCTCGGCCATACCGCTGTGCACCGGCGCGTGCACCGAGCCCAGATCCTTCTTGCGGAAGGTGTAGATCGCCACTGCCAGCAGGATGAAGGGCAGCAAGGCGCGCACGAAATCGCCCGGCACCCGCGTTACCGTCCAGGCACCGACGAAAGAGAGCGCAAAGGCAGCCAGCGCCGCCGGGGCCGCGGCGCTCCACGCCACCCGCACCCGGCGCGCGTAGTTCACGGCTGCGGCACTGGTGCCGCAAATGCTGGCGAGTTTATTGGTGCCTAATAAAGTGGCAGGCAGCTCTTTCGGCAAAAAGGAGAAGATCGCGGGCACCTGAATCAGGCCGCCACCGCCGACCACGGCGTCCACCAGCCCGGCGAGGAAGGCCGCGCCGCCGAGCCATACAAAATCCATCATCTGTGCTTCCGGCTGAATTGAAGAGGTGAAATTGTACGGCAACTCGGCAGGCTAGCTGTCCTCCCAGTTGACCTGCCCGCACACTGGTGTAAGCTGATCCGATCCCTATTCTTCCGCCACGACCATGACCGCCTTTGCCTTTAGCACTGTCGCCCAGATCGTCTCCGAAGCCCACGCCAGCGCCCGCCTCGGCGAACTGATCGCGGAACGCTTTCCCGGCGCACGGCGCGCCTTGCTCGTCACCGACGCGGGTTTCCTGCGCACCGGCCTGCTCGATACGCCTCGCGCCAGCCTGGAACAGCACGGCATTGCGGCAAGCATCTTTTCCGGCGTGGTGGCCGACCCACCGGAAGACACGGTCATGGACGCGGTCGCCTTTGCGCTCGCGCAGGAGACCGATCTCGTCATCGGCTTCGGTGGCGGCAGTTCGATGGACGTGGCCAAGCTGGTGGCGGTGCTGGCGGGGAACGGCCAGCCGCTGGCGGACATGTACGGCATCGGCAAGGTGCAGGGCAAACGGCTGCCGCTGGTGCAGATCCCGACCACCGCGGGCACCGGCTCGGAAGTGACCAACATCGCGATCGTTACCACCGGCGCGACGACGAAGATGGGCGTGGTCGCGCCCCAGCTGTACGCCGATCTCGCGATCCTCGATGCGACGCTCACCCTGGGCCTGCCGCGGCTGGTCACCGCCGCCACCGGCATCGACGCCATGGTGCACGCGATCGAGGCTTATACGAGCCGCCACAAGAAGAATCCGATATCCGACCTGCTGGCACGCCAGGCCCTGCAACTGCTGGCCTATAACCTGGTTCCCGCCTGCGAACAGGGCGGCAACCTGGCCGTGCGCCAGGCCATGCTGCTCGGCGCCTGCCTGGCCGGCCAGGCGTTTTCGAACGCGCCCGTCGCTGCCGTGCACGCGCTGGCCTACCCGATCGGCGGCATTTATCACGTGCCGCACGGGCTGTCGAATTCGCTGGTCTTGCCGCATGTGCTGCGCTTCAATGCACCCGCGGCCGCGCCCCTGTATGCCGAACTGGCGGAGGTCGTCGTGCCGGATGCGAAGGGCAGCGCCGAGGCGCGCACGGAGGCGCTCATTGGTGCGATGCAGCAGATGGCGCACAGGACCGGCATCCAAACTACGTTGAGCCAGGTCGGCATCAGCGAGCTCGACCTGGACCGGCTGGCCGACGACGCCATGCTGCAGACCCGCCTGCTCGGCAACAATCCGCGCGAGCTCAGCCGGCTCGATGCGCGTGCGATCTACGCCGCCGCGTTATAAGTTGGCAGCCGCAGGGGCCGGCTGGCTGACTACCGCCTCTGCAAAAAAATCGAGCAACAAGGCGTTGACGCGTTCGGCGGCGGTGACCTGCAGCCAGTGGTCGGCGCCCTCAATGCGTTCATAACGGAAGGAATGGCTGACGTACTGGTTCGAGTCGACCATCTGTTGCTCGCCCAGCGCCGGGTCCAGGCTGCTCCAGATCCCCATCACGGGCACCGTCACCGGCTCGTCCTTGGTAGCGAAGCTGAGACCGCGCGGCACGTTCGCCCGGTAGTAATTCAGGGCCGCCGTCATGCGGCCGGGATCGGCCAGGCTGCGGCGCCAATACGACAACTGGGTGCGGTTTGAGGTGAAATGCTGCATCAGATAAAAATCGGCGACCGTCAGCGAGCGCTCGGCCAGGCCCGGCACCATGAACCACAGCATGTAGCTGCTGCGTAATTTTTGATCCATGCCGGCGCGCGCAAAGGCGGCCGGATGGCCCACCGACAGCGTCACGTATTGCTCGATGCGCTCGGGCGCATCCATGCACAGCATCCAGCCGACCAAGGCGCCCCAGTCGTGGCCGACCAGACGGACCCGCGCGATGCCGAGGGCGTCGAGCATGGCCAGCACGTCGCTGCAGATGTGCTCGAGCCGGTAGGCCGAGACGGCGCTCGGCGCATCGCTCTGGCCATAGCCGCGCAGGTCGGGCGCGAGCACGCGGTAGCCGGCCTTGACCAGCGGCGCCACCTGCTTGCGCCAGACCGCATGGGTATCCGGGAAGCCGTGCAGCAGCACGACCGCCGGGCCCTGCCCTACGCTCCTGACAAACAGGTGCAGCCCGTTGACTTGTAGACGCAGCAACTCTTCCCTCATGCCGTCTCCTGTGTCTGGCCCATTCTGGCGCCCTCCCCGTCACGGCCGCGTTTGCCACGCCTGGCGCGTTCGAGCAGCGCCTGCAACTCGCCGACGATCCCGCGCCGGAACAGCAGCACGCAGACGATGAAGATCAGCCCGGTCACCATGCCGACCGACTCGCCGAGCCCATTGAACCACTCGATGCCGGTGCGGGCGGCAAGCGCGCTGCCGAACTCGCCCAGCTTGTTTTCCAGCGCCACGATGAGGAAGGCGCCGATGATGGGCCCGGCCATCGTGCCCATGCCGCCTACCAGGGTCATCAGGACCACGAGGCCGGACATGGTCCAGTGGACGTCGGTCAGGGTCTCGAAGCCCAGCACGAGCGTTTTGGTGGCCCCTGCGAGGCCTGTGAGGGCGGCAGAGAGCACAAAGGCGAGCAGCTTGTAGCGGTCGGCGTCATAGCCGAGGGAAATGGCGCGTGGCTCGTTCTCCTTGATGGCTTTCAGTACTTGCCCGAAGGGCGAGTGCACCGTGCGCACGATCAGCGCAAAGCCGGCCAGCACGATGGCCAGCACGACGTAGTACAGGGTCAGGTCGTCAGCCAGGTCGATGGCGCCGAACAGGCGCCCGCGCGGCACGCCCTGCAGGCCGTCTTCGCCGCCGGTCACCGGGCTGCGCAGCGCGGCGAAATACACCATCTGGGCCAGCGCCAGGGTGATCATCGAAAAATAAATACCTTGGCGGCGGATGGCGAGCGCGCCCACCACCAGCCCGAGCAGGCTGCTGGCCGCCACCCCGGCCAGGATGCCGAGTTCGGGCGTCAGCCCTTTTGATGACAGCAGGTAACCGGTCACATAGCCGGCGCTGCCGAAAAAAGCGGCATGGCCGAAGGAGAGCAGGCCCGTGTAGCCGATCAGGAGGTTGAAGGCGCAGGCGAACAGGGCGAAGCACAGCAGCTTCATGAGGAACACGGGATAGCCGAAAAACGGCGCCGCCAGTGCAGCGGCCAGCGCGAGGGCGTACAGGATCTTTTTAGGCATCGCTCACTTCTCCTTCCCGAACAGGCCGGCCGGGCGCAGCAGCAGCACGATGACCATGACGACGAACACGACCACTTCCGAGCCTTCCGGATAGTAGACGCGGGTAAAGCCCTCGATCACGCCCAGCAGCAGGCCGGTGACGATGGAGCCGAGGATCGAGCCCATGCCGCCGATCACGACGACCGCGAATACGACGATGATCAGGTTCGAGCCCATCAGCGGCGTGACGTTGATGACGGGCGCGGCCAGCACCCCGGCCAGGCCGGCCAGCGCCACCCCGAAGCCATAGGTGAGCGTGACCATGCGCGGGACGTTGATGCCGAAGGCTTCGACCAGCTTCGGGTTTTCGGTGCCGGCGCGCAGGTAGGCGCCCAATCTCGTCTTTTCGATGACGAACCAGGTGCCGAGGCAGACGACCAGGGAAGCGGCGACGACCCAGGCGCGGTAGTTGGGCAGGATCATGAAGCCGAGGTCGGTGGCGCCGGACAGGCTTTCCGGCACGTCCAGGGTCTGGCCGGAGACGCCGAAGAAGGAGCGAAACACGCCTTCGAGCAGCAAGGTGATGCCGAAGGTCAGCAGCAAACCGTACAGGTGATCGAGTTGATAGAGCCAGCGCAGCATCGTCTTTTCAATGAGGATGCCGAAGGCGCCGACCACCAGCGGCGCCAATACCAGCATCATCCAGTAGTTCAGGCCGTACGAGGTGGCGCCGATGAAAGCGACAAAGGCGCCCATCATGTAGAGCGCCCCGTGCGAGAAATTGATGACATTCAGGAGGCCGAAGATGACGGCCAGGCCGAGCGAGAGCATCGCGTAGAAGGAGCCGTTTACCAGGCCCAGCAGGAGCTGGCTCATCAGGGCTTGCAGGGGGACGCCGAAGATTTCCATAGGTGGCCAAACAAGAATTGTTAATCCGGCGAAGGATCAGTTACGGCAAGCATGTCAAGATTCGAAAGTGCGTTGAACGCGTGGACGGGGAACCCGTCCACCCTACCGGAACGCTGACACGTAGGGTGGGCGGCTCTGCCGCTCACGCGTTCAAACCACGCTTGCGGTCCTGCGCCCTGCCCTGATCAACAACCCATCACTTCCACGCCACGCACTTCGTCTCCGCCTTGGTCGTATACGCCTGCGCCCCTGGAATGGTCGCCACCGTCTTGTAGTAATCCCACGGATACTTCGATTCCGCCGGCGTTTTCACTTGCATCAGGTACATGTCGTACACCATGCGCCCGTCGCCGCGGATCTCGCCGTTCTTGGCGAACATGTCGTTGATTTTGTTCGCCTTCAGGTGGGCCATGACCTTGGTCGGGTCGTCGGTGCCGAGCGCCTTGACCGCGTTCAGGTAGTTCGTCGCCGCCGAGTAATCGGCCGCCTGCAGCATCGAAGGCTGCTTCTTCATCTTGGCAAAGTAACGCTTCGACCAGGCGCGGGTGTCGGCGTTCATGTCCCAGTACCAGCCGTCGGTCAGGTACATGCCCTGGGTCGTGTTCAGGCCCAGCGTGTGGACGTCGTTGATGAACACGAGCAGGCCCGCGATCTTCATCTTCTTCGTCAGGCCGAACTCGCGCGCGGCCTTGATCGCGTTGATGGTGTCGCCGCCCGCGTTCGCCAGCCCCAGCACCTGCGCTTTCGAGGACTGCGCCTGCAGCAGGAAGGACGAGAAATCGGAAGCGGACAAGGGATGGCGCACGCTGCCCAGCACAGTGCCGCCGTTCTTTTTCACGACATCGGTCGTGTCCTTTTCCAGCGACTGGCCGAAGGCGTAGTCGGCGGTCAGGAAATACCAGCTTTTCCCGCCCTGCTTGATGACGGCCGAGCCCGTGCCGCGGGCCAGCGCCACCGTGTCGTAGGCGTAGTGCACGGTGTAGGGCGAGCACTGTTCGTTGGTCAGCTGGGCCGAGCCGGCGCCGATCGCGATGAACACCTTTTTCTTTTCCGCCGCGACCTTGGCCATGGCCAGGCTGGCGCCCGAGTGGGTGCCGCCGATCAGCATATCGACGCCGCCCTGGTCGAACCATTCGCGCGCCTTGGAGGCGGCGATATCCGGCTTGTTCTGGTGGTCGGCCACCATGAACTGGATTTTCTTGCCGTTGACTGCGCCGCCGAGGTCGGCGATCGCCATGCGCACGGCTTCCGCGCCGCCGGCACCGTCGATGTCCGAATACACGCCGGACATGTCGGTGATCATGCCGATCTTGATGGTGTCGCCGCTGATTTGCGCCTGCGCCGGCAGGGACAAACCGGCAAACAGGGCGCTGGTGGCGAGGGCGAGGGCTGTGCGTTTCATCGTGTCTCCGTTGTTGTGAAGGTTGTCAGACGCCGAGCAGTTCGGTCAGCACCGGCATCCGGGCGTTCAGTTCGTGCGCTTGCACCGTGTCGACGATCGCGCCATGCTCGACGACGTGGAAGCGGTCGGCCAGCGGCGCGGCGAAGCGGAAATTCTGCTCGACCATCAGGATCGTGTAGCCCTTGGCCTTGAGCGTGGTGATCATGCGCGCCAGGCTTTGCACGATGACCGGCGCCAGGCCTTCGGAAATCTCGTCGAGCAGCAGCAGGCGCGCGCCGGTGCGCAGGATGCGCGCCACCGCCAGCATCTGCTGTTCGCCGCCGGACAGGCGCGTGCCCTGGCTGTGGCGGCGCTCGTGCAGATTCGGGAACATGGCGTAGATCTCGTCGAGCGACATGGCCGCGCCCGCATCCGCCAGGCGCGGCGGCAGCAGCAGGTTTTCCTCGGCGGACAAGGAGGCAAAGATGCCCCGCTCTTCCGGGCAATAGCCGACGCCGAGGTGGGCGATGCGGTGGGTCGGCAGCTTGACCGACTCGGCGCCATGGAGGCGAATGGAACCGCTGCGGCGGCTGGTCAGGCCCATGATGGCGCGCAGCAGCGTGGTGCGCCCGGCGCCGTTGCGCCCCAGCAGGGTGACGACTTCACCCGGCGCCACGGTCAAATCGATGCCGTGCAGGATGTGCGATTCGCCGTACCAGGCCTGTACGTTCTTGAGTTCGAGCGCCGGGGTCATCCGTGCGCTCCCGTGGCGGCGTCGGCGCTGCCCATGTAGGCTTCGATCACCTGCGGATTGCCCGATACCTCGGCGTACGTTCCCTCGGCCAGCAGCGCGCCGCGCTGGAGCACGGAGATGCGGTCGCAGATGCCGGACACGACGCTCATGTTGTGCTCGACCATCAGGATGGTGCGCCCCGCCGACACTTTTTTGATCAAGGCCGTCACCCGCCCCACGTCTTCATGGCCCATGCCCTGGGTCGGCTCGTCGAGCAGCATCAGTTCCGGCTCCATCGCCAGCGTAGTGGCGATCTCGAGCGCGCGCTTGCGCCCGTACGGCAAATCGGCGGTGACGGTGTCGGCAAAGCCGGCCAAGTCGACTTCGTCCAGCAGCGCCATGGCCCGTTCGTCGAGTTGATGGAGGGAGTGCTCGCTGCGCCAGAAGTGGTAACTCGTTCCGAGCTGGCGCTGCAGGCCGATGCGCACGTTCTGCAGCACCGTCAGGTGGGGGAAGACGGCTGAAATCTGGAAGGAGCGAATGATGCCCATGCGCGCGATCTGCGCCGGGCGCGCGCGCGTGATGTCGCGGCCGTTGAACAGGATCTGCCCGGAACTGGGCACCAGGAATTTGGTGAGGAGATTGAAACAGGTGGTCTTGCCGGCGCCGTTGGGGCCGATCAGGGCGTGGATGTGGCCGCGCTGCACGCGCAGGTCGACGTTATTGACGGCAGTAAAACCCTTGAACTCCCTGGTCAGGCGCTTCGTTTCAAGAATCACATCCGCCATCGTCTCTCCAGTTGCGTAAGTTGCGTATTGCTACTGCGACTGCTGCATCGGTATTACGTGACTGCTTGGCAAATATTACACAGTTCGGCCTGTGCCCACAATACAACACAGCCGTTGTGCGCGGCCGCACACGCCAGATGCCCGCGCCCACCGATTGTGCAAATTTGAACAGGAAAGAAAACGGCTCAGCGCGGGTCTACCGATGCGCTGCGGCGATCAGCTCGGCCGCCTTTTCCGCAATCATCAGCGTCGGCGCATTCGTATTGCCGGAGGTAATGAAGGGCATGATCGAGGCATCGACTACGCGCAGGCGCGCCACGCCCCGCACCCGCAGAGCGCTGTCGACCACGGCCATGGGGTCGTCCGGCTTGCCCATCTTGCAGGTGCCGACCGGGTGGAAAATCGTGGTGCCGATCAGGCCGGCCGCCTGCGCCAGCTCCTCCTCGGTCTGGTAGAGCGGGCCCGGCTTGAATTCCTGCGGCTGGTATTTGGCCAGGGCGGGAGCCGCGACGATGCGCCGGGTGAGCGCCAGTGCCGCCGCCGCGGTGCGCCGGTCCTCATCCGTGCTGAGGTAGTTCGGCGTAATTTTCGGCGGGGCGTAACTGTCGTTCGCACCCAGCCGCACATGCCCGCGCGACGTCGGGCGCAGGTTGCAGACGCTGGCCGTGAAGGCCGGGAAACCGTGCAGCGGATCGCCGAATTTTTCCAGCGACAGCGGCTGCACGTGGTATTGCAGGTTGGGCGTGGCCTGCCCCGGATCGGAGCGCGCAAAAGCGCCCAGCTGGGAAGGCGCCATCGACATCGGCCCGCTGCGCCGCAAGGCATACTCGAGGCCGATCATCATCTTGCCGAACCAGTGATTCGCGCTGGTGTTCAGGGTTTTCACGCCCGTCACTTTATAGACCATGCGCAGCTGCAGGTGGTCTTGCAGGTTCTCGCCGACGCCGGGCGCTTCCACGATGGGCCGGATGCCGTGGCGCTGCAGGTGTTCGGCCGGGCCGATGCCCGACAATTGCAGCAGATGGGGCGAGCCGATCGCGCCGGCCGCGAGCAGGGTTTCGCGGTGCGCGATGCCGGTAAAGGCGCGCCCGCCGCCCGTAAACTGCACGCCGCGGCAGACCGGGCCGCCATCCGCTTCCTCGATCAGCAGGCGCTCGACATGGCAGCCCGTCATGATGGTGAGATTGGGGCGCTGCGCCGCCGGTTTCAGGAAGGCTTTGGCCGTGTTCAGGCGGATGCCGCGCCGCTGGTTGACCTCGAAATACGAGGAGCCGGCGTTGTCGCCCGTATTGAAATCCTCGACTTTATGGATGCCGGCCTGCTCGGCCGCGTCGCGGAACGCGTCCAGGATTTTCCACGACAGCCTCTGCTGTTCGACGCGCCACTCGCCCCCTGCCCCGTGGTGCTCGCTGGCGCCCCGGTAATGGTCTTCGCTGCGCTTGAACAGAGGCAGCACCTGCTCCCAGCGCCAGCTGTCGTCGCCGCAGGCTTCGGCCCAGCGCGCATAGTCTCCCTGCTGGCCGCGCATGTAGATCATGCCGTTGATCGAGGAACTGCCGCCCAGCACTTTACCGCGCGGATAGATCAGGGCGCGGCCGCCCAGGCCCGGGTCGGGCTCGGTGTTGAACAGCCAGTCGGTGCGCGGATTGCCGATGCAGTGCAGGTAGCCGACCGGGATGTGGATCCACAGGTAATCGTCGCGCGCGCCGGCCTCGATCAGGAGCACGTTGACCTTCGGGTCGCGCGTCAGGCGGTTGGCGAGGACGCAGCCCGAGGTGCCGGCTCCCACGATGATGTAGTCGTATTCTCCGGCCGATTCCACGCGGGCGTCTCCTGTCAGGACTTCAATTCTTGAGCAAGCAGCGCCACCAGGCGCCCTGCCGGCATCG
Source organism: Massilia sp. SYSU DXS3249 (assembly GCF_053668055.1). Taxonomy (NCBI): domain Bacteria; kingdom Pseudomonadati; phylum Pseudomonadota; class Betaproteobacteria; order Burkholderiales; family Oxalobacteraceae; genus Massilia; species Massilia sp. SYSU DXS3249. The sequence continues at coordinate 171,771 of NZ_JBSIPX010000003.1, read as the reverse complement.
GCCGTGCCCGGGCAAATCCGGTGCCGGCCCACATGGACATGTATTCCGTATCGCCGCGCTTGGCCGCTTCGGCGCGGATGCTGCCCGTCAGGGCGTTCTGCACCGGATACGGCGGCACCCGGCTTTCCACAGCCGCCATTTCGCGCATGAAGCGGTTTTCGATGCCGCGTGCGTAGCGGCCCGAAAAACTGCGCGTCAATTTCGTACTGCCGCTGCCCTCGATCAGCCGCTGTTTATACGCCGGATGGATGCCCGATTCGTCCGTCACCAGGAAGGCGGTGCCCATCTGCACGGCTTGCACCCCCAGCGCCAGCGCCCGCCGGATGTCGGCGCCATCCATGATGCCGCCGGCCGCGATGACCGGAATCCGCACGGCCGCGACCACGGCCGGCCAGAGTGCCTGCGCCGGCATGGTCGCCTCTTCCTGGCGGCCAATAAACGTGCCGCGATGCCCGCCCGCCTCGACGCCGGAAGCGACCACCGCGTCGGCCCCGATCGCCTGCCAGGCCAGCGCTTCCTCGACCGTGGTGACGGTGCCGATGACCAGGATCCCGGCCGCGTGCAGGCGCTCGACTTGTTCCGCTTCCAGGATGCCGAAGGTAAAACTGACGGCGGCCGGGCGCAGCCGGATGGCGGTGTCCAGCTGGGCCGCGAAATCCTCGCACCATTTACCCGGCTGCGGCAGTGCGCTCCAGCCCAGGCTTTCCCAGACCGGCCGCAGCAGTTCGGCGCCCTGGCGCACTTCGTCGACGCTTGGCGCCGGCGTGCGCTGGACGAAAAAATTCAGCAGGAACGGGCGGCTGGTGAGCGTGCGGATGCGCTCGACCTGTTCTTCGATCACCTGGGGCGCGAGCAGCGAACCGGGCAGCGCACCCAGCCCCCCGGCATTCGACACGGCCGCGACCAGCTCGGGCGTGCAAGCGCCCCCGGCCATCGGTCCCTGGATGACCGGCACGTCGAACAAGGATGCGAATTCCATGTCTTCCTCCGCTGCGGTTTTAATTCATGAAGGCAAGCTTAACAGATCGTAAACCTAACGCCAGAGGGCCCTCTGTGGATAAGGTTCTTGATATCCACAGGAACCGTTTGTGCAGAAGCGACGCTTTTTCCCTGGCGCGAAATCTTGTCCAGATTCGTTAACTGAACGATACAGCGGCAAGCCACCGGCTTATACCGCGCGTAAACCGCTGATTTCTCGTCCGTTAACAGGCTTATCCACAGAAAATGCCAGTTGTTAACACTACTACTATTCTTATATACCTATTTTGGTTGTAAACCTGGGATACCTGCGCGCGAAGCGCTTCGAAAATTTTTTTTTGTGTCCGCCCTCGAACGTTGGGCTGACGCGTCAACTTGTCGCGATCACGCATCCGCTGACCACCCGGTCGCTGCCTTGCCGGCAATCCGGGCTGTCGCCCTGCGCCAGGCAGGCCGACGACGGCGCCTGCTGGAGGCCGGGTGTGGACAAAGTCATGTATATCCACAGGAACGAATGTGCAGAACGCCCCTTGCTGCCGGCCTCGCCGAATCTGTACGCATTCCGTGCAAGCCGGATACAGGGCTTGTTCAGCACATCCGCCCTCACGTAAACGCTTGACGCTGTGGAGAAAATGGGGCTTGTCCACAGTTGGCACGGGGGTTTACTACTACTACCAGTTTTATATATCTCTCTTGTTATTAAATAGATGGAGGAAGGGGGAGGTCGAAAACCGGCCTGGGCAGGTTCGCAGTGCTGAAGACTGTCGCCTTGATTTGCGGTTGGATGGTTTGGCAGGAAATAGAAGAGGCGGAGGCTGGTGGCCGTGGTGGTGTTCGTGATCGTTCATGTTGTTCGCGAGGCGGAGCCGACATGTCCTGGCTGAGCAAGCGGGTCAACGCGTGGACTCAGGAGTCCACCCTACATTTCAATCTGATCGCCGATTGGTGGACATTTGTGACGTAGGGTGGACTTTGCCACTGAAGCCCCCGGCTTCAATGGCTCCACGCGTCTACGCCATCAGCACAGCGGCAAACTGTGCTTTCACCCGAAAAATCGCCGCAAACGCGACCTCCGCTGTGGAAAACCCGCTGCATATCCACAGGACCCGATGTGCAAAAACACGTTTACTGAAGACAAGCAGTTTTTTCTCCAACATCCGTGCAGCACCGATACAATCCTTGTCCCGCAACTTGGGACGGCCGTAAACTGCTGATCTTGTGGAGTAAACCGTTCTTATCCACAGCGAACACATCGTTTACTATCACTACCAGTTTTATATATACATTTATTACTGTAAACATCTGAAAGCAGGGAAAAGCGGGACAACCCGCGTTCGCCAGGCCAAACCAGCCCTGTCGACACCCTGTTTTTCGCCCTCAACCAACAAAAAAACATCAAAACATGCGTCTCGGGATCATCAGCGCGCTGTACGAAGAACAGCAGGGGCTCGTGGAAGCCATGCAGAGCCCCTACAAGCTCATCCATGGTCAACGCGAGTACTGGGTCGGACAGCTGTGGGAAATCGACGCTGTGTGCGTTTTATCGCGTATAGGCAAGGTTGCAGCGGCGATGACGGCTACCACGCTTGTGGAAAAGTTCGGAGTTACGCACATCCTGTTTACGGGTGTGGCTGGTGCAGGCGATAAAACGGTGCGCGTCGGCGACATCGTGGTGGCCGAATCGCTGGTCCAGCACGACATGGATGCCAGTCCCTTGTTTCCCCGCTTCGAGGTGCCGTTGACGGGACTGTCCCATTTCCCGGCGGACCGCCAGCTGGGTGCGCGCCTGGTTGACGCGGCACACGCCTTCCTCGACGATGATTTCAAGGACGCGATCGATGCGGACGAAAAAACGGTGTTCGGCCTCGTGCAGCCGCGCATCCACCGCGGCCTGGTGGCCAGCGGCGACCAGTTCGTCAACGATGGGGAACACATCAACCGGCTCAACGATGCCCTTCCCGGGCTGGTGGCGGTCGAAATGGAGGGGGCGGCGGTGGCCCAGGTGTGTTTCGAGCTGGACGTGCCCTGCGGTGTGATCCGGACGATTTCGGACAACGCGAATGAACACGCGGCCACCGACTTCATGCGTTTCGTGAAGTCGGTGGCCGCGCGCTACGCTTATTGCATCGTCAGGCAGTTCTGCCTGCAGGCGCAGGCACCGGCGATGCCGGTTCAGGCCAGCAGCGAATCGGCCGGCACGTAGCCGTAGCCGAGCGTGTCCGCCACGGCCTGATAGGTTACTTTGCCCAGCGCGACATTCAAACCCTGGCGCAGGTGGGCGTCGTCCAGCAGGGCGCGGCGCCAGCCTTTACTTGCCAGTGCCACGGCATGGCCGATGGTCGCGTTGTTCAGCGCGAAAGTCGAGGTGCGCGCTACCGCGCCCGGCATGTTCGCCACGCAGTAATGCACGACGCCATCGACCACGAAAGTCGGGTCGGCGTGGGTCGTCGCGTGCGAGGTCTCGAAGCAGCCGCCCTGGTCGATCGCCACGTCGACCACGACCGCGCCCTTCTTCATGCGCCCGATCATGGCGCGCGTCACCAGTTTCGGCGCCGCCGCGCCCGGCACCAGCACGCCGCCGATGACGAGGTCGCTCGATACCACCGCTTCCTCGATCGCGTGCGACGTCGAATACACGGTCGCAATCCGGTTGCCGTAGATCAGGTCGAGCTGGCGCAGACGGTCGATGTTTTTGTCGAGCACGGTCACGCGGGCGCCGGTGCCGACCGCCATCTGCAGCGCATTGGTGCCGACCACGCCGGCGCCGATGATGACCACGTGGCCAGGCGCCACGCCCGGCACGCCGCCCAGCAGCAGGCCCATGCCGCCCTTCGACTTCTCGAGGTGGGCGGCGCCGGCCTGGATCGCCATGCGCCCCGCCACTTCGCTCATCGGCGCCAGCAGCGGCAGGCCGCCGCCCTGGCCGGTGATGGTTTCGTAGGCGATGCAGACCGCGCCCGATTTGACGAGCGCCGCGGTCTGTTCCGGATCCGGCGCCAGGTGCAGGTAGGTGTAGAGGAGCTGCCCCTCGCGCAGCATCGCGCATTCGCCCGGCTGCGGCTCCTTGACTTTGACGATCATGTCGGCACGGGCAAAGATCTCTTGCGCCGTGTCGACGATCGTGGCGCCCGCCGCCAGATATTGCTCATCCAGCAGGCCGATCTCGGTGCCGGCGTTCTTCTGGACAATCACTTGATGCCCCCGTGCGACCAGCTCGTGCACGGAAGGCGGAGTCAGGCCGACCCGGTACTCATGGTTTTTGATTTCTTTTGGAACGCCAACTAACATGTCTTCCTCCAAAGTGAAAAAGCAGCTACATCATTACAGTCCCAGCGTCATTAAGCTTGCGTTGCCGCCAGCGGCGGTCGTGTTGACGCACAGGGCGCGCTCGGCCACCAGGCGCCACAGGGGCACCGGCGCCGTGCTGTCGGTATCGACGATGCTGACGATTGCGCCCGGGCGCGCGGCCAGTTGCGAACGCAGCTCGCCTTTCAAACCGGTCTCGACCAGCGCAACCTGGAAATCGCACTGCGCCACTTCCTTTTCTCCGACAAAGCGGATGCGGTCCTTGAGTTCCGGCGGCAGGTCGTCCGGCACCTGCAGCTGGGCGCTGGCCAGCACCAGGGCGCGGTTGCCGGTCGCCATCGCCGCCGCCAGCTGGTTCAGCATCGCCTTCGTCGAGTTCGCCACGCACAGCAGCACGCCGCGCGGGGTGAACGACAGCTGGTTGCGCTCGCCGGTCGGGCCCGGCAAGGCGAGGCACATGCCGTTCAGCTGGGTGCGGGCATAGGATTCGCCCAGGGTCACCAGGTCCTCATGGCCGTGGGTGCGTGCCCAGACCATCAATTCGTCCAGCGCCGCATACGGCTTGCGACCATGGCTGAGCAGCGGGCCGGGCAGCGGGCCGGCGTTCTTCTGCAGGCGCTTGATGTAGAGCGGACCGCCCGCTTTCGGGCCGGTGCCGGATTTGCCCTCGCCACCGAAAGGCTGCACGCCGACGACCGCGCCGACGATGTTGCGGTTCACATAGATGTTGCCGACGTGCGCGCGGCTGGTGATGAAATCGATGGTTTCATCGATGCGCGAATGCACGCCCAGGGTCAGGCCGAAGCCGGTGGCGTTGATCGCGGCGACGACCTTGCCGAGGTCGGCGCGGCGATAGCGCACGATGTGCAGCACCGGACCGAAGACTTCCTGTTTCAGTTCGTCCAGGGAAGCGATTTCCAGCACGGTCGGCGGGACAAACGTGCCCTGCGACGTCACGCTGCTTGGGAGCTCGAGCGCGAAATGCTGTTTCGCAGTCGCCTTCATGCGCTCGATGTGGCCGAGCAGGTTGCGCTGGGCTTCGGCGTCGATCACCGGGCCGATGTCGGTGGCCAGGCGGTCCGGGCTGCCGACGCGCAATTCCTGCAGCGCCCCTTTCAGCATGCGGATCGTCTTGTCGGCGATATCCTGTTGCAGGAACAGCACGCGCAGCGCCGAGCAGCGCTGGCCGGCGCTGTCGAACGCCGAGCTCAGCACGTCCTGCACGACCTGTTCCGGCAGGGCCGACGAGTCCACGATCAGCGCGTTCTGGCCACCGGTTTCCGCCACCAGTGGAATGTCGATGCCCTCGGCTTCCGCACGTTTCGCCAGCGTACGGTTGATCAGTTGCGCCACTTCGGTCGACCCCGTGAAAATCACGCCCTTGACACGCGTGTCGGAAGTCAATGCCGCGCCGACCACTTCGCCACGGCCCGGCAGCAATTGCAGGGCGGCGGCCGGGATGCCGGCCTCAGTGAACAACTGCACGGCGCGGTGCGCGATCAGCGGCGTCTGCTCGGCCGGCTTGGCCAGCACGACGTTGCCGGCGGCCAGGGCCGCGGCGACCTGGCCAGTAAAGATGGCGAGCGGGAAGTTCCATGGGCTGATGCACGTCACCGGTCCCAGCGCTTCGGCTTGCGGTGCATCCTTGACCTGGGCGGCGTAGTAGCGCAGGAAGTCGACCGCTTCACGAATTTCCGCGATCGCGTTCGGCAGCGATTTGCCCGCCTCGCGCACGGCCAGGGCCATCAGTTCGGCGCAGTTGTCTTCGAATAAATCAGCGGTGCGATCGAGCATGGCGGCGCGTTCCGCGTTGGCGCTGGCTTGCCACTGGCCGGCAAAGGCATTGGCCGCCTGCAGCGCGGTCTCGACATCCGTTTTGGAGGCTTCACGCACGCTGCCAACGATGTCGGCATGCTGGGCCGGATTGACGACCGACAGCGTGTCGGCGCCCTGGACTTCACCGGCGAGCAACGGCAGCGCGTGATAAGTCCGCTGGCGCGACAGTTCGGCGCCCAGTTCGCGCAGCGCGTCCTCATTCGTCAGGTCGATGCCGCTCGAGTTCTTGCGCTCGGTGCCGAACATGGCGCGCGGCAGGGCAATGCCCGTGTGCGGCAGGCCGCCGCTGGCACGCGCCACCTCGAACGGGTCGTTCAGCAGGGTGTCGATGGCGATCTTTTCGTCGACGATCTGGTTCACGAAGGAAGAATTCGCGCCGTTTTCCAGCAGGCGACGCACGAGGTAGGCCAGCAGGGTTTCGTGGGAACCGACCGGCGCATAGATGCGGCAAGGCTTGTTCAGGTTATTGGCGCCGACGACCTGGTCGTACAGCGTTTCTCCCATGCCGTGCAGGCACTGGAATTCATAGTTCTCGACGCCCTTTTCCTTGGCCCAGGTATAGATCACCGATAAGGTGTGCGCATTGTGGGTGGCGAACTGGGCGTAGATGCGGTCCGTCGCCCCCAGCAGCTTTTGCGCACAGGTGAGGTAGGACACGTCCGTGTACACCTTGCGCGTATAGACCGGGTAGCCCGGCATGCCGTCCACCTGCGCGCGCTTGATCTCGGCGTCCCAATACGCCCCTTTTACTAATCGCACCATGAACTTCTGGCCGCTGCGCGTGGCCAGGTCGACCACATAGTCGATCACGAAGGGGCAGCGCTTTTGATAAGCCTGTACCACCAGGCCGATGCCCTCGAAGCCGGACAGTTCCGGATCGAAAGCCAGGGCTTCGAGCATGTCGAGCGAGATTTCCAGGCGGTCCGCTTCCTCGGCGTCGATATTGATGCCGATGTTATAGCCCTTGGCCAGCAACACCAGGCTGCGCACGCGCGGCAGCAGTTCGTTCATCACGCGCGCGTACTGGGCACGGCTGTAGCGCGGGTGCAGGGCCGACAGCTTGATGGAAATGCCGGGACCGTTCTTGATGCCGCGGCCATTCGAGGCCTTGCCGATCGCGTGGATCGCCGCCTCATAGGAGGCATAGTAATTTTTCGCATCCAGCTCGGTCAGCGCCGCTTCGCCCAGCATGTCGTAGGAATACTGGTAGCCGCGGGTCTCGTTGGCCTGGCTGTTTTTCAGCGCTTCCTCGATGGTCTGGCCGGTCACGAACTGGTTGCCGAGCATGCGCATGGCAAGGTCGACGCCCTTGCGGATCAGCGGCTCGCCGCCCTTGGCGATCAGGCGCGTCATGGCCGAGCCGAGGCCGCTTTCGCTGTTGCTCGACACCAGCTTACCGGTGATCAATAAACCCCAGGTGGCGGCGTTCACGAACAGGGAGGGCGACTCGCCCAGGTGGCTGCGCCAATCGCCCTTGCTGATTTTGTCGGCAATCAGGCGGTCGGCAGTGGCGCTGTCGGGAATGCGCAGCAGCGCTTCGGCCAGGCACATCAGGGCCACGCCTTCTTCCGACGACAGCGAGAACTCGTGCATCAGCGCATCGACGCCCGAGGCGCGGGTGCGTTTTGCGCGCACGCTCGAGACCAGCCGGTGCGCCAGCGGTTTCGCCTCCGCGCTCGGGCGCGCGCCCTGGTCCAGCAGCCATTGCACGGCCTGGGTTTCGTCGCGGCGGTAGGCCGCGGTGATGGCGGCGCGCAAGGGCGTCTGCTCGTGCTTGAGTTCCGACTGGAGGGCGTCGAAGGGAACGAAGGTGGTGGCCGGAGAGGCGGCGATCTGCATGGCGGTCTTTATGAAGTCAGGGCTAAGAACAAGTCGGGGGCACACAGCAAAACGCGCCGGGCTGCGGGGCAGCCGGCGCGCGTTTTGATACGTGCTTCAATCGTTTGATTGTAGAAGGAAATCTTCTGGATTAATTCTGTTTTTACGGGGCACTAGCAATAGATAGTTTTTGGTGCGAGAATTCGACCAAATAATATTTATTCACGTTGGAGACGGCATGCTGGACAAGATTTCCAAGAAGATTTTGGCCGAGTTGCAAAACGATGGACGCATCAGTAACGTCGAGCTGGCAACCCGAGTCAACCTGTCACCGGCAGCCTGTCTCGAACGCGTGCGCAAGCTGCACGAGTCCGGCTACATCATGGGCTATACCGCCCAGTTGAACCCCCAGCTGCTCGACGTGTCGCTGCTGGTGTTCATCGAAGTCGTGCTCGACCGCACGACGCCGGAAGTGTTCGACGCCTTCAAACAGAGCGTGCAGCTGATTCCGGAAGTGCTGGAATGCCACATGGTGGCCGGCGGCTTCGACTACCTCGTCAAGGCGCGTGTCAAGGACATGGCGGCTTACCGCGAATTCCTCGGTAAAACCTTGCTGCAAAAGGGCGTGCGCGAAACGCACACCTATGCGGTGATGGAAGAGGTCAAGAATACGACGAAGTTGCCGATTCGGTGATGTGACGGCGCGACACCTGTCGATCAATGAGCAGAGGACGTAGGGTGGACGGGTCTCCCGTCCACGCGTTCAACGAAAGCGGATAAACAGCGACGCGATTGGGGACGCCGCGGTTGAACGCGTGGACGGGGAACCCGTCCACCCTACGTCCCTACGTTTGCGTTTCCCGGATCAGGTCCCTTTTTACGCCGCTTGCCGCTCCGACTTCGGCTGCGCCGACGCCGCCGTCGCCTCCAGGTTGCTCCGTAGCCAGCGGTGGGCGGGGCTGCGGCCGTCGCGTTCGTGCCAGAGCATGTCCAGGTGCACGGCCGGCAGGGTAAACGGCAGTTCGCGCCAGACCAGCGATTCGGTCATCCCGGTCGAGACCATCAGGTGTTTCGGCAGCACCGTGATCAGGTCGGAATTGGCCACCACCCGTCCCGCCGTGAAGAACTGGTTCACCGTCAACAGGATGCGGCGCTCGCGGCCGATCTGCGCCAGCGCCTCGTCGACCAGGCCATGCGCGCGTCCGGAAAAGCTCACCAATAAGTGATTTGCCTTGCAATAGGTGTCCAGGTCGAGCTTGGAATTGACCAATGGGTGGTTCTTGCGCATCACGCACACGTACTGGCCCGAGTACAGGCGTTCGTGGCGGATCGGCGAACCGGTCTCGTAGGACAATTGCGCCGCCACCCCCGGGAAGAAGCCGACCGCGAGGTCGATGTCGCCACGCAACAACATCGGGCGCGGTTCGCGCGTGGTGAGCGGCACCATGCGGATGTTCACGCCCGGCGCTTCGCTTTCGATCGAGCGCATCAAGGACGGCAGCCAGTAGGCGGCGGTGGCGTCGGCCATAGCCATGCGGAAGGTCGCCTGGGCCTTGGAGACATCGAAGGTTTCCGGCATGACGGCCGCTTCCAGCGATTGCAGCGCCTGGCGCACGGCCGGCCACAGGGCTTCCGCGCGCGGCGTCGGTTTCACGCCGTAGGCCGTGCGGATCAGCAGTTCGTCGCCCAGACTCTCGCGCAGGCGTTTGATCGCATTCGAGACGGCCGGCTGGGTCATCGCCAGGTGGCCGGCGGCGCGCGTCAGGTTTTGCTCGGTCATGACTGCGTCGAACACGCGCAGCAGGTTCAGGTCCAGCGTCAGAAAGCTCATGGCGGATCGCCTTTGCTGGCGCTTGCGCGCCGTAATTGGTCTAGCTCAAAAGTGTACCCGATTTCATTCACAATCAATATAAGAGGCATCATGAAACGGAATTAGATTTATATGTTGCATTGCAGTATATTTTCTAAAAACAAAATCCCGTCTTCAAGAACCATGTCTTTCGCCGCCACCCTCGTCCAGTTTTCCTTGCCCGTGCTGTCGCTGGCCGAATGCCTGCGCGCCGCCTGCCTGCTGGCGCTGGTGGCAAGCCTGCTGATGTTTTTCCGTCCCCTGATCAAGGGCATCGTGCGTGCGCTGGCGCTGACCCTGCGTGCGCGGCTGACGCGCAAGAACGTGCGCCGCAACATCGACGCCCTGCCCGGTCAGCGCGCCTGAGCGAAACACAGCAATGAAAAAGCGGCACCGGGAAAACCCGTGCCGCTTTTTTTATTGCGTGACCGCTACGCCGTCTGGCGCAAAGTTCAATCAGTGGCGACAGGCGCCGCCAGCCGTACCGCCGCGCTGCCCGGCAAGGCGTGTGAGTTACCCGCCGGAAGCCCCAATTTAAAAATGCCGACGGCGCGCGCCAGCTGGGCGGCCTGCTCCTGCATCGAGGCCGCCGCGGCGGCCGCTTCCTCGACCAGCGCCGCGTTTTCCTGGGTGCTCAGGTCCATGTCGACCACGTTGCGGCTGACCTGGGCGATGCCGGCGCTCTGCTCCTGGCTGGCGGCGGTGATCTCGGCCATGATGTCGGTGACGCGGCGTACGCTCTCGACCACGTCGCGCATGGTGGCGCCGGCCTGCTCGACCAGCAGGCTGCCCTCCTTGACCTTGTCGCTCGAGTCGCCGATCAGCACCTTGATTTCCTTGGCTGCGGCGGCCGAGCGTTGTGCCAGGCTGCGCACTTCGGCGGCGACGACGGCGAAACCGCGTCCCTGCTCGCCGGCACGGGCCGCTTCCACCGCCGCGTTCAGGGCCAGGATGTTGGTCTGGAAAGCGATGCCGTCGATCACGGCGATGATGTCGACGATGCGCTGGGACGAAGCCGTAATCGAGCCCATCGTATCGACCACCTGCGCCACGACGCTGCCGCCGCGCGCGGCGACGCTCGAGGCTTGCGCCGCCAGCGCGTTGGCCTGGCGCGCGTTGTCGGCGTTCTGCTGGACGGTGTCGGTGAGCGAGCGCATCGAGCCGGCGGTATTGCCGAGCGAGGCGGCCTGCAGTTCGGTGCGCGAGGACAGGTCGAGGTTGCCGCTGGCGATCTCGCTCGACGCCGCCGCCATCGCTTCGGTGCTGCCGCGCACGTCGAGCACGATGCGCTGCAGGCTGGCGTTCATGTGGCGCAACGCCTCCATCATCTGCCCGGTTTCGTCGCCGCTCTCGACGCGGATCTCGCTGGTCAAATCGCCGTCGGCCACGCGGCGCGCGATTTTCACCACATGGCGCAGCGGGCGCACGATGGAGCGCGTCGTCAGCCAGGCCACGCCCAGCGAGATGGCGGCCGCGGCAGCAGCCAGTCCCAGTACCAGCAGCTGCGTGCGGCGGGTGTCGGCGGCGGCCTGTTCAGCGGCGGCGCGGATGGCCGTGTCCGCATTGGCGCCGGCATTGCGCAACTCGATCAGCGCGGCCATCTCGTCGTTCAGGTTGGCCAGACCCGAATACGCCAGGCCGGCCAGCAAGACCAGCAGGGTAATCACGATACCGAAGCCGATGGCCATCCGCTGGCCGATGCGCAGATTATTGATGTTCACGAATTCCGTCCCAATAGTATGGTCGTGCTAAAACAGCAATATCAATATAGCACCGAAATCTTGACGTAAATCAAGATTACTCCACTATTTCAATGCTGCATGAGCACAAACTGGGACATCAGGCGGTATCGGGAAGCTGGTTGTTGTCGTGTTTTTCCTCGATCGCGTCGAGCACGGTCTGGGTATCGGCCGGTTTCGCCAGCTCATCCGCCTGGGCGTCGGCCTTGCCGGGAACGCCGGGCATGTCGCGCCGCAGTTCTTCGAGCATGGCAATGATCTTGCTGGATTTTTGTTCGGCCAGCAGGCTGATCTGCAAATCGAGATGGGCATTGTGCGCCGCCAGTACGGACATGCGGTTCTGGCGGATCAGCACGGTAGTGGAGATGAGCAGGGCGTTCAGGCCAACGAAGCCCTGTAGCCAGAAGAAAGGCGGCTCGTCGAATTCGTCGATATCGAAAAACGCCGGCCCGATCAGGTTAATGCCCATCCACACGAGGATCAGGACAACACTGCCGGCGACATAGCGCGGACTACCTAGGAACAAGGCCATCTTTTCGATGAAGGCCTGGGCGCGCGTTACCTCTTCTTCGTGACGCGCGTAATGGCCGGCAATGGTCTCGATGTTATCGGCGACCACGTCCGGCAAACGTTTGTCGAATCCCTGGTTTTGCTTGGCCATGAAAACAGCATAGCATGCGGTTTTCGATCGCTCCGCGACCGCCCGAATCGTGCGTGCTTCCCGCAGCAGTCTATTTCAGGCGGCGTTTTTGGCGGCCGTCAGGCGTTCGAACTTGGCCTGCAATTCTTCGCGCGTTTCGCGCCAGGCCGGGTCGAAGGGAATGCAGGCGACCGGGCACAGCACCTGGCAGGTCGGCTCGTCGAAGTGGCCGACGCATTCGGTGCATTTATGGGGATCGATCTCGTAGATCTCTTCGCCCATCGAAATGGCGTCGTTCGGGCACTCGGGCTCGCACACGTCGCAATTGATGCAATCGTCGGTAATCAGTAAGGCCATGGGACTGCTCTACACTCAAAAATGCCTGATGAATGGATCAGGCTTGCGGCGCCGTCAGGGATGCGATTTTCTTTTGCAGCCAGCGGTCCACCGAAGGGAAGACGAATTTCGACACATCGCCGCCCAGCATCGCAATCTCGCGCACGATGGTGCCGGAGATGAACTGATATTGGTCCGACGGCGTCAGGAACAAGGTCTCGACGTCGGGCAGCAGGTAGCGGTTCATGCCGGCCATCTGGAATTCGTACTCGAAGTCGGAAACGGCGCGCAGGCCGCGCACGATCACGCGGGCGTCGTGCTGGCGCACGAAATCCTTCAGCAAGCCGGAAAAGCTCTGGACCTTCACGTTCGGATAATGGCCCAGCACTTCGTTGGCGATCTCCAGGCGTTCCTCGAGCGAGAAAAAGGGTTTTTTGTTCTTGCTGTCGGCGACACCGACGACCAGGGTGTCGAACAGGCCGGACGCGCGGCGGACCAAATCTTCATGGCCGCGGGTGAGCGGATCGAAGGTTCCTGGATAAACGGCTACAACCATTGCGGCTCCCTGGGAGAAACACCTGTATTGAAAGGCGCATTATGCCTGAAAATCCGGCAGTTGCCCCAGCAAAGGGCTTCGATTGCCCGCAAATTGGGCAGAAATAAGGGGGTAATGCCTTGTTTTCGTGCAAGTTCAGGAGCGTAACTCAGGAACGTAACTTCAGCAGGTGGTAGAACACCATGCCCGCCTTGTCGGCCCGGATCGTTTCCCACGGCGCCAGCCAGTCCGGGGCTTCCTCTTCTTGCGGCAGCGCGAATTCGGCTTCGACGAACACCATGCCGTCTTCCTTCAGCAGCGCGATGCAGGCCGGCAGCGCCTGCGCGAGCAGGTCCTGTCCGTAGGGCGGATCAAGGAAGATCACGTCGTAGCGCTGGCCACGCGCCGCCAGGTCGCGCGCCACCGTCAAGGCGTCGCCGCGCAGCACGGTCACGTTCCCGGCCTTGAGCATTTCCTTGTTCAGCTCGAGCTGGCGCGCGGCGGGTCCGTGCGCGTCGAGCATGGTGACCGAGCGGGCGCCGCGGCTGGCCGCTTCGAAGCCGAGCGCGCCGCTGCCGGCGAACAGGTCGAGGCAATCGACCTGGTCCCAGTCGCCGCCGACCTGGTGGTGGATCCAGTTGAATACGGTTTCGCGCACGCGGTCAGGGGTAGGACGCAGGCCGAGCGCATCGAGCACCGGCAGCAATCGCCGTTTCCAGGCGCCGCCGATGATGCGGACCTGCTGAGGCGCGAGGCGCGGACGGCCATGCTGGCCCTGTGTTTTAACCGGTCGTTTTTGCATGGCGCGCACTATAGCAGAAGGAGCGCCTAACAAAACCCTCATAGCGGCGTTGCATTCGTCTCGCCGTACTAACGTACTGTCTTCGACGATGCGCCTTGCTCTGAGGGTGTTGTTAGACGCTCTAGAGTTACTTATTTTGCTTCCCGGGCCAGGCCATTAAAATCGTCGATCCAGCCCTGCATGCGTTTCTGGGCATGCGCCTTTTGCGCCGGCGTGGCGAGCCGGATCGCGGTCAGGATGTAATTCGCCGTGGCATTCGCATAGCTGTCATAAAACGCTTTGCGGTCGGGCGCATCCATGCGGCCGAAGAATTCGCGCAGCAGCGATGTGACCATGACCGTGGTTTGTTCCTTGCTCGGCTTTTCCTGCTGAATCTTGCGCGCCAGGGCGAGAATTTTGCGTTGGCGCAGGATGCGTTCTTCCAGCCAGACGTTATTGTCGAGCGGACGCGCATCCGAAGCGCGCCGCAACGCTGCTTCCTGTTCGTTGCTGAAGCGGCCGAACCACAATTTAAATTGGTCCATCGATTTGTCGAAACGCGCTTCCTGGCGTTTTTCGACGCTGCCGCTGACGAACTTGCGGCGGTATTCCTCGTTCTTTTTATTAAAACGCTCTTCCATTTGGCGGATCTGGTCGGGCGTGAGCGAGCGCGCCAGGTCGACCATGTCGGGCACGGCGTGCATGGCCAGGGTTTCGGTGCGGCTGCGGATCTGGCGATAACCGGCCAATAAATCGGCCTGGGTCGGATTGCCGGCCAGCTGGCGCTGGAAGCCGGCGAGCAGTGCGGCGTAATCCTGCAATTGGGTTTTGCGGTGCCATTGAAACAGTTCGCGGATGTCGCGTTTGACCCAATCGGCCTGCTCGCCTTCAAAGTCGACATAGGCGTCCAGCCACCAGTACAGTAAGGTGTCGCCGTTGTTGTAACTGAGGCGAATCGAGCTGCAGGCGCTGGTCAGGGCGATCAGGACAACGAGGAACAGCGCAAACGTGCGCTGGAGCAAGGGGTGATGCATGCTAAACTTTTCCATCTTATTAACTCTTCTTGAGTACGGCTTATGAACGTTGTCATCCTTGCCGCTGGCATGGGTAAGCGGATGCAGTCCGCGTTGCCAAAAGTCTTGCATCCGCTGGCTGGTAAGCCGCTGCTGCAGCATGTTATCGATACGGCCCGGGGCTTGAGCCTGAGTAAATTATGCGTGATTTACGGGCACGGCGGCGCAGCCGTGCCGGAGATGGTCGCCGGGCTGGCTGCTGACGGACAAGTGCCGATCGACACCGCCCTGCAGCAACCGCAGCTGGGCACCGGCCACGCCGTGATGCAGGCCGTGCCCCAACTCGACGAAAACGTGCCGACCCTGGTGCTCTACGGCGACGTGCCGCTGACCACGGAAGCTTCGCTGCGCCGCCTGGTCGAGGCCGCCGGCGACGATAAACTCGCCATCCTGACCGTCGAACAGGCCAATCCCTTCGGACTGGGCCGCATCGTGCGGGAAGACGGGCGCATCGTGCGCATCGTCGAAGAGAAGGATGCGAACGAGGCCGAGCGTGCGATCCGCGAGATCAACAGCGGCATCATGGCGATTCCGACCCGCCATTTGAAACGCTGGCTGTCCGCCCTGTCGAACAACAATGCGCAGGGCGAGTACTACCTGACCGACATCGTGGCGCAGGCCGTCGCCGAGGGCGTGCAGGTCACCTCGGTATCGGCTTCGGCCGAATGGGAAGTGGCCGGTGTCAACAGCAAGGTGCAGCTGGCCGAACTCGAGCGCCGCCACCAGCTCAACATCGCCAACGCGCTGCTGGAAAAAGGCGTGACCCTGATGGATCCGGCGCGCATCGACGTGCGCGGAGAGCTCATCTGCGGGCGCGATGTCGTGATCGACGTCGGTTGCGTGTTCGAGGGGCGTGTGGAACTGGCCGACGGCGTCAAGGTCGGCGCGCATTGCGTGCTGGTCGATGCGCGAGTCGGCGCCGGCGCCAACATCAAGCCTTTCTGCCACATCGAGGATGCCGTGGTCGGCGACCAGTCACAGATCGGCCCGTATGCGCGCCTGCGCCCGGGTACCGAACTCGGGCAGGATGTCCACATTGGTAACTTCGTCGAGGTAAAGAACAGCCAGGTCGCCGCGCATAGCAAGGCGAACCACCTGGCCTATGTCGGCGACGCAACCGTTGGCTCGCGCGTGAACATCGGCGCCGGCACCATCACCTGCAATTACGACGGCGCCAATAAATTCCGCACCGTGATCGAAGACGACGCTTTTATTGGCAGCGACAGCCAGCTGGTGGCGCCAGTGACGGTGGGCAAAGGTGCGACGCTGGGCGCCGGCACCACGCTGACGAAGGACGCGCCGGCCGGCAAGCTGACCATCTCGCGCCCGAAGCAGATGACCATCGATGGCTGGACCCGTCCAGTCAAAACGAAGAAGTAATCCACCGCCTGTCCACGGCCAATCCACCGGATATGGACAGGAAAATCACAGGGGTATCCACCGGCTTATCCAGCGTTTATTCATGGCTTACCCCAAGTGATTCCACATCCTCATCCACAAAGTTGTCCACAGGCAGGAATAACGTATGTTTCCTGCTCAGAGGGCGATGCGGGTGTCGAATTTGCTCCTGAAAGTCGAGAAATAGGCTTTGACGTTGCGTACGTTGGCGTGGGTGGCGAACAGCCGGTGCGCCAGCGCGTGGTAGGCCGGCATGTCGACCACTTGCACCACCAGCACGAAATCCGGGCCGGGGGCAACGCGGTAGCACTGCATTACCGCGTCTTCCTGGGCCGCCAGTTTCTCGAAGGCTTCCATCCGCTCGGCCGCCTGCACGTCGAGCGTGATCTCGACGATGGCGGTGAGCCGCGCGCCCACCTTTTCCGGCGCGACGATGGCGACTTGCCGTTCGATCACACCGTTCTCCGTCAGCTGTTTGACGCGGCGCAGGCAAGTCGGCGGCGACACGTGCACCAGCTCGGCGAGCTCGGCATTGGTATGCGATGCATCACTTTGCAAGGCGTTGAGGATGCGACGATCAAGGTCGTCCAGCGGCGGCAGTGGTGTAGCCATGAAATTTAAGTAAAGTTTTAGAATAAATTCGAAATAATATTTCAGCACTTCGTGTTGATGAAATTTTATAACGAAAATGGCTGCACTCTGAAAGCATATTTCATGCGCCTTGCCATACGATATGTTTTATTGCTAATTTTTTACTACGAGGTAAGTCCATGTGCGGTATCGTCGGTGCAGTAGCTCAGCGTAACATCACCCCCATCCTGATCGAGGGCTTGAAGCGCCTCGAATACCGTGGCTACGATTCCTGCGGCGTGGCGCTGCACGTCGAAGGCCGCCTGGCCCGTTCGCGCAGCACCTCGCGCGTGGCCGACCTCGAAACCCAGATCCAGGGCACCGGCCTGCAAGGTTTTACCGGCATCGCCCACACCCGCTGGGCCACCCACGGCGCCCCGGCCTCGCACAATGCCCACCCGCACTTCTCGCCGAACGAAGAAGCCGCCCGCATCGCCCTGGTCCACAACGGCATCATCGAAAACCACGACGAACTGCGTCGTGAGTTGACCGATCTCGGCTACGTCTTCCAGAGCCAGACCGACACCGAAGTCATCGCCCACCTTGTCGACCATATGTACAACGGCGACCTGTTCGACACCGTCCAGCAGGCAGTAAAGCGCCTGCATGGCGCTTATGCGATCGCCGTGTTCTCGCGCGAAGAACCGCACCGCGTCGTCGCCGCCCGCCAGGGCTCGCCGCTGATCCTGGGCGTGGGCGAAGGCGAGAATTTTGTCGCCTCCGACGCCATGGCGCTGGCCGGCACCACCAACCAGATCATCTACCTGGAAGAAGGCGACGTCGTCGACCTGCAACTGTCGCGCTACTGGATCGTCGACAGCGAAGGCAAACCGGCCGAGCGCGAAGTCAAGACCGTGCACGCCCACACCGGCGCCGCCGAACTCGGCCCTTACCGCCACTACATGCAAAAAGAAATCTTCGAGCAGCCGCGCGTGATCGGCGACACCCTTGAGGGCGTCACCGGCATCATGCCGGAACTGTTCGGCGACAACGCCTATAAAATTTTCAAGGACATCGACCGCGTCCTGATCCTGGCCTGCGGCACCAGCTATTACGCCGGCCTGACCGCGAAATACTGGATCGAGTGCATCGCCAAGCTGCCGGTCAACGTCGAAATCGCCAGCGAATACCGTTACCGTGACAGCGTGCCGCACCCGAAAACCCTGGTCGTCACCATCTCCCAGTCGGGCGAAACGGCCGACACCCTGGCTGCCCTGAAGCACGCGCGCAGCCTCGGCATGCCCTACACCCTGACGATCTGCAACGTCTCGACCAGCGCCATGGTGCGCGAATGCGAACTGGCCTACATCACTCGCGCCGGCGTCGAAGTCGGCGTCGCCTCGACCAAGGCATTTACCACCCAGCTCGCCGCCCTGTTCCTGCTGACCCTGACGCTGGCGCAAGTCAACGGCCGCCTGAGCGACGAGGAAGAGGCCGAGCACCTGAAGCAGATGCGCCACCTGCCGGTCGCCATTTCCTCGGTGCTGGCGCTGGAACCGCAGATCATCGCCTGGGCCGAAGAATTCGCCCGCAAGGAAAACGCCCTGTTCCTCGGCCGCGGCATGCACTACCCGATCGCCCTGGAAGGCGCGCTGAAGCTCAAGGAAATTTCGTACATCCACGCCGAAGCCTACCCGGCCGGCGAACTCAAGCACGGCCCGCTGGCGCTGGTCACCGAAGAAATGCCGGTCGTCACCATCGCCCCGAACGACGCCCTGCTGGAAAAGCTCAAATCGAACATGCAGGAAGTGCGCGCCCGCGGCGGCCAGCTGTACGTCTTCGCCGACGTCGACTCGCGCATCACCTCCGGTGACGGGCTGCACGTGATCCGCCTGCCGGAACACTATGGCGAGTTGTCGCCGATCCTGCACGTGTGCGCGTTGCAGCTGCTGGCGTACCACACGGCGCTGGCGCGTGGTACGGATGTGGACAAGCCGCGGAATCTGGCGAAGTCGGTGACGGTGGAGTAAGAATTTGTACCAGAGGAACACCTAGGCATACACAAAAGGCTGACTTAATGGTCAGCCTTTTGCTTTTACGAAGTCGTTCGGTATCTGCATCGCTGAATGTGATACGGGCGCTGAATAGATACCGTACTGAAGAATTTCCCGATAATCCTCGGTAAGCGGTACTACGTTGCCTGTGCTTTGCCAAGTTTGCGAAGAAGTTGCAAATCCATGCTCATAGGACCATTGAGCGACACGTATGGTCGTCGGTTCATCACATATGAACTGGCTGCCTAGTTCGTGTCTCAGGACAGCGCCTTGCGTAACGTTCCTGTTGCGCCATTTTTCCAAATGTATAGTCGAAGCCAACAGATCACGTTTGTCGCCGTTGCATTTTTTGTGCGCCAAGACAAAATTATGTCCGAGGTCGCGAGGGTAGCGAGACCATGGTATGAAATGGTCGACTTCACCTGCTTCGTTAAGACGGCGCTGGCAATAGAAGCAAGTGTCGTTCTGCAGTTCCTGAAGAATAGGCCTAACGAGCGCCAGCGAAGCTCGGTCCGTTCCAAACAGAGTTTCTTCGAGATCAGTGCCATTACCAACTAACGCAGCGTTTTTTGGATTCGTTCGAATATGATTTGTCCAGGCAGAACGGATGAGTTGTTGCAGCAAGCCATGAAATCGGCGCAGGTTGAACATTACGCCTGGCAGTAGTCTGATGTAGGGACCGGTGCCTGGAATGTAAAGAAAGCGAACCTCTTGGCGTCGCAGAATCTGCAGCCGCCACAGTGGCATGACCTTTAGTAGGCTCACTGTCCGCCTGACTGCAGCACGCCATTCGGGAGAAGCGCGGACCTTCGGTAGCGTACTGTAGCGAGCACGAAGGCCTTGCAAAAGTATGATGACGGCCGCCTGCTCGCCTTTATTCTGGATGAGTACTCCTTCCTCGTCGTCAACACGGTAAGGAATGACTTGTCGCCAATATAACTCGAGGAATTTGCTGGCGATATCGGTATGGAATAAGTCGAGGGTGTCGCCGGTATCGTTTCCCAGTTCTACAGCCAACTCCGTTATCGCAAGTAATAAAGCGTATTTGTATGTGGCGCCAAACTCTCCCTCATCAAACAGCCGTTGTATGTGGTCGAGGAAGACAAGCTGTTCTTGAGGTGAAGGGGCGGACATCGCTATGCCTTGCTCCAGTAGTCTGCCTTTTCTGGAATGACCCACCTGACTCCACCGCGCGGATCTGGCATATCCGCGGGATACCGTGGGATGAGGTGCATGTGGAGATGGGGTACGGTCTGGCCGGCTGTAGAGCCATCGTTGATCCCAATGTTGAAACCTGATGGCCCAAGCTCTTCTTTTAATAACGCCGCTGCCTTGTCCAGCAAAGCCAGCATTGCAGATCGTTCTTCGGAAGAAATCTCGAAGAAAGAACCGACATGGCGTTTGGGGATAACTAAAGTGTGACCTGAAGAAACAGGGTACGCATCCCGGATCACTACCGCCAGATCGTTACTGTCGATGATTCGATCTTGCGGCAGTGAACAAAAGACACAAGACATGGCAATGTAAGCGCTGAAATCGCGGAGTATTGGAAGAAGGCATATACTAACCTGCTTCTCGGCACAGTCAATCTCATCCATTCGAAGGAGCTGTCGAGCCGCTCTCACCATTCGAGCACTATTCTCCAGATCAGGATAGGTTCGAACTTATTTCACCCCCACGTTCACCATCCCCTTGAAATCGTAGGGAATCACGACGGTCTGCACTTTACCCTCGGCGATGCCTTCCGCAATCTTCATCTGCGCCTGCGCCTGCATGTAACTGATCGCGCCCGCATTCGCATTCAGGGCCGCGATCCGCTCGGCTTCTTTTTTCGCGATCTGGACTTCAACCTCTTTCGTCTTTTCCTCGTTCTTCGCGCGCACCAGGTTGTCGGCGCTGGCTTTGACGGCGTCGCTCGGCACCATGCTGCCGACCCGCACCTGGGAAATCACGATGCCGTTCAGCTTTTCGTCATTCAGCGTCGCCGCCATGGTTTCCTGGATTTCCTGCTCGATCTGGGCGCGGTTGTCGTTCATGTTCAGCGCCTCGTACTTGCGCGCCGTTTTATAGACCGCATTGCGCGCGGTCTGGTAGATATAGGCGTGCATCAGGTAGATGTCGTCGGACTTGTCCACCATGTGGAAGGAGCGGCTTTTGTTGATGTACAGGTCCGAGACCGAGGACGGCGTGATGTTGTAGATGACGCTGATATCGAATTCCTTCATCGTCGAATTGTCGGCGGCGAGCGGCGTCAGGTTCTGCACGTCGACACTCACGTCTTTGACGGGGAAGGTCAGGATCTTGCCGACGATCGTCTGGTTGAAACTGCCGGCGACGCGTTCTTCCGCTTCGATGGTCTTGTCGAAGTTGACGCGCAGGCCGACCTCTCCCGTATCGACGATGGTGCAACCGGTCGCCAGGGCGCCGACGGCAAGCGCGGCGGCAACGGCAAGGATGATCTTTTTCATGTGCTCTCTTTCAGGTGTTCCCCGGCGCTCGTACGCGAGGCGATATTTTTATCTGTACCAGTGTCGTCTATGAACATGACATTGCTGTTCAGCATCAACATGGTAACCGCTGCGGCAGGAATGAAAACTATCGAATGATCACGGCGGTGGAAGGCCAAAGGTGCCCGGGAAGTGCCGCCGAATTGCAGTATGATCGTCGGTTTCTTGAATTAACTCGTCCGTGATCACCACCTCGCCCGATACCTCGGCCGCCTTCGCCACCCACGCGGTCAACCTCGTCAACTGCGGCATCGTCGTCCTCGATGCCGACGGGCGCATCGTCCTGTGGAACCGCTGGATGGTGACGCATTCCGGCCGCTCGGCGGCGCGGGTGCGCGAGCAGTTGCTGCTCGATGTGTTTCCGGAGCTGCGCGGCTCGCGCGTCGACAGCGCGGTGCTGGGCGCGCTCGCCGAGGGGATCAGCACGAACGTGCCGCAATCGCAGAGCCGTGCGCCCTTCCCCCTGCGCGAGGCCGGCAGCTTCGACGGCGAGCGCATCGCCCAGGCGGTGTCGGTGACTCCCTTTCAGGACGGCGACGCGCGCCTGTGCATGATCGAAATCCGCGATGTCAGCGGCACTGCGGGGCGCGAGCGCCAGTTGCTCGAGCATGCCGAATCGCTGCGCGCGCGTTCCTATACCGATGGATTGACCGGCATCGCCAACCGGCGCGGTTTTGACGTGGCGCTCGAGCGGGAACTGCGGCGCGCCCAGCGCCATGGCGGGGCGCTGGCGCTGCTGTTGATGGACATCGATTCCTTCAAGGCCTACAACGACCACTTCGGCCACCAGCAGGGCGACGCCTGCTTGAGCACCGTCGCCCAAGCCCTGTCGAATATGCTGAAACGCCCGGCCGACCTAGCGGCCCGCTACGGCGGAGAAGAGTTCGCCGCCATCCTGCCCGATACCTCGCCCGAACAGGCGCGCGCCCACGCGAACGCGATCCGCGCCCACGTGGCCGCGCTGGCGCTGGCGCACGCGCCGGCCGCGGTCCGGCCGCACGTGACCCTGAGTATCGGCGTGGCCAGCTTCAGCTTGGAAGGATTACGCGACGCATCCTCCCTGATCGCCGCGGCCGACCAAGCGCTGTATGCCGCCAAGCGCAGCGGCCGCGACCGGGTGGTCGCGCATGGCGATGCCGCCCTGCCGCTCGACTAAAGAACCGCTGCTCAGCGGGTATCGCCGCCGCCGGGTTTGTCCAGGCTTTCCTTCGCCAGGTCTTCGACGGCATTGCCGCCGATGGCCGCGTCAACGGCCCCGGTCTGGCTGCCCGGATCCGGCATGTCCGCCGACGTCCCCGGCCGGCCGCCGGCCGCAGCCACGCTCATGCCCTTGTCTCCGCTTTCGGCGGCGGTCGTGCCTCCCGGGATTGGTTGTGTGGCGCTGCCGCGGCTGCTCTGCGGCTTGCCGGCCGGGCCGACATTGCTTTCCGGTGGTGCGCTGACGATGCCGCCATCGCGGCCGGCGCCACTTGCACTCCCCGTGTAATGGCCGCTGGTGGACGACCCGTCCTGCGCCTTCTGCTGGCTCTGCCCGCTGTCGGCGCCGGTGTCGACCCGGCCCGACAAGGGATCCGGCCCCGTACCGCCCGCATTGTTTTGCTTGTTCCCAACCATATCGACCTCCTCAAGCGTGATTACTGGTGGGTTTGATGGTAGTCCTTTGGCGGCAGGCTCCAATAGGCGCATTGGCTGACAGAGTGTAGGCGGCTTCGCACGACGTGCTCAGGCCAAAGGCTTTTCAGAGTTTTGCTACTCGTCAACGATAGGGGCTAGCTTGCGGGTAACAATGCGCCTTTGTTGGCCGGCTTTCCATGCATTTTTCCACTCAAGCATGTCCAAAGTCGAGCCTGTCCTTCACCTTGTTCATAAGCTTTCCAGGAGCTGCGAGTGGTTGAGCTATTCCCCCGCTTTACACAAGAAACCCGTCTGCTTCGCCTGCTTACGCCGCTTGGTCCCGACAAGTTACTCGTTGAGTGCCTGCGCGGCGAAGAGAATGTGGGCGCCTGCTTTTCGTTGCAACTATCGGTGCTGTCGACCGACGCCCATATTGCGCTTAAATCCTTGCTCGGCCAGCCGGCCCTGGTCGAGCTGTTAACCGCGGCACCCGGAATGAAATGGCGTCCATTTCACGGCTACATCACATCTGCCGAATGTGTTGGTGCCAATGGCGGATTTGCACGTTACACGATGACGATCGAACCCTGGTGCGCGTTCCTGAAGCTTGGTCGCGACAGCCGTATCTTCCAGGACAAGTCGGTGTTCGACATTCTGGATGCGGTATTCGGAAGTTCACGTGATCGAGGCAAACTCGCCATGGCGTGGCGCTACGACATTGCCGATCGGCGCATTTACCCATTGCGCTCCCTGACCTGCCAGTATCAGGAGTCCAACTTCGCCTTCGCCGAACGCCTGATGTACGAAGAAGGCTTGTTCTATTATTTTGAACACGACCCGGCTATCGAACACCGCGATCTCGGTAGTCATACGCTGGTCATTGCCGACCACAACGGTGCTTTCAAACCGAACCTGCAGGATGAAATACGCTTCACCCAGCCGGGTGCAGTGATGCGCGAAGACAGCATGGACCGCTGGCGCATTACGGCGCGCGCAGTCATTGCGTCGACAAGCATGCGTAGCTGGGATTACCGTTCAAACGGCACCCGTCCCGTTAGCGCCAGCGTGTCCTCTGCAAGCGATATCGCTGAACCAACAAGCTTCGACACACCTGGAACCTACGCATACCAGACACGCGCCCAGGGACAGCGCATTGCGGACAATCAGCTGCAAGCGGCGCAGAGGGCGAAAGAAACACATGTCGGGGCCGGAACGGTACGTACGCTGGCCGCCGGCACGACGTTTGTCCTGCGCGACCATGCATACCTGGACAGGGCACTGACGGACGATGCCCGTACGTTCACCGTCACGCGCGTAGTTCACCTCGCGCACAATAATCTCAGTGCCGAGCTGCGTTCCGCGATTGCACAGGCATTGGGAGACGACGCAACGTCCAGGCGCGCGGATGAGCCACGGGACGGGCTGCGGGCAAGCGCAACGATCCCGGGCCGGCCTCTGTACCGCAATCGTATCGAAGCGATCCGCAACGACATTCCCTACCGCGGCAGTAACGATCAGGGCCATGGACTTAACCTGCATCCACGTCCAACGGTGACTGGCCAGCAAACCGCCACCGTTGTTGGACCTGCGGGTTCTGTCATTCATACCGACCGCGAAAACCGCATCAAGGTGCAGTTTCATTGGCAGCGCAATGCAGGACGTAATGACCAAAGCCACAGCCGGCTGGATCATCCTGCGCCACTGGGTCAGACCGGGGCGCCGGCTGATGACCGTTCCGGAACCTGGTTGCGTATCGCAACGCCACTTGGCGCAATCGCCGGCGCCAATTGGGGTGCAGTGACTGTCCCACGGGTGGGTAGCGAAGTTCTGATCGATTTTTTGGATGGAAATATCGATCGACCCGTGGTGATCGGCAGTTTGTACAACGGACGCGGTGAGCGGGATGCGCAGCACAATCAGGTGTCCAACGGCGCCGGCGTCTCGACCGGCAATGCGCCTTCATGGTTCCCTGGCGAAGCTGGCGGCTACGCCCACCCGGCAGTGCTGTCGGGTTTCAAATCGCAGGCCATGGCGTCGAGCCAAAGCGGTAATGGCGCCTACAACCAACTGGTGTTCGATGACAGTGCGGGTCAAGCGCGCGTAGTGTTGCAAAGCCACGCCAGCCAGCATATTGGTTCGGCCGAACTCAACCTTGGCGCCCTTCGACATCAGACCGATAACCAGCGCTTGGCTCCGACTGGCTTTGGTGCCGAGTTCAAAACAGCGCATGGGGCAGCATTGCGGGCTGGCCGGGGTTTACTGCTGTCCACCGACATACGCGCCGGTGCTGCCGGTAACCAGCTCGATTCGCGGGAAGCGCAAGCACAAATCGAGCAGAGTAACGAATTGCAGAGCGGGCTGGCGCGTACTGCCCAGCAACACAACGCCGTATTGGAAGGCACCGAGAGCGACGCAGGGGCCCTGGCCGCAATACGTGCAATGGAAGACAGTATCGCCATTCTGCAGGGGGCCGCCAGTGCCTATAGCCAGCCCCACTTGCAGCTATCAAGCCCAGCCGGAATTGTCGCAAGCACGCCGAAGGACGCCGTGCTTGCGTCAGGCATGACGACAAGCCTGACCGCAGGGCAAGACATCAACCTTACGGCACAGGGAAATAGTCTCCATGCGGTAAAAGCCGGTATCAGTTTGTTCACGTATGGCAAAGCCACCGCCAAGGACAAACCAAATCAGGAAGTTGGCATCAAGCTGCACGCCGCCAGCGGCAAGGTCAGCACGCAAAGCCAGGCAGGGCCGTCACGACTTACTGCTGACAAGATGATTACTGTGGCAAGTGTCAGCAAGGATGTCACGGTCGCTGCTGCTCGCCATGTCTTACTGACTGCGCAAGGAGCCTGCCTAAAGCTTGAAGGCGGAAACATCATGCTGCATGCCCCAGGCAAGGTCAATTTCAAGGCCAGCAAGAAAGAATTGGCAGGCCCGGCCGACGGCAGCATCAGCACGCCTGCTCTTCCGAAGGCAAAGGACATCTATAACGAAGCGTTTGTGATTATGGACGAGGAAACGAAGCAACCGATGGCCCATGTGCGTTATCGACTCGAGTCCGCTAGCGGCGTCAAGCTGGAAGGCGTGACCGATGCACAGGGACGCACGCAACGCATTTTTACTTCAAAAAGCGAAAAGCTCACCCTGCACCTTCCTGATGACGAGTGACATCAGCAGTTCATTTTTTGCTTGCCACCCGATTTCAGGAGAGAACAAATGAGCGAAACGCTTACTGCTGTCAAATCCGCCTCTACTACGACACCGCGGGACACCTATGTCGAAGTAAGTCACACGTTAACGGAAGGTGTGCTCCTGTATGTCCCGGGAAATAACTCATTCATTGCACTGTATCCGGATGAGTGGCTGTCCTGCCGCGCTGACGGCTACAAGAACAAGACTGCCATCGAAGAACTCCAGGAAGCCAATCGCGACGTGACTGCAAAATCGTTGCTGCTGCAGGAGCTTCTCGAGCAGCCGAACGCTTCAAAAGCCGCCATCCTACAAGCGCGCAAGGATCTCGATACGGCGCTCTCTACCCTTTCGCAAAAGAGCGACGCCGCGAAAGAGCGGGTGCAGGCGCTCAGTGACCAGAAAGTGGATCCCAGCAACCTGGTCGAAATCGTTCCGCTGACAATGAAACGGATGGAGGGAAAGACCCATACGCCTATCTACGTCAACGCAAGGACCCTGAGAACGGCTTTGGCGGACCGGCGGGTGTATGTCGTGGAAGGTTCAGCTGAACGGAATAGACAGCCAAAAGAAAAACTATTCAATGGGACGACCCTCAACACGAAAGAAATACGCAATCGCATCCTGAATAGCGCACAGGACAAGGCGAAGTTCAGCAAGAAGTGGAAATTGGGGCCGGATGATGCGGATCAGTACAGCGGCATCTTGACCGACTGGGCGAAAGTGATGGGGGCCGATGCCACTGCCATGCTGGAACGGACACAGAAGGAGATTGTTGACGGCATCTTCGGTGCAAAAAACCGGGATCCAGACAATCCTCAACGAATGATCGATATGAAGCCGGAGGCGCAATTCTTGCGCTGGTCTGCAGGTGCCGGCGCTGAAGCTACCTTCATGCCGTTCCAGGGTAACTTGTACGATGCCCGCGATACCAACTGGAAGCAACGATTCAAGCGCGCTGCGAAGGCTGCACAGTTCAGCGTCAAGGCGAACGCGGAAGCATCGTTTGCCATTGGCGAGGCGAAGGTCGATACCACGCTCTATCTGCCGCATGCGGCAGGCTGGCACCTGGGGCCCGAACAGATCGGACAGGATTTTGATTTCGGCTACTTCCGGATGCGCGGCGATCTGACGCTGTCCGCCATCGCTGGCGCCAGCGTTGCCCTGGAAGCGGACGCCGCCTTGATGATCACAGGTCACAAGCAGGGAGTGCGAGGCAGGCCACGCAACCAGGCCGGTGCCAGAGCCAAGGTTGGGGCGAAGGGAAAGGTGGACGTGTTTGTTGGCTTGAAAGAATCAGTCAACCTGGCGGGTGCCCTGCAGTGGCTCAATCCGGAAGGTGTCATCAACCCGGGGGGACCCAAGAAGCCGGACCCAAACAAGACCAAGGCGGCCTATGCGGACTTGGCCAAGGTCAGTAGCGATATCAGTGCGATTCAGGGATTGGCTGCGACGCTGGGTTTTGAGTGCGATTACCGTGGCGGAAAATTCGTCATCGCAGCACAGGCAGGCGCCTGCCTCGGTCTGGGAGGCTCGGGAAGTGTAGCTTGCGAAGTGGGGTATGCCGAGATCGCGCAGTTCTTCATGTGCATTTCGCATCAATTAAAACAGGCTGATTACCGGAAGATGTCAAAATTAATGACATGGGTGGCTTTTGAATCATTTAACCAAATATTATATATTCATGTTGTTGCAGGAAAGAAAATAGAGACCTTTGCAGGTATGAAGATTAGTGATATTAAAGAAAATTATAACTATTTTGTTAAATCAATTAAAGCGAATGGCGAACAAGTGCTAAGGAGAATCGAAGCGCAACTGCGATCAGGGTGGGGTTGGTTTTCCTATATGCCGCCTGAATCTCGAGGCGCACTGATCCGGAGTGTCGCGGATGTAATTGCCCAGCCTCAATATTCAAGTAACTACGACTTAAAAAAGTTAGCTGCGTTTTCCGTCAATGAGTTGTTGTCCACTACCCAGTCGAGTAGCCACTTAAATAATACGTTAGACCGAATAAATATTGCGATGGGAAGTAAATTGGAACGTAATCAAGGAATAAAAATTATCAACTCAATCGTAGAGGGGACGAAATTCGCAGATTGTGTCGAGCGTTGCTCAATACAAGTGGCGCAGGCTACACCTTTGCTAGGCCGGGCGTTCCTTCGCAACGATGAGCCAGAATTTCGTCTTGCTCAGTTTCCACTACATCACCCGGGTTATGGCATTGTCTAGCGCTTATCGGAAGGGCTGTTAAGGGCGCAACGGAAATTATCTGATTTAAAGCCGGCATAAGGAGGAAATGGTACCCGTACCCCTTCGATAATTCCTTTTGGATAGATAGTGTGCATCGTTTGGGGAACTTGTGCCGCTTTCATGAATACCATGGCGGCGATTTCAGCTTTTCCACCCACACTGCCCCGCATAATTTTTTCTGTACCGCTTTCAGGGCCGGTAGGATTTTTCTTTGGCGAATTTTTATAATATTCTTCATGGAACCAGTCATTCACCCATTCACCCGTGTTTTCGGACATTCCGTATAAGCCAGCTGGATTGGGAGGGTAGCTGCCGACGTCAGGAATGATATCCGGATCCCCGTACTCTCTTTCGTTTGGAAAATTCCTCGGTCTTTCAAGCTTACCATTGTCAGTGGCGAACAGCACTTTCTTGCCACCTGAGCGGGCGGCGTATTCCCACTGTGCCTCTGTCGGCAAATCGAAGGGAAGTTTGGTCATTTTCCCTAGCCATTGGCAATAGGCCTTGGCTCCATACCAGCTGACCCCGACAGGGCGATTGGGTGCGCGCTGGTCAATCTCCATTTCGCCCATCGTAATGCGTTCATTGCCAATCGCATCAGTGAACACGTCAAAATCGTCGAAGGTGACCTTGTACGCCATCATCGAAAAGCCATCCAGGCTTACCTTATGCAATGGTCGGGAGTGCTTGTCGAAATCGTAGGGAACACCGGCTTCATTGCCCCAGTCGCCCATCTCGAATGTCCCGCCTTTGAGTGGGCGCATCGAACGCTTCACTTTTTTCAGCAAAGCCTGTATCCGTGTTTCGAGAGTAGCGTTGGCATCCGGTTGCGGTAGGGCCTTTGTCGTTTCGGAGCATAGGGCAAGCATCGGCAAGCTGACCAATATGGAAAATGCGACACGGTTCAGGATGGGCGTCATGATGGGTCTTTCAAGAATGCGGGATCAAGATGAGTATTCGAGGTTCAAGCACAGCAGCGCAGAACCCGCCAGCTGTGCTTGAACGATGATCAAGCCGCTGCAGCAGGAGCGATGAGCACCGTGCAGCGGTGATGCGGATCTTCGTTACCAACGTAGAGCACTGGCGCTGCGCGTTCTAGTGCATGGTGACGCGCCAGCGCCAGCGCGGTGATGCAGGGCACGGCACCGCAGGCGCCACTGCTCGCGCCAACACATGCAACATCCGCTTGATCATCAAGATGGGAAAAAGTCGTCGACACCACTCCCATTAGCTCAAGCATGCGGTTGGCGCGCTCCCCTGTGTCGGCAACTACCATCGCCACCTCCGCTGATTCGACGTTCGCCTGTTTGCAGGTGCGTTCAACAAGGTCCCGGAGCAGCTGCTTACTTGTGCCCTTGCTTTCGCCGATCGACACGTCATGCCGCCCCTCGAGGAAAGTCTCGAGTACGGCATAAGGGGCATCCACGACCGTTTGTGCTTGCTGTAGACTGGTGAGCAGGATCCCAGCCGCACCTTCTCCTGGAATCAATCCCTGTGCGCGCGACGACGTCAGAAGTAATCCGGCAGCATTCCACTGGTCTACCGTCTCCTGGTCGATATGCGAATCGCAGCTCATGACGAGCGCAGCTAGACCTTGATTGGCTATGGCAGCATCACGCGCAAACTGGTTGATTGCCGATGCAACGCAACCAGCGCTGGTCTGAACGTCGATGCAGGTGAGAGCAGTTTCTGGCCAACCAAACTGAGCCACTTGGTGCTTGAACCACATCCCAACCGTATTTCGCTGCTCGAGGGGCCAATCGGCTGGCAGGATGGCTATTAATCGAAGCGTCGGCGGCGTGCCCTCCAAGGGAATCAGCAATGACGCAGCCTCACCCCCAAGGTCACGCACGATGGCCGTTCCGAGCGTCAGCGCGCGCCACTGCACGTCGCTGAAACGCAATTCAGCCATATTGATACCAGTTAGCCAAGCGTTCAGTTCTTCCTGTAACGCGTCGTCGACGGCATCGTTACGGCGGGCTGCTGTAATAGGGAAGCCTTTGTCATCAATCAGCTCTGAATCAAGGTCGGGCCGTGCCTTGCGCTCCGCGATCGCACTGGCAAGTTCCTCGGGTGATGCACCATGAGGAGACCGTAGCGCGCTCGCGAGAATCGCTAGCGGCGGTACAGAAGGCGCGACAGGAGCCGATTGGGCTGCCGCGCTGGCTGTCCCAACCTTCGCGATTGCCGGTTGCGGCATGGCGAATTTGCTGCGGATGCCCAACCAGGAAGCGATCAGCCCCAACGGCAGCGCCAGCAGCACTAACGCCAGCTCGACCGCGCCGGGCTCGCTGCCCCCCGCACGCCACCAGGCGATCGCAGCGCCCCAGCAGAGAACGAAAACGAACACGGCCAGCAGGCCGGTCTTGAGCCAGCCGGGCAGCGTACGGCCGCCGGGCGTTGCGGTAGTCGAAGTCATCGGTTCAAATTAAAGGTTGTCGATCGTTGCCTGCTGGCCGGCGATCAGGGAGGCGCCGCAGGCGGTTTTGTCGCCGTGGCGGGCGGCCGCTTTGCCGTCGACGATCAGGGTCGAGTCGCCGCTGACGATCGGGTTCGGGCCGTGTTTCGGGCAGACGGTTTTGTCGCCCATGCGGGCGATCGGCTTGCCGCCGCTGTCGCTGTGGGGCGAGCCTTCGATGACGGAGCCGCCGTGGGAGGTTTTGTCGCCGAGTACGATCAAGGGGCCGGACATGGGAGTCTCCGTGTCAAGCCGCCACAGCGAGCAGCTCGAGTTTTAGTTCCTTCATCCCGGCCGGCACATAGATCGAAATCGATTGCGCCTTGAGCATGCGCTCGTACATCTGCCCTTTCGACTCCAGCATGAAGTAACAGGTGTCGGGCCGCACGGCCAGCGCGGCCGGGGGCTGCGGGGTGTATTGCAGGCGCACGCCGGGCAGGGCCGAGAGCACGAATTTCTCGACGTCGTCCGGAGCGCCGACTTTAAAACGCAGCGGCACCACGTCGACCAGCTGCACGGCCGGGATGTCGGCCGCCACGGAGATATAAAAGGTGGTCTTGTCGTCGATCTTGCCGGAGTCGAGCGCGCCGATGTGGTACGAAGGGCGTACCTCGTTGAGCGCGATCGCGAAATATTTCGAAGAGATCACCGTGTCGAGCAGCTCGCGGATGATCGTGTGCAGTTTAGTGAAGGCGGGGCCCGGGTCGGCGTGCTGGTAAGGGGGCAGGTCGGCCAGGGTCCAGCTTTTCGAGAAAGTCATCAGGCCGCCGGCCACGTCCAGCAATTGTTCGAAGAGCCGTTCGGGATGCAGGCTCGGGTGATGGAAATGGTGGGTCAGCGTCGCGTAGGCCGAGCTGGCCGTGTGCAGCAGCCAGAACGAGGACATGTCTCCCGAACGAAATTCGATCACGTTGCGGCTGGGCTCGCGGTGGTGGCCATACAGGGCACCTACTTTCGCCTGCAGCGCGTCGAGCAGGCGGCGCAGCTGCTGGAACAGCACGGGCGCCGCGCCCAGCGACAGGCTGGGCGGCACGAAGGCCGGGTCGAGTTCAAAACCGCCGGTGGTCGCGCGGCGCAGGCGCAGCAGCGGGAAATGGATGTAGGCGTCGCGCGGGTCGAACTCGGACACCAGGCGCACCGCCTTTTTCAGGTAGGCCAGCTGCACCGGCGCGGCCTGCGTGTACAGGTCGGCCGTTTCCTGGTTCGCCTGCATGTAGCGAACCGACTGCGGCACCGATTGCGCAGGCTGGCCCGGCGGGGCGAAGTTGCCGCTGAACGGCTTTAAGCCCGGCAGGGCGGCGTAATACGTGACGGTTTGCTGGGACTGCTGGAGCAGGTTCAGGTCGACCGTGTCGGGCAGCTCGTCGATGCCGGGCGCGTCGACCAGTTCTCCGTCCTGGAAGCGCAGCGCCAGGTCGTTGATGCGCAGTCGGTTGTTGGCGAGCGCTTCGCGGTCGACCTGCAGCCGTTCCACGCCCCAGGCATAGGGGTGCACTGCCTTGATGCCTTTTTGCAGGCAGTGCTCGTGGTACTGGTCTTGCCGCTGGAAGTGCTGGGGGCGCAGGAGCAGGCCCTCGCCCCAGAGTACTTTGCTCGTCATGTCCTGGTTCCTGGATGGTTTCGGTTTGGGGAACTTTGCCAACGGAAACAGTAGCACCCCACGCGACGGGGCCTGTTTGCGCTTGCTCAAACGTCGGTATTGCACAACGCCAGCACGGGGGATTGCCCATCCTTATCTTTTTTCAAGACCGGCCCAGGGAGGCCCGGTAACACTACCGGGTGGACGCAAAACGATCGGGGATGCCATGAAAGGATTTACGCCAGGCCTGTTCGACCGCCTGCTCGGAACGCCGGGAAGGGCTGGCAATGCGGCCGGCAATGCGGCAGGAACGGGATCGCGCATGTCGCTCGAAGACATGAAGGACGCCGTGGCGCGCGACCTGGAAGCGCTGCTCAACACGCGCATGGTACTGCCCGACGGCTTGCTCAAAGCCTACCCGGAGTGCAGCAATTCGATCGTCAGCTACGGCATGAACGATTTCGCCGACCTCTCCCTATCCAGCCCGACCGACCGCGCCACCATCTGCAGCTGCATCGAAAGCACGATTGCCTGCCACGAACCGCGCCTGCGCAACGTCAAGGCGGCGCTGGAGATGCGCGAAGGCGCCGTCAACCGGCTCGACTTTTCGATCACCGGGCTGCTGGTGCTCAACGCTGCGCAGGAATCGGTGAATTTCGACGCCGTGCTTCAGCCCTCGACGCTGAGCTACAGCATCAACAAGGCGGGCCGCCCAGCGCCTGCGGGAGCCTAAGTTGGAACAATTACTGCCGTATTACGAGAGCGAACTCGGTTACCTGCGCCGCAACCTGCGAGAGTTCGCCGAACGCTATCCGAAGATCGCCGGCCGCCTCCTGATCAGCGGCGAACTCTGCGAAGACCCGCATACCGAGCGCATGATCGAATCCTTCGCGCTGCTCAATGCGCGCATCGCCAAGCGGCTCGACGACGATTACCCGGAATTCACCGAAGCCCTGTTCGACGTGCTGTATCCGCACTACCTGCGCCCCTTTCCCTCCTGCTCGATCGCGCACCTGGACTTCGCCGGCGCCGCCAAGCAGCAGACCACAGCCGCCACGATCCCGCGCGGCACCCAGTTGACGACGAAGCCGGTGCGCGGCGGCACCTGCACCTTCCGCACCGTGTACCCGGTGGCCGTGGTGCCGCTGGCGCTGTCCCGCGCCGCCTTTTCCGACATCCTGCGTGCCCCGGACGCGCTGCGCGCCCCGCCCGGCGCAACCTCCAGCATCAGCCTGACGATCTCCACCACCCTCGACCAGGTCGCCCCGGGCAGCCTGAACCTGCCGCTGCTGCGCGTCTTCATCGACGGCGAACCCTCGTTTTGCGCGGCCCTGCGCGACGCCCTGTTCATGCGCCCAGTGGCCGCCTATGCCGAGGCCGACGGCAGCGGACGCTGGCTGGCCCTGCCGGACATTCCCATCAAGCCGGCGGGCTTCGACGACGACGAATCGCTGATCGACTTCCCGGCTCGCTCGCACGCCGCCTATCGCCTGCTGACCGAGTATTTCTGTTTTCCCGAAAAATTCAATTTCTTCGATATCGACCTGGCGATGTTGACGGCCGCCCTGCCGCCAGGGACCAAATCGATCACCCTGCACCTGGCCTTGCAGGGCATCCGCAGCGACTCGAACACGGCGCGCATGCTGGGGACGCTGGCCCCGCATCACCTGCTGCTCGGATGCACGCCCGTGGTGAACCTGTTCCGCCAGCGCGGCGAGCCGATCCGCCTGACCCACACGTCGGCCAGTTATCCGGTACTGGCCGACGCCCGCCGCGCCTTTGCCTTCGAGGTGCAGTCGATCGACGCGGTGAATCTGGTGCGCCAGACGCCCCAGGGAGAGACCGTCGTCGAGTTCCGCCCTTTTTACTCTCTCCAGCATGCGCAGACGCCCGAGCAGAACGGCCACTACTGGGCCATGCGGCGCGATGACAGCCTGCGCGAGCGCAGCCCGGGTTTCGAAACGCAGATCACGATCGTCGACATCGACTTCGATCCGGCCGCGGTCGAGACCGATACCCTGAACCTGGAACTGACCTGCTCGAACCGCGACCTGCCGTCCTTGCTGGGCTATGGCCAGGCCGGCGGCGACCTCTTCCTCGAAGGCGGCTCCAGCGTGCGTGCAATCAGTTTCTTGCGCAAGCCGACGGCCACGTACCGCTTCGCCAGCGGGCGCAGCGCGCACTGGCGCCTGATCTCGCACCTGGCGCTGAACCACCTGTCGCTCACCGCGGGCGGCGTCGATGCCTTCCGCGAAATGCTGGCCCTGTACGACCTGCCGCGTTCTCCTTCCTCGCAGCGCCAGATCGGCGGCATCAGCGCCATCGAACAGCGGGCTGCCAGCGCCTGGCTCGCCGGCAATCCTTTTACCTGTCTCGTGCGCGGCGTCGACGTGCGGCTGACGATCGACGAAGAAGCCTTCATCGGCAGCGGCATCCACGTCTTTGCCCACATCGTCGAGCGCTTCCTCGCCCTCTACGTGCACGCCAACAGTTTTACCCGGCTGGTGATCGTGTCGGCCAAAACTGGAGAAGAGTTATTCACATGCCTACCCAAAAGCGGCGATTTGAGCCTGCTGTAATCGAGCGCCTGTTCCGGGAGCCCTACCGTTTCGAGTATTTCCAGGCCGTGCGCATGCTCGAACTCTGGCTGCGCCGCCACGGTGCGCCCGAGCAAAGCCTGGTCGCCAATTTCCTGCGCTTCCAAAATTCGACCTCGCTGCGCTTTCCGGCCAGCCAGCTGGAGGCCGTCGCGAGCGAGCCGCCAGGCCTGGACGCCGCCCCCGGCGCGCTCGCTGAGGCCCTGGCATCGAACACCCTGAAATGGATTCGGGTCACGCCTTCGTTCATGGGTCTGCTGGGCGGGCACGGCGTGCTGCCGCCGCATTACACCGAACGGATCGCCGCCCAGCAGTTCAACGACAAGGACGAGGGCGCGCGTTCCTTCCTCGACACCTTCTCGAATCGTTCGCTGGCGCTGTTCTATGCCGCCTGGCGCAAGTACCGGCTGCACCTGAAATACGAGGCGACGGGCAAGGACGGCTTCCTGCCCCTGCTGCTGGGACTGGCGGGACTCGGCAACGCGTCGCTGCGGCGGCGCCTGGCGCTGCCCGCGCATGGCGGGGTGCTCGACGAGTCGCTCGGCTATTTCGCAGGCGCGCTGCGCCAGCGGCCGGTGTCGGCCACCCAGATGGCGCGCGTGCTGTCCGAGTATTTTCATCAGACTATCCGGGTGGAACAGTTCATCGGGTGCTGGTACGAGATGCCGGCCGCCCAGCAAACCGTGCTGGGGAGCGACAACGCCGTGCTCGGCACGCGCGCGATTGCCGGGGCCCGCGTCTGGCAGCGCGACCTGCGCCTGCGCATCGTCGTCGGCCCGCTCGAGCATGCCGGTTTCACATCCTTCTTGCCCGGTGGGCCGGCGGCGCGCGCGCTGGCCAGCCTGGTCGGGATGCTGACCGGAGTGGCTTTCGAGGTCGAAGTCGAACTGGTGCTGCGCGCGGCCGACGTGCGCCCGGTGACGATGCGCGAAGGCAGCGAGCTCGGGCGCCTCGGCTGGGACAGCTACCTGGTGGAGATGCCGCCGGCGGCGGACCGCCGCGACGTGCGCTACGAGCTAGTACTGGGCTAGACGATCCCGCCGTTCACGCGCACGCGCTGCGGGCCGCCGCCAGCCTTCAATTCCAGCGCCCGGCCCGTCCGCCGATGCTGTAGCGCCCCGCCCCCAGCAGGGCGATGGCGATCGCCGCGAAGAAATACATTCCCTGCAGTTCGAGCGCCCAGCCGCCGGTTTGCGACATCGTGAAGAATTCCTTGGTATGCACCAGCAGCACGGCGACGATCATGTTGCCGGCCACCACCAGGGCGGCGGCCCGGGTCCAGAGCCCGACCAGCATCAGCAGCGGCGCCACGACTTCGCCGATGTAGACGAGGTAGCCGATCGCGCCGGGCAGCCCCATCTTTTCCAGCATGCCGGTAATGAAGCCGACGCCGCCGACCAGCTTGGAGAGGCCGTGGAACAGCAGCAGCAGGGCAAGCGTGACGCGCAGGACCAGGCGGCCGAGATCCTCGCGCGAGGAATCGGCGCCGTTCGAGACAGGGATGGTGCTCATCGGATGCTCCTTGCGGCAGTGGTGGAAAGGGTCAAACCAGTATGGACGAAGGGGCAGGTGTCCGCGCACACTTGTCGAGCGGCGCGGAGCCCGTTCAGGGCCCGCCCGCCAGCACCTTGTCGGGCGTGATCGGCGTCGTGCGGATGCGCTTGCCGGTCGCGTGGTAGATCGCGTTGCTGACCGCCGCGGCCACGCTTACCTGGCCGATCTCGCCCACGCCCTTGGCGCCCAGGCGGCTGACGATGCGGTCGTCTTCTTCCACGAACAGGACGTCAATGTCGTGGATGTCCGCGTTCACCGCCACGTGGTATTCCGACAGGTTGTGGTTCATGAAGCGCCCGAAGCGGTGATCCAGGTGGCTTTCCTCGTGCAGCGCCTGGCTGATGCCCCAGACCACGCCGCCGACAATCTGGCTGCCCGCCGTTTTCGTGTTCATGATGCGCCCGGCCGCCACCGCGCTGACCACGCGCGTCACGCGCACGATGCCGAGTTCCTCGTCGACCCGCACCTCCACGAACACGGCCGAGTGCACCAGGCGCCGGTACTTGCGCTGTTTCAGCATCTGCGGCAGCAGCAGGTATTTTTCCTCGATGCGGCCGCGGCTGCTCCGTTCGGCGACCAGGCCCAGCGAGATAAACGTGCCCGGATCGTCCTTCAGGCGCATGGTGCCGCCCGTGAATTCCACGTCTTTTAGACGCTTGTCGCGGAAGGGAGAGTCGGCGGCCGACTGCGCATGGCGCAGCAGGCTCAAACGCAGCTTGTCGCAGGCGCCCGCTACCGCCGAACCGACCGTCGCCACGTGCGAGGAGCCGCCCTCGATCGGCGCCACCGGCAGCGTCGAGTCGCCCAGCTGGAAGGTCACGCGCTCGAGCGGCAGGCCCATGCTTTCGGCGGCGATCATCGCCATCACGGTATAGGTGCCGGTACCGATGTCGGAGGCCGCGCTCGACACCACCAGTCGCCCGTCCGCGTGCATCACGGCGCTGGCGCGGGCGAACAGCTGCATCGCATCCCAGACCCCGGTCGCCATCCCCCAGCCGACCAGCTCCGAACCCTCGCGCATCGAGCGCGGCGCGAGCGGGCGGCGCGACCAGCCGAATTTCTCGGCTCCTTGCGCATAGCAGGCGCGCAGCTCCTTGCTCGAATACGGCTTGTCCTCGATCGGCACGCGCTCTGCATAATTTTTCAGGCGCAGCGCCAGCGGGTCCATCTCGAGCGCGTAGGACAGCTCGTCCATCGCCACTTCCAGCGCATGCATGCCGTGCGCCGCGCCGGGCGCGCGCATGTCGATCGGCGTGTACTGGTCGAGGCTGACGACCTTGTAGCCGAGCCGGATGTTGTCGCAGGCGTAGAGCAGGCCCGACCAGTTGACGACGACCTCGGCGTGGTCCTCGATCTGCGAGGTTTCGCCGATGGCCTCGTGCAGGATGGCGCGCAGGGTGCCGTCCCGTTCGGCCGCCAGTTTCACGGTCTGCACGGTTTCCGGACGGTGGCCGAAGCTGAACATCTGCTGGCGCGTGAGCACCACCCGCACCGAGCGTTTTAAATGCAGAGACGCCATCACGGCCAGGGTCAGCTGGTACTGCGGGCGCAGGCCGGAACCGAAGGCGCCGCCGACGTACGGATTGCGCACCGTGACCTTGTCCTTGGGCAGTCCGAACACATGCGACACGTACCAGCGGTTGTTCTGCGAGCTCTGCGTCTTCTCGTAGATCGTCAGGTGGCCGTCTTCGCCGCGGATGACGGTCGAGGCGAACATCTCCATCGGATTGTGGTGCTCGACGCCGTGGTGGAAGCGCGCCTCGATCCGTACCGGCGCCGCCTGCCACGCCTTCTCCGCCTTGCCCTTCTCGGGCGGCGGCGGCTCGAAACCGGATTTCAGCGGGCAGGGCGCACGCGCGCGGCCGAGGTTGGCCTCGAGCCGGGTGTCGTGCGGCTCGACGTCGTAGTGCACGCGCACCAGCGCCGCCGCCCGACGGGCCGCCTCGAAGGTCTCGGCCAGCACCAGCGCCACCGGCTGGCCGCTGTAGATGACCTTGTCGTCGTAGAGCGGCTTGAAGGGCGAGCCGGCCGGCGCCGTCATGTCCTTCCAGGCGAGGTCGAAGCCGCGCACTTTCGGGCGGTTCAGGTGGCTCAGCACCTCGATTACGCCGTCGAGCGCCAGCGCCTCCGTCGTGTCGATTTCGCGGATGCGGCCCTTGGCGACCGTCCCGCTGACGACCACGCCGTACAGCAGGCCGGGCGCGAAGTGTTCGGCGGCGTATTGCGCAGCGCCGGTCACCTTGGCGCGCCCGTCCACGCGCGAGACGTCGGTGCCGGTGGCGACGCGCCCGGTACCCGGCTCGGCGACCGGCGTTTTCAGGGCGGGGATCAGGTCAGTCATGCTGCGCTCCCAGGTTAGTCACGGTGCCCTGCACCGCCGTCTGCAGCGCGCGCACGATCGCCTTGCGCGCCAGGCCCACTTTGAAATCGTTGTGGCCCTGGCCGCGCGCACCCTCGAGCAGGACGTCCGCCGCGCGCCCGAACAGGGCCGCATCCGGCCGCTGCCCGGCGAGCAGCTGTTCGGCCTCAGGTTTGCGCCAGGGTTTGTGGGCTACCGAGCCGAGCGCGATGCGGCCGCTCCGGATCACGCCGTCGTCCCCGATGTCGAGCGCGGCGGCCACCGACACCAGGGCGAAGGCATACGACAGGCGTTCGCGCAATTTCAGGTAGGCCGAGTGGGCGGCGTAGCGGCGCGCATCGGGCAGGGTGATGTGGGTGATCAGTTCGTCGGCTTCGAGCACCGCGTCGTACTGGGGCGTGTCGCCCGGCAGGCGGTGGAAGTCGGCGAAGGAGATGGCGCGCTTGCCGCGCCCGGATTCCACATGCACCGTCGCCTCCAGCGCGGCCAGGGCCACGCACATGTCCGACGGATGGGTCGCGATGCAGTGCGCGCTGGCGCCGAGGATCGCGTGCTGGCGCGTGATTCCGCCGATGGCCGCGCAGCCGCTGCCGGGTTCGCGCTTGTTGCAGGGTGTGGCCAGGTCGTAAAAATAATAGCAGCGGGTGCGCTGCAGCAGGTTGCCGCCATTCGTCGCCATGTTGCGCAGCTGGGGAGACGCCCCGGCCAGGATGGCAGCGGTGAGCAGCGGGTAGCGCTCGCGCACCAGCGGGTGGTAGGCGGTGTCGGCGTTGCGCGCGGTGGCGCCCAGGCGCAGGCTGTCGCCGTCCTCCTCGATGGCGTCCAGCGGCAGGCGGTTGATGTCGACCAGGCGGCCGGCAGTCATGACGCCTTCCTTCATCAGGTCGAGCAAATTGGTGCCGCCGGCAATGAAACGCACGGCCTCGCCGCTGAAGCGAGGATTATTCGCCACCTGCTCCACGGCGGCGCCTGCATCGCGCGGTTGGGCAAAGGAAAAGGGGTTCATGCCGGCACCGTCCCGACCACGACCGGACGCGTGGCGGTGTCGCCGCCCTCGATCCCGGCGACGGCGCACACGGCCTTGCGGATGCCCGGATAGGCGCCGCAGCGGCATACGTTGCCGCTCATGAGTTCGCGCACGTCGGCCACCGTCTTCGCGTGGCCCTCGTTGATCAGGCCGACGGCCGAGCAGATCTGGCCCGGGGTGCAGTAGCCGCACTGGAAGGCGTCGTGGTCGACAAAGGCCTGCTGCATCGGGTGCAGCGCATCGCCCTCGGCCAGGCCTTCGATGGTGGTGATCTCGCGGCCCTCCTGCATCACGGCGAGAGTCATGCAGGCATTAATGCGCCTGCCGTCGACGAGGACGGTGCAGGCGCCGCACTGGCCGTGGTCGCAGCCCTTTTTCGAGCCGGTCAGGTGCAGGCGCTCGCGCAGCAGGTCGAGCAGCGTGACCCAGGCCTCGAGTTCGAGCCGGTGTTCGCGGCCGTTGATGCGCAGCATGAGCGGATAGCGCTCGGGAGCGGTCATGGCAAATCCTTTCAGGGGTGGAGCGCGGCGGCGGTGTGCACAGTCAGCGCGGAAGGGCTTGCCGTTCCGTCGAGTTCATCTTAGGGGCAAGGCGGTCCCTACCGGCGCACGGTTAGCGCCGGCGCCGTACGGCCCGGCGCCCGGTCGAATCCGCCCCGAAGGGCTACACTGTCTCGTATCACTTCAGTATCACTTCACAAGAGGAAACCATGAAAGCCATCGCCGCATTTGCCTCCCTGCCCGCCGACAACGACGCCGCCCTGCAGGACATTACCCTGCCCGACCCGGTCGCCACCGGCCACGATGTCCTGGTCGAGGTTCACGCCGTCTCGGTGAATCCGGTCGACACCAAGGTGCGCCGCGGCCTGCCGCCCGAGGCGCAGGCGGAGCCGCGCGTGCTGGGCTGGGATGCGAGCGGCATCGTGCGCGCCGTCGGGCCCCAGGTGACCCTGTTCAAGCCGGGCGACCGCGTCTGGTACGCCGGCGCCATCCACCGCGCCGGCAGCAACAGCGAGCTGCAATTGGTGGATGAGCGGATCGTCGGGCGCATGCCGGCCAACCTCGGCTTTGCCGAGGCGGCGGCGCTGCCGCTGACGGCGATCACGGCCTGGGAACTGCTGTTCGACCGCCTGAACCTGCAGTTAGGCGCGCACCATGGGCAGAAACTGCTGGTGGTGGGCGCGGCCGGCGGGGTCGGTTCGATCCTGATCCAGCTCGCGCGCCAGCTGACCGGGCTGACCGTGATCGGCACCGCCTCGCGCCCGCAGACCCAGGAGTGGGTGCGCATCCTCGGCGCCCAGCACGTGGTCGATCACAGCCGGCCCCTGGACACGGCGCTGCAGGAAGCGGGCCTGGGCGAAGTCGACTACGTCATCAGCTTGACCAACACCGACAAGCATTTCGAGTCCCTGGTAAATGCCCTGAAACCGCAGGGCAAGCTGGCGCTGATCGACGACCCGGAACCGATCGACGTGCGCCTCCTGAAGCGCAAAAGCATTTCCCTGCACTGGGAACTGATGTTCACCCGTTCGCTGTTCAACACGCCGGACCTGCAGGAACAGCACCTGCTGCTCAACGAGGTGGCGCAGCTGGTCGAGGATGGCCGCATCCGCACCACGCTGGCCGAGCATTTCGGACCGATCAATGCCGCCAACCTGCGCCGCGCGCATGCCTTCATCGAGAGTGGAGCGGCCAGCGGCAAGGTGGTGCTCGAGGGTTTCGGGGGCTGATTTATCGGGGTTTTGATTGTCTTTTGGCATTTTTTGAGGCCTTCGCCAAACCTCAAAAAACGCCTAAATTAAACGGTATTATGATTTATACGGTTTAAATTAGATAAATCGAATAAATCGTATTATTCATGCTGCATGTGGTGGTCTCTCCGCCATCGCATGTGGCTGCGATATCGCCACCGGGAGCTGCCATGAAAGCCGTTTTATTCGCCCTTCTGCTGGCCTGCGCCGGACCGCTCGCGCAGGCAGCCGACACCGACGACGACGCCCTCTGGCAGCGCCTGCAGGGAGGCGGCGTCACGGTCCTGATGCGCCATGCGCAGACGGTGCCCGGCATCGGCGACCCGCCCGGCTTCGTCCTTGGCAAGTGTCCTACCCAGCGCAACCTCTCCGGCGCCGGCCGCCGCGACGCCGAGGCCATCGGCGCGGCCTTCCGGCAGCGCGGCGTCCAGCCCGGCGCCGTCTGGTCGAGCCGCTGGTGCCGCTGCCTGGACACGGCGCGCCTGGCTTTCGGGCGCGTGCAGCCGGAACCGAGCCTCGATTCGATGTTCAACGACGATGACACCGCCGCCGGCGCCAAGCTGCGTGCCCTGCAGGCCAGGCTGGCCGCGTGGACGGAAAAGGCACCCCTGGTGCTGGTGACGCACGACGTCAACATCCGCGCCCTGACCGGGCAATCGGTGTCCCAGGGAGAGATGGTGCTGACGGTGCCGCGCGGCGGGAAGCTGGAAGTCATCGGCCGCCTGAAAGCCCACTAAGAGCGCCTAACAAAACCTCCATAGCTGCGTTGCAGCTCCTTGCCGTACAGTCGTACTGTCTTCGTCGCTGCGTCGGGCGGCCGCATCCCTTGCTCTGAAGGTTTTGTTAGGCGCTCTGAAAACGTTGTACAAACGCCTACAGCGGCCGCGCGGGAGCAGTGCCGGCAAAGATAGCGCGTAGAATCGGTGGCTGTCGTTCCACGGGAGAAGCTCATGAAACGTCTCATCCTGCTTGCCGCCGCCTCCGCCCTTGCCGGCAGCGCCCTGGCCCACCATGGCTGGAGCGAATACCAGGCCGACAAGCCGCTCGACCTCACCGGCACCATCGAACAGAGCGGCTATGAACAGCCGCACGGCTTCGTGCGCCTGAAAACGGCGGATAAAACCTGGCTGGTGGTGCTGGCGCCGCCCTATCGCATGGAAAGCCGCGGCTTGCCGTCCGCCAAACTGGTGGCCGGCCAGAAGGCAACCGTGCACGGCTATCCGCACCGCAGCAAGGGCGACGAACTGCGCGCCGAGCGCATCACGATCGATGGCAAGACCACGGAGCTGCGCTGATGGAGGAAGGGGCCGGCGCGCCTGTGTGGCTGACATGGCTGGCCGGCACGCCCGTGTCGGAAACGATGCGCACCGCGCTCTGGGCCTACCCGGTCGTCGAGATCGTGCACATCGCCGGCTTTTCGGTGCTGGTCGGCAGCGTCGTGCTGTTCGATTTGCGCGTGCTCGGCTTCGCGCGGGCGCTGCCGGTGGCCGAACTGGGGCGCCACCTGTTGCGCTGGGCGCTCGCGAGTACCCTGTTCGTGATCCCGGCCGGGCTGCTGCTGTTTTCCGCGCATCCGGTCGAGCTGGCGAACAATCCCGCTTTTCTGTTGAAGCTTGCCCTGATCGCTGCCGCCGGCCTCAATGCCCTCGCCTTCCACCTGCTGCCCTACCGCACCGTGGCCGCCTGGGACCGGGAAAGGCCGGCGCCGATGGCCGCCCGCCTGGGCGCCGCCCTGTCGATCCTGCTGTGGCTGGGCGTGATCACCTGCGGCCGCCTGCTGGCCTACCTGTAAGCATGGCAACAGCAGCCGCGTCCGCCTTCTGCTACAGTGAGCCCTCATCACCTCTACCCGCATCAGCCATGCTGAAACCCTCGACCATCGCCGCGCTCGTCCTCGCCGGCTGCGCCTGCAACGCCGCCGCGGCGGCCATCCCCGTCTACGGGTTTGTCGTAAAAAACACCTACCCCCACGACCCGCAGGCGTTTACGCAGGGCCTGTTCTTCCGCGATGGCCAGCTGTTTGAAACCACCGGCATCGCCGGACGCTCCATGTTGCGCAAGCTCGACCTGAAAACCGGCAAGGTATTGCAAAAGGCCGACCTGCCGCAGGAAGTCTTCGGCGAGGGCTCGACCGCCTTCGGCGATAACATCCTCGGCCTGACCTGGCGCTCGAAGACCGGCTACGTGTTCGACGCCAAAACCTTTGCCGTGAAAGCGCGCTTTCCGTATGAAGGCGAAGGCTGGGGCCTGGCCAGCGACGCGCGCCAGCTCTACATGAGCGACGGAAGCGCCCAGATCCGCGTGCTCGACCCGCATACCTTGAAGGAAGTAAGGCGCGTGCAGGTGACGGCCGACGGCAAGCCGATTGATGCGTTGAACGAACTCGAAATGGTCGACGGCGAGCTGTTCGCCAACGTCTGGGGCACCGACGTGATCGCGCGAATCGACCCGCAGTCGGGCAAGGTGGTCGGCTGGATCGACCTGACGAACCTGCTGCCGCCCGCCCAGCGCGGCACCAGCTCGGTCGATGCCGTGCTGAACGGTATCGCCTACGACAGCAAGCGCAAGAAGCTGTATGTCACCGGAAAATTGTGGCCGAAGTTATTTGAAATTGAACTTGTCCGCTTCCAGGGCCGTTAAGGGGTAACGGCAATCACCACTTTGCCGAAATGCGAACCTGATTCCATGTAACGGTAGGCTTCCTTTGCCTGGTCGAAGGTGAACACGCGGTCGACTACCGGTTCCAGGTTCGTCACGGCGGCAAAGCGCATCACGTCTTCGAGCATGGCGCGGCTGCCGACAAAAATGCCGACCATGCGCTTGGCGCCGGCCAGCAGGGAAGCCGG
The DNA here is from genome assembly GCF_053668055.1 of Massilia sp. SYSU DXS3249. NCBI lineage: Bacteria > Pseudomonadati > Pseudomonadota > Betaproteobacteria > Burkholderiales > Oxalobacteraceae > Massilia > Massilia sp. SYSU DXS3249. Next base: position 127,125 of record NZ_JBSIPX010000003.1, on the reverse strand, counting down.
ATTGACTTCTCCGCCAAAACCGCTGACGCCGCCGATGATGGCGACGCTGCCGCCCATCGCGCACGAGGCCACCGAGCGGTTCACCGTGCCCTGCCCGCCCACTTCCAGCACCACGTCGGCGCCGTGACCGTGGGTCAGGCGCAGCACTTCTTCCTGCCATTCGGGCATCGCCCGGTAGTTGATCGTGTGGTGGGCGCCGAGTTCGCGTGCGCGCTGCAGTTTTTCGTCGCTCGAGGAGGTGATGATGGTGCGCAGCCCGGCCGCTTTCGCCAGTTGCAGGCCCAGCACCGAAACGCCGCCGGTGCCCAGCAGCAGCACCGTGTCGCCTGGCTGGATGTCGTTGCTGGACCTGAAAATCGCGTTCCAGGCGGTGACGCCGGCGCAGGGCATGGTCGCGGCCTCGATATAGCTCAGCTGCGGCGGAATTTTCACCAGCGCCTCTTCGTGCAGGATGACTTCCTCGGCCAGCATGCCGTCGATGTCGCCGCCCAGCGCATGGCGGATTTTGGTCGGCGACGTGCGCCCGTCCTGCCAGTGCGGGAAAAAGGAGGCGGCCACGCGGTCGCCCACCTGCAGACTCGTCACGCCATGGCCGACGGCCAGCACTTCGCCGGCGCCGTCCGAGCAGGGGATGATGGGGTTGTCCACATTCACCAGGTAATTGCCGCTGGCGACCATCAGGTCGCGGTAGTTCAGCGACACGGCGTGCACGCGCACCCGCACCTCGCCCAGCGCCAGCGCGCGCTCGGGAAAATTCACGCACTGCAAGCCGTCGATGTTATCGCCCGGCAAAATCTGATATGCCCGCATCGTTTCCTCCATCACCTTTGTGGTCGCGGCCGTTCCGGGGCCGGCCGCGTTGCCCGGTTGTTCGACAGTTACATAGGCTTGGCCACCATCAGCCAGAAGATGACGACGAAGGCGGCAAACGCCGGCACCCCCAGCGCCACCCAGATTTTAAACAGGCGCCAGTACTGCGGCGGCAGTTCGCTGTTGGTGCGCGCCGCCTCGGCCGACAGGTCGCGCAGGCGCATCTGGATCCACACCACCGGCAGCCAGCAGGCGCCGGCCAGCACGTAGAGGGCGATCGACCACATGATCCACTTGCTGTGGAAGGGATAGCCGGCCAGGTGGATCATGTAGAAGCCGGTCAGCGGCTGGATGACGGCCGTGGTGGCGGTGAACAGCCAGTCGGCCCAGACCACGTTGCGGGTGACCACGGCAATCGCGCGCACGTCGCGGCTCATGGTGGCGAACAGCATGTACCAGGCCGAGCCGATGCCGGTGCCGAACAGGAAGGTCGACGACAGGATGTGCAACCATTTCACGACCACGTAGTCCATTAGTTCTCCTCTTCCAGTTCGTACAGCAGCCAGATGGCGGCCAGCATCGGCAGGTTCTTGGTCAGCGGACCATAGGGGTGCAGCAAAAATTCGGGCAACTTGAACGCTATCACGACCGTATAAAAACCGATCAGCGCCAATTGTGCGAGCCACAGCCAGCGCCGCCGCGGCAGGAAGGCGATGCCCAGGCCCAGCAGCAGGTCGAAAGTGGCGGCGCCATACAGCATCAGCGGCTGCAGGGCCTCCGGGATGCCGGTGCGCGCAAGCAATTCATAGCTTTGCTCGACCGGATACAAACCGAAGGACACGATGGCGGTAATGATCCACACCGCGACGATGCTCCAGCGCAGCGTCGGCAGCAGCCAGCCCAGCTTGGCCAGCGTGCGTTCGGCGCGAGGGTCGGTGACGAATTCGGCGATGGTTTTCAGAGGGCGCCCGAGCAGGTGGCGGATGACGGCGGCGTCGCCGGTATTGCCCCGGTCCAACATGCGCAGGGCTTCCTCGTCGAGCAGGCCGCCGGGCAGCCAGCGCCCGATTTTCGCCATCGCGCGTGCCATGAAACCGGGCAGCGGCAGCACGCGCAGCCTTCCCAGTCCCATGGCGGCGCGCAGCCTGGCCAGGTAGTCGGTGAAGGGCAGCGCTTCGGGGCCGACCAGCGGCACCCGCAGCGAGGTTACGCCAGGGGGCATCGGCAGCTTGTGGCGCAGCAGGGCGAGGATGGCGCCGACGACGTCGTCGATGTGCACCGGCTGCACCAGTTGCGGGGCGGCGCCGAAGCGCAGCGCGAAGGGCATGCTGGCCAGGCCCTTGAACACGCGCGCGCTGGTGCCCTCCTTGCCGTAGACCAGCGAGGGCTGGACGATGTAGGCGCGCACCGGCAGGCCGGCCAGGTAGTCGTCGGCGGCGCGCTTGGACAGGTGGTAGCGGGTCTCGGCATGCTGGTCCGCACCGAGGGCCGAGAGCTGGATCACCATCTGCACGTGCTCGGACTCGGCGCAGGCGGCGAACAGCGCGCGCGGCGTTTCCAGGTGCAGGCGTTCGAAGGTCTGGTTGCCCGACTCGCGGAAAATCCCGACCGTGTTGATGACGGCCTCGACCTTGGAAAGGCGCGCCAGCCAAACGGATTTGTCGGTATCTTTTGCGAAGTCAGCATGAACATAGGTACAACGTGGATCCTGGCTCGTTCCGGGCGTGCGCACGGCGCACACGACGTGGTGGCCTTCGGCCAGCAGCGCCTGCAGCAGGTGCTGCCCGATGAAGCCACTGGCGCCCGTCAGCAAGATCCGCATGCGTTTTCCCTTTCACCCGATTCGACAAGGATGATCAATATGACAGATTGGACAACATCGATGCAACGCGGCCTGGTCTCGGGCGGCGTTTCCAGCGTGGTCTCGACCGCGGCGCTGGCCCTGCTCGGGCGCAGCGAGACGGGCAGCGCCTATGCGCCGACCAACGCCGTCAGCCACTGGATCTGGGGTGACGAAGCCGCCGAACACGACGAGTTTTCGCTGAAGTACACCATCACCGGCTACGCGATCCACCACCTCAGCGCCACCTTCTGGTCGGTGCTGTTCGAAAAGCTGGCCGGCGAGAAGCTCGACCGCAAGGACTTGCGCGTGACGCTCGCCACCTCGGCCGCCACCTCGGCACTGGCCTGCTTCGTCGACTACAAGATGACCCCGAAGCGCCTGAACCCCGGCTACGAAATGCGCCTGTCGAAAAAGTCGCTGGCCGGCGTATATGCCGCCTTTGCGGTCGGCCTGGCGCTGGGAGCGATCGCCTTGCGCCGGAATTAAGCTTCAGTCATCAGTCTAGAACAGGCGGGAAAAACGTGCCGCTCTCCGCGCCTTCCGCTTTCCTGTATGCGCTGCTGCTGCACGGTGTGCTCGGGTTCATCGACATTGTCCTGAACCATGAGTGGCTGGCGAAACTGCCCGATCGCCGCGACGCAGCCGAGGAAGAAGGCCTGCATGCGTCGCGCGAGTGCATCTTCGCCTGCCTGTTCGCGTCGATCGCCTGGTTCGCCTGGCATGGGCCGCTGGTGTGGTGGATCGCCGCGCTGCTGCTGGCGGAGGTGCTGGTGTCGGCGCGCGACGTCGTCGTGGAAGGCGAGATCCGCGTGCTGCCGGCCTCCGAGCGCGTGCTGCACCTGCTGCTGTTCATGAACCTGGGCGCCCTGGTCGTGCTGGGTGCATTCATGCTGAGCGAGTGGCACGTCGGCGAGATGATGCTGATCCGTGTCGATCACGGCTGGGCGAGCTGGGTGCTCACTGCAATGGCGGTCGGGGCATTGATTTGGGCCGTGCGCGATGGCTTTGCGGCAAGGCGACGCCGTTCGTAGGGTGGACGGCTACGCCGTCCACGCGGTGATAGTTAGCGGCAAGATCATCAAACGCGATATCGGAGCCAGTAGCGCTCACCGCGTGGACGGGGAACCCGTCCACCCTACGTCCCTTCGTTTTGCCGGCCGGCCGATCGTCAATCCTTAAAACCCGTAATTGGCGCGGGCGTAGACAAAGCGCCCCGAACGCCCGAACGCCGAGTAGTTCGAGAACGGCGTATTACCCGTCGTGTTCAGCGAAGGCGGCTGGGTTTCCGGATACTGGTCGAAGACATTGTCCGCGCCCAGCGCCAGGGTCAGCTTGGGCGTGAGGGCATAGCGCGCCTCGAGGTCGACCAGGGTCTTCGCACCGAGCGGGAAGTCGAAGGCGGCCGTCGTGCCCGGCGTCATTACCTTGCCGTAGCGGGTGGCGCGCGCGGTCAGGCCCCAGGGGCCCAGCTTCCAGTTCAGGTTGGCGCTGAGCTTGTTTTTCGGCTGCCCTTCCTCGAGCGCGATGATGTTGGCGCGGTCGAACAGCACCGGCGCCGGGCTCAATGCGGCCAGCTGCGCCGTTACCGGCACCTTGGTCACTTCGGTGCTGTTGATGTTGCCCGCCAGCGTGACGTCGAAGCGCCCTGCCGTGCCGGCGTTGATCGGCCAGTTGACGACGACGTCGATGCCGTCGGTGGTGGTGTCGACGCCGTTGATGAAGAAGCGCCCGCCGCCCACGCCGACAAACCCCTGGGAGGCGATGTAGGTGCGCACATTGGCCTGGGTCAGGTTCTCCGACAGCACGATGCGGTCGCGCATCTTGATGCGGTAGGCGTCGATGGTCACGCTGATTGGGTCGAAGCGCAGCACCGCGCCGAGCGACAGGTTGACCGATTTTTCGGCATCGAGCGGCTGTGCGCCGAGGGCGACGGCCACCGGGTCAGTCGGTTTGAATGTCGTGATCTCGAACGGCACCCCGTTGATGAAATTGGTCGAGGTCGACGTGAAGTTCTGCTGCTGCGGCGACGGCGCCCGGAAACCGTTCTGCACCGAGCCGCGCAGGGCGAAGGCTTTACTGAAATCGTAGCGGCCGGCGAGTTTGCCGGCCAGGCTGTTGCCATAGTCCGAGTAATGCTCGGCGCGTACCGCGACCGACGCCAGCAGTTGCGGGGTCAGGTTCGCTTCCAGGTCGACGAAAGCGCCGACCGCGGTACGGTGGGTGTCGATTTCGTTGGCCGGACGGAAGCCCGGGAAGACCTGGGCGCCCGGGGCCGCCGGGGTGCCGTTGGCCAGCACTTCGCCGCCGTAGCGGTAGGAATCCGGCTCGCCGGCGAACAATTCATAGCCTTCGCGCCGCACTTCGGTGCCGACCGCAATGTTCAACGGCGACGAGAGCCCGGCCACGTCCAGCGAGCGCACGCCGGTCAGGTTCAGCACCAGCTGGTCGTAGGCAAAACCGCCGGCGTCGAACTGGGTCTTGCTGCTCGGCCCGATCGAGCGGTTGAGCGTGTTCTGGATCTCGAATTCCATCCGGTTCTTGCCGTAGCCGAGGGAGGCGTCGACATCCCAATTGCCCAGCGTCCAGGTCAGGCCACCGGTCATGCTGAAGTCGTCCACGGTCGGGGCGATCACCGGCAGGAAGCCGTCCGGATAAATGGAGAGGATGTTGCGCGCGTCCTGGGCCGGACGGAAGAAGCCGCTCGAGCGGGCTTGCCGGTTCTGGTAGCTGGCCCAGCCATACACCTTCATGCCGTTGCCGAGGTCGTTGCCGGCGTTGGCAAACAGGGTCGTTTGCTCCATTTCCGGTTCGCCATACCAGGCATTGAAGCGGTTGATCGTGTTTTCGCGCGGGTCAAAAGCGCCGTTGGCCAGGCGCGGGTATTGCTGGCGCATGTCGTAGCCGCCGCGCTCGGTGCGCGCCTGGTCCTTGTATTCGGCCGCGATGGTCAAGTGGCCGGTCTCGCCCAGCGCCAGGCCCTTCCAGGCGCTGACCGTGGTGGTATGGCCGTCGGTGCGCTCGCGCGAGGCCGGGCCGCTCCAGGTGCCGCCGGCCGGGGGCACGTCGTTCCACAAATCGTATTCGCTGATGCGCGCGCCATAGGTGACGCTGGCCTCGCCGCCCGTGCGGTCGGTGCGCAGGCGCAGGTTGATGACGCCGGCGATCGCGTCCGACCCGTACTGGGCGGCGGCGCCGTCGCGCAGCACCTCGATGTTCCTGACGATCGCGGTCGGGATCGTGTTCATGTCGACCGCCGCCGAGCCGCGGCCCATGCTGCCGTTCAGGTTGACCAGCGAGGAGGCGTGGCGGCGCTTGGAATTGACCAGCACCAGGCTGTGGTCGGGCGCCATGCCGCGCAGCGTGGCCGGGCGGATGGTGTCGGTGCCGTCGGTCAGCGACGGACGCGGGAAATTGAGGGAAGGAAGGGCGACCGACAGCGCCTGGTTCATTTCCGTGGTGCCGGCATTTTTTAATGTCTCGGCCGGGATGATGTCGACCGCCGAGGCGGTGTCGAGCGCACTGCGGTTGGCCACGCGCGTGCCCGTCACCACGACGGTGGCCGCGCTGCCTTCGGTGGCGGTGCTTTCCTGGGCACCTGCTGGGCCGGCGAACATCGCGGCGATCGACAGGGCCAGCACCGTTTTCTTCGTGGAACTTTTTTGCATTTTCTTCCCTCACGTAGTTGGTCCGAGCGGCAAGCTCTCAAACCAGTCTGGAGGGCGGACTCGGGCATGTCAAATTGCAACGACTACCCGAGGTCTAAATGCAACAATTGTAATTACGTCAGGATGCAGTAAGGTAAATCGGCATACGGCTCAGTGCGCCGGCACGGCCTTCTTGCCGCGCATCTTGTTCACCAGGGTCACCACCACCACGATGATTGCGCCGACCAGCAGGCCGACCAGGGCGTCGAAGATGATCGGGCCGATCACGTGCAGGAAACCGCCAACGCCCGGCACCGCGCCCAGCCACTCCGCCATGCCTTCCGAGTAATGGTGCAGCAGTTCCCAGTTGTGGCTGATGATGCCGCCGCCGACCATGAACATGGCGGCGGTGCCGACGATCGACAGGAGTTTCATCAGGCGCGGCGCCAGCGCCAGCAGCATGCGGCCCAGGCCGCGCGCGAACCCGCTGGCCTTCTGGCTCAGGTAGAGGCCGGCGTCATCGATCTTGACGATGCCGGCGACCAGGCCGTACACGCCCACCGTGAACAACACGGAGAGCAGGATCAACACCACCACCTGCTGCATGAAGGGCATGGCCGCGATCGTTCCCAGCGAAATGACGATGATTTCTGCCGACAGGATGAAGTCGGTACGGATCGCGCCCTTGATCTTCTCCTTTTCGACGGCGACCATGTCTTCCTTGCCAACTACCGCCGCCGCCAGGCGTTCCTTGTGGGCCGCGTCTTCTTCCGGGCTGTGCAGGAATTTATGGGCCAGTTTTTCGGCGCCCTCGAAGCAGAGGAAGGCGCCGCCGATCATCAGCAGCGGAATGATCAGCCAGGGCACGAAGGCCGAGATCAGCAGCGCCGCCGGCACCAGGATCGCCTTGTTCCAGAACGAGCCCTTGGCCACGGCCCAGACCACCGGCAGTTCGCGCGAGGAGTCGACGCCCGATACCTGCTGGGCGTTGAGCGCGAGGTCGTCGCCGAGCACGCCCGCGGTCTTCTTGGCCGCCACCTTGCTCATGACGGTGACGTCGTCGAGGACGGTTGCGATGTCGTCGAGTAATGCCAGCAAACTGCCTGCAGCCATGGACCTGCTCCTGTGATTGACAATATGGCAGCATCTTAACCGAGCACAGGTAGCGCAGGCACACGGTTCAGCGCGAAAAATTGCGTTTCAGCCGCGTAAATCTGCAGCTCGTCGCTTTCGGCACCGCAGATCGGGGGCACGTACGTATAGTCACTATCGAAGGCTGCGGTACGCCAGCCTCGCCCAGCCGAAGGAGACCAGGATGATCCCGACCATGAACCAAGTCAGCCAAGCCAGCCAAGCCAATGCGCCGGTGCGCCGCACCCGTCCGCCGAAACGCAAGACGCGCATCACCATCTACCTCGACGACGAGGTGCTGAACGAATTCCGCAACCTGTCCGAGCGCAGCGGCACCGGTTACCAGACGCTGATCAACGCCGCGCTGCGCATGCGCCTGGCCAGCGGAGCCGAGCCGAGCCTGTTGTAATCCACGCCTCCTCCGGGGGCGGGAGTAGATTACAAGTGGCAATCACTTGTGCTACCCTTCCCGCTCTTTGACCTTCGGAGGCAGCATGAAAAAAGGCGAACTGATCGCGGAATTTGCCAGGCGTACCGAGATGACCGGTAGCGCGGCCAACAACGCGGTCAACACGATCATCGAGATCATCACCGAACGCCTGGCGCAAGGCGACACGGTCGGCATCACCGGCTTCGGTACGTTCTCGGTCACCGAGCGCGCCGCGCGCAAGGGCCGCATTCCGGCCACCGGTGAAGTGATCGACATCGCCTCCTCGAATACCCCGCGTTTCGCCGCCGGCGCGACGCTGAAGGCGGCCGTCAATCCGCACAAGAAGTAATCCCCATCTAATCAGCCTTGTCGGGCATGCGCCGCGGCCCTCGCCGCGCCATGCCTTCCCCTTTTTCTGTTTGCCAATTCCCCATGAGCTTCGCCACCTGGATCGCCTTCGTCATCGCAGGCACCGTCATCGCCATTTCGCCCGGTTCCGGCGCCGTCCTGTCCATGTCGCATGGGCTGGCCTACGGCGTGAAAAAGGCCAGCGCCACCGTGTTCGGCCTGCAGCTCGGCCTGATCCTGGTGCTGGCCATCGCCGGCGCCGGCGTCGGTTCCCTGCTGCTGGCCTCGCCCACGGCCTTCTTCGTCGTCAAGGTGATCGGCGCGCTGTACCTGATCTGGCTCGGCGTGTCGCAGTGGCGCTCGAAGGTGGAAACCGGTCCGGCGGCCAGCGGCGCCGGCCTGGCCGCGCACCCCTCGGTGCGCAAGCGCGTGCTGACCGGCTTCCTGACGAACGCCACCAATCCGAAGGGCATCATCTTTATGGTCGCGGTGTTGCCGCAATTCATCTCCAAAGATGCGCCGCTGCTGCAGCAACTGATGATCCTCGGCGTGACGATGGTGACCATCGACAGCCTGGTGATGCACGGCTACGCCACCCTGGCCGCCTCCATGCAGCGCCTGTTCCGCGACCCGCGCGCGGTGCGCATCCAGAACCGCTTTTTTGGCGCGGTACTCGTGGTAGTTGGTTCCATGCTGTTCTTCGTGGAACGCGCCAGCAGCTGAGTTGCAGGCAGGGCACGGCCGGGTTTGTTTGTTTCGGTCTGGCAGCATTTGCAACCGTCTGTAACCCCGGTTGTCCGCCACGCGGCGCTGGGGTGTAATCAGGTCGACGCAGTCCGTCTGTTCGTCCCTACCGCCTGGAGCCCACCATGTCCCTCCGTACCCTGAAGACCGCGACGCTGCTGGCGCTGGCGGCACTGACTAACCTGGCGCTGGCGGACGATCCCCCGGCCCGGGTCGGCCGCGTGGCGCTGGCCCAGGGCCAGGTCAGCATCAGCACCCCGGGCGAAGCGGCCAGCAGCGCCCTCGTCAACTGGCCTGTCACCTCCGGCAACACGATTTCCACCCAGGCGGGCGCGCGCAGCGAACTGCGCGTGGGCTCGACCGCGATCCGGGTCGACGGCGACACCGCGCTTGAAGTCGTGCAGCTCGACGACGAGCAGCTGCGCCTGCGCCTGCACTACGGCAGCGCCAGCATCCGCGTCGTCAATGCCGACGTCGCCGCCGGCTTCGAACTCACCACACCCGATGCACGCGTGCTGTTGCAGGGACCGGGCCGGGTACGCGTCGATGCCGGGCGCGTGGCCGACACCAGCACCGTGAACGTGTTCGACGGCGTCGCCATCGTCGAGGGCGGCGGCGAGCGCCTCACCGTGCGCGCCGGCCGCAGCGCGGAAATGCAGGGCAATGACCTGCGCACCCGGCAAGCCCTGGCCGACGCCTTCGACGAGTGGTCCGCCGTGCGCGACCGCGAGACCGACGCGACCCGCGCCACCCGCTACGTGACGTCCGAGATGACGGGCTACGAGGACCTCGACCGCCACGGCAGCTGGCGCGACGACAGCGAATACGGCGCGCTCTAGCTGCCGAACGTGGCCTCGACCTGGGTGCCCTACCGCGACGGCCGCTGGACCTGGATCGCGCCCTGGGGCTGGACCTGGGTCGACAACGCGCCGTGGGGCTATGCGCCCTTCCACTATGGCCGCTGGGTCCATGTGCACAACCGCTGGGCCTGGGCGCCGGGACGCATCGAGCGCCATCCGGTGTGGGCGCCGGCCCTGGTCGGCTGGGTCGGCGGCGCTGGCTGGAACCTGAATTTCCATTCGCGCCCGTCGATCGGGCAAGGCTGGTATCCGCTGTCGCCGCACGACCATTTCGTGCCGAACTACCGCCATTCGAACGAACACCTGCGCCGCCTGAACGCCCATCGCCGCGATCGCCAGGATGACAAGCGGCACGACGGCAAGCACCATGACTACCGCCAGCGCGGCCTGACCGTGGTGCCGCAGGAGCGCTTCGGCCAGCGCGGCGAAGTGGTGGTGGCGCGCGAACCGCGCGTGACGCCGCCCGCAGCCTGGAACAGCGCCCCGGCCGCGCTGCCGCCGACCCCGCGCCTGATGCGCGAGGCCGTGGCGCGGGCCCAGGAAGCGCGTCGTGACGCCAATGATCGCCGCGATGGCCGCTGGGAAGGGCGCCGCGACGGCAGCGACGGCGACCGCCGCGACGGCCGCTGGGCCGGGCAAGGGGACAAGCGCCCTGCTCCCGTGATCACGACCGCGCCGCCGGCCGTCGCCGCCCCGGTGCCGCAGGTGGGCAGCGTGCAGCCCGGATTCGTGCGCCAGCCGGGCACGATCACCACCCTGCCCCCAAGCGGCTTACAGCGCGATCCGCGCCGCGACGGCGGTGTCAGCCGCGAAGCCATCGAGGAGCGCCAGCGGCGCTTCCAGGAGCGTCAACGCGACGAGGGCCACCGTGGCGGCGCCGCCGGCGCCATGGAAGCGGCCGCCGCCCGAGCCCAGGCCCAGATGCCGCGGCCGCAGGCCACCGCGGTGGCGCCGCCGCCGCCGCGCGCCATGCCCTCGCCACCACCGGCTGCGGCACCGGTCACCGTGTCGCGCCCGGCGCCGGAGCCGGTGCCGCAGACGATGCGCCGTGGCGACGACGGCCCGCGCCACCGCGATGTCCGCCAAATGGAACGCTGATGGAATGACGCGTGCGTACGCCGGCCGGGAGGGGCCGGCGTACGCACGCGGCCCGCATTGGCTACAATGTGCTTTTGCACTGGAATTGCACAATGGACCCGAAAGAATCCCTCATTGAATATCCGAGCGACTTCCCGATCAAGGTGATGGGCCCGACGCACGACGCCTTTGCCACCACGATCGTCGAGGTCGTAGTGGGCTTCGACCCGACCTTTCACCACGGCCGCATGGAAGTGCGTCCGTCGGGCAAGGGCAACTACACCGGCCTGACCTGCACCGTGCGCGCCACCAGCCGCGCCCAGCTCGACGACCTGTACCGCGCCCTGTCGGCTCACCCGATGGTCAAGATCGTCATGTAAGACGCCCCGGCGCATATCCCGGCCGGGCAGGGGAATAGGTGCTGGCTTATAATGTCGGGGCTGTCCACCTTCCCCGACCGGATTTCCATGCACCCGATCCGCCCTGCCAGTCCGCTCATCCGTGAGCTGGGCCGCGCCGACTACGAACCCACGTTTGCCGCCATGCGCGCGTTTACGGACGCGCGGACGAGCGACACGCCGGACGAACTGTGGATCGTCGAGCATCCGCCCGTGTTCACGCTCGGGCTCGGCGCCGACCGCGGCCACCTGCTGGCCGGCCCGGGCGTGCCGGCCCACGGCATCCCCGTGGTGCAGACCGACCGCGGCGGCGAAGTGACCTACCACGGCCCCGGCCAGGTCGTGATCTACCTGCTGATGGACCTGCGGCGCAACAAGCCGGGCGGCAAACTGTATGCCCGGCAATTTGTGGCAAAAATCGAACAGGCGGTCATCGACGTGCTGGCGGCGTATAATCTTGGCGGTGAACGCGTTGCCGGCGCGCCCGGCATCTATATTGCCGAGGGCCCGCGCCGCGGCGCGAAAATCGCCGCGCTCGGCCTGAAAGTACGCGGCAACGGCTGCACCTACCACGGCGTCTCGCTGAACGTGGCGATGGACCTGGCGCCGTTCTCGTGGATCAACCCTTGCGGCTATTCCGGCCTGGCCACCGTCGACATGCGCACCATGGGCATCGAGGCGCCACTGGCCGATGTGCAGGCAGCACTGGCGCGCGCCCTCGTGCACCACCTGTCCGAAGCTGCCGAACCGAACAACTCCAACTGACGCCCGCCTGGGCCTGATGCGACATGACTACCGATACCGACACCGGTCTGACTCCCGCCTACAACGCCCTCGAGAAGCAGAAGGGTGCAAGTAAAACCTCGCGCATCCCGATCAAGATCGTCCCGATCGCCGATGCCGAGCGCCTGAAAAAGCCGGACTGGATCCGCGTGAAGGCGGCCACCGCCTCGTCGCGCTTCTACGAAATCAAGGACATCCTGCGCGCGAACAACCTGGTCACCGTCTGCGAAGAAGCGAGCTGCCCGAACATCGGCGAATGCTTCGGCAAGGGCACCGCGACCTTCATGATCATGGGCGACAAGTGCACCCGCCGCTGCCCGTTCTGCGACGTCGGCCACGGCCGCCCCGACCCGCTCGACGTCAACGAGCCGGGCAACCTGGCGAAGACCATCGCCGACCTGCGCCTGTCCTACGTCGTGATCACCTCGGTCGACCGCGACGACCTGCGCGACGGCGGCGCCGGCCACTTTGTCGAGTGCATCACCAAGACCCGTGCACTTTCGCCGAACACCAAGATCGAAGTGCTGGTGCCGGACTTCCGCGGCCGCCTCGAAAAGGCCCTGAACATCTTCGCCGACGGCCTGCCCGACGTCATGAACCACAACCTGGAAACCGTGCCGCGCCTGTACAAGGAAGCGCGTCCGGGCGCCGACTACCAGCACTCGCTGGTACTGCTGCGCGATTTCAAGAAGATGTACCCGAACGCAGTCACCAAGTCCGGCATCATGGTCGGCCTGGGCGAGACCGACGAAGAGATCCTGCAGGTGATGCGCGACATGCGCGAGCACGACATCGACATGCTGACCATCGGCCAGTACCTGGCACCGTCGAACTCGCACCTGCCGGTGCGCCGCTACGTGCACCCGGACCAATTCAAGAAGTTCGAGGAAGCGGCCTACGAGATGGGCTTTGTCCACGCAGCCGTGGGCGCGATGGTGCGTTCCTCCTACCATGCGGACCAGCAGGCGCACAACGCGGGTGTGGCGGCGTAAGCAGTCAGCCGGCAGTGCCCAGGGAACGGCCTCCGCGGAGGCCGTTTTTTATTGCCCTTGCCGGGGCCTTGCGGAACAGGACGTTGGCGCCATCCGCGCTATAGTGATAACAAGCAGACATCATCCTGAGCACACATGAGCAATTCACGCTACGACTCGACTGACATGGACAGCGGCGACGACGCCTTCCTCGAACGCGAACTCGATTTGCCATCGCGCGGCATCGAACTGGTCAAGATGGAAGGGCGGGTCTTCCTGCGCTTTTCCGGAGAGGTGAAATACGAAGGGCTGCGCGTGCGTTATGCGCTGGTGCCGGCGCGCGGGGTGCTGGCCAAGCCGAGCAAGTGGCGCAAGATGGACATGATCGCGCGGCGCGAGCTGATCGAGGAACGCACCGGCGACAAGGCGCTGGCCGAGCTCCAGATGGACACCGAGGAGTTCGTGGCCGAGATCGCGGAACTGGCCGACGACGCCGGTTTCGATCCGCGCGACTTCCTCGGCGTGCTCGACGAGCTGGAAACGTCCGAGCCGGCCGAGTACGTGTTCGAGCGCATCCGCCAGCGCGTGGAACACGCCATCGAGCGCGAGCAGGAAGAGCGCCACGCCGCGCGCACCAAGGAAAGCATCAACCTGGCCGAGTACCCGGAATCCTTCGAGGTGGCGAGCCGCATGCAGAGAAAATTCATCGCCCTGCTGGGTCCGACGAATTCCGGTAAGACCCACCGCGCGATGGAAGCGCTGGCAAAGGCGAAAAGCGGCGCCTACCTGGCCCCGCTGCGTTTGTTAGCCCTGGAAAACTACGAACGCCTGCAGGCCGCGCGCCCGCACGGGGAAGAGCTGAAAGTCAGCCTGATCACGGGAGAAGAGCGCCGCATTGCCGAGGGCAGCACGCACGTGGCCAGCACGGTCGAGATGCTCGACTCGAAGACGCCGATCGAAGTGGCCGTGATCGACGAGATTCAGATGCTGGCCGACCGCGACCGCGGCGCCGCCTGGACCGCGGCCGTGTGCGGCGCGCCGGCGTCCACCGTCTACCTGGTCGGCGCACCCGAAGCGCGACGCGCGATCGAGGCGCTGGCCGACCGGCTGGAAGTCTCGCTCGAGGTGCACATTTTAAAGCGCATGGCGCCGCTGGCGATGGAACCGTCGCCGGTGCGCAAGCTCTCCAACCTGCGCCGCGGCGATGCCGTGATCGCGTTTTCGCGGCGCGACGTCCTGATGTGGCGCGACCTGATCACCGAGAAGGGGCTGTCGGTGGCCACCGTCTACGGCAACCTGTCGCCGGAAGTGCGGCGCGCCCAGGCCGAGCGTTTCCGGGAGGGGCAGGCCGACATCGTGGTCGGCACCGATGCCCTCGCGATGGGCCTGAACATGCCGATCGCGCGCATCGTGATGACGACGGCGGTCAAGTACAACGGTGTCGAGGAAGAGGAAATCTCGGCAGCGCTGGCCAAGCAGATCGCCGGACGGGCAGGGCGCTACGGCGTGCACGAGGAAGGCTTTGTCGCCGGCTACGACGACGACACGCACGAGGTCATGCGCTCGCTGATGAAGGAAAAGATCCCGCCAGTGCCCGCCAGCGGCTTCGCGGTGGCGCCCTCGCTCGAGCAGCTGCACCGGATTTCCTCGGTGACCGGCGAAACCTCGCTGGTGAAATTATTAAAACGCTTCGTGCACAACATCGACGTGCCGGACGGTTTCTTTTATCCGCGCATCACCGAGGAGCAGAACGAACGCGCCGAGTGGCTCGACACCCTGGACCTGACGGTGGCCGAGAAATTCATGCTGTCCCTGGTGCCGATCTCGAGCCGGGTACCGATGCTGCAAAGCGCCTGGGAACACTGGGCGCTGTCGCTGGCCAAGAAGCGCATCTGCAAGCTGACCCCGCATACGCAGGAACTGTTCTGGATGAACCTGCAGGAGGTCGAGGACACCTGCCGCATGTATTCCGCCTACGCCTGGCTCGGCTACCGCCAGCCGGATTTCTTCCCCAGCATCGAGGAAGCGCAAGGCCTGGCGCGCGAGGCCTCGGAGCGGGTCGATTCGCTGCTGCAGCAGCAGAATGCGGCCACGCGCAAGCGGCAGGGGAGTGCGGGGAAACCGAAGCGAAGGGCGTAGACGTAGGGTGGACGCTCCGTGCCCACGCGGGCCTTTGCACGGTGTTGGCGCCGATTCAATGTGGTGATGTGCGATCCGATACGCTGACGAATGATGGCACCGCGGCGTTAATTGGCGCAAACACAACGCCACGTTTCGCGTGGGCACGGGGCGCCCACCCTACGCCCCATGTTCTGCACGCATGCCCGGCCCCGTGTACGATGAGCCTTCCATCGTCCACGGTACCCACATGAGCACCCAAACCACCCTCGAAAGCTTCAACCAGCGCGGCGCCAACACTTTACCTGGCTACCTCGGCATCGAAATCCTCGAGGTCGGAGAACGCCGCCTGGTCGCCCAGCTGCCGATCAAACCCCACCTGCTGGCGCCGAACGGCTACCTGCACGCGGGCAGCATCGTGACCCTGGCCGACACGGCCGCCGGCTATGCCTGCATTGCCAACCTGCCCGAGGGCGCCACCAATTTCACGACGATCGAGCTGAAATCGAACCATTTCAGCACCGCGCGCGAAGGCACGATCACCTGCGTGGCGACGCCGGCCCACCTGGGCCGCACGACGCAAGTGTGGGATGTAACGGTGACGAACGCGGCCAACGGCAAGACGGTGGCCCTGTTCCGCTGCACCCAGATGATCCTGTATCCGAAGAGCGCCTAAGAGCGTCTAACAAAACCTCCATAGCTGCGTTGCAGCTCCTCGCCGTACAGTCGTACTGTCTTCGTCGCTGCGCCTTGCTCTGAAGGTTTTGTTAGGCGCTCTAAGACTCCAGGCAGTTGCGCCTCAGGGCGCGGGCACGCAGGCCGCCGCCACGCCGGCCGCGGTGCCGCCCACGGCAGGCAGGTCGGACGGCGCCTTGCCGTTGCCGACCAGGATGGCCGGCTGTCCCTTGTAGCTCAGCTTCAATTCCTCGCCCGCATACTTGACGAGTGCCTTCGGTACGAACACGGCGAAGCGGTAGTTCAGGTCCGGATAAAAGCCGCTCTGGAAGATCTGTTCGGGCGGCCCTTCCTGGATCTCGGCGGCAATGGCGTCGAGGATGGGCAAGGTGTCGCCGGCGTTGTTCAGGTCGACCTGGCCCTGGTAGCGCAGGGAGTAGGGCGGCAGGCCGCCGATGTCGCGGCCCTCGTAGCTCACGCGGAAATTGTTGACGTTGTAGTGAAAACCGCGCCGCGCCTGCGGGGTGACGTCGACATTGCACAGGACAAAAATGGCCCAGAAGCCGCCGGCATCGACCGGCGTCAGGTGGCCGACGCGGTACAGCGCGGCCGACAGGGGAATCGGATTGGTGAAGCGGATCTCATGCGCGTTGGCCACGTGCTGGTAATGCAAAACGGCCACGGCCTTCGGCTTCGGCCCGGCACACGCGCTCAAGCCTGCCAGCGCGGCGACGATGCCTATCCTGCGGAAAAAGTGACCCATTGCATCTCCTTTGCGAGCATGACTGCAGGCCCGCGGTCAGCGGGCGGATCAAGCTTGGCTGATTCCGGCATTGCAGGCTTGAGTTAAGTCAGGCGTGCTGTGGTGTGGATGTTACCGCCTTGGGGTTTCACCCGGCGACGGGACGTTATCCACCAAGCCAGTTTAATGTCAGATCGTCATCGCGGCAAGGCAAGCACGGCCGATGCGGGGCAATCGTCGGCCGCTCAGCTCGCGGCCAGCGCCTTCTGGAGCAGGGCGTGGACTTCCATGAAGTCGGGTTCGCCGACATAGCGCTTGAGGATGGTGCCGTCCTTGGCGATCACGAAGGTGGTCGGCGTCAGGGTGACGTCGCCGAAGGATCTGGCGAGGTCACCGCCCGAGTCGAGCGCGACGATGAAGGGCAATTTCCGCGTTTCCGTGAAGTTCAGGACGTAGTTGGGCGGGTCGTACTGCATGGCGACAGCGACGAATTCCAGGCCTTGCCCCTTGAACTTGTTGTAGGTGTCGACCATGGCCGGCATCTCGCGCACGCAGCTGGCGCAGGAGGTTGCCCAAAAATTGACCATCACCACCTTGCCGCGCAGGTTCTGGGTGCTGACCTTGTCGCCGGCGATGCTGATGAAGGTGACGTCCGGCGCTTTTTCCGTGGTCGCCAGCGTGGCGTAGCCGACGCCCGCCAGCGCGAGCACGAACGCCCCAATGGCGGCGGGTTTGATCCAGGAGCGGGTGGCAGGAGCGGTCATGGCGGCTGGTACGGATAAAAAAAAGCGGGGCTGCCGAAACAAACCCCGCCGGTGATTACAGAGCGACCGTCGAGGTCTTCGGGAATTGCGTGCGCAGTTCCTCTTCGGTCATGTATTCGAAGAGTTTCACGACGCGCTGCACGCCTGCCACGCTCTGGGCGATCTTCGCGCCCAGGTCGCCTTCGCGCTGGGTCACGCGGCCCATCAGGTAGACGGTGCCGCGCTCGGTGACGACCTTGTACGAGGTGGCCGAGATTGTCTTCATCTCGACCAGGCTGCCCTTGACGTTGGCGGTGATCAGCGCATCCGAGGAGCGCGAGGTATAGCTCGACGGCCCGGCGATCACGAGTTCGTTGATGACGGCCTGCACGTTCTCGATGCCGCGCACTTCGCGCTCGACGGCCGCCTTCATGGCTTCGTCGCGCACCTCACCCGTCAGCAGCACCTTGCGGTTGTAGCTGGCGATGTTGACGTGGCCGGCGCTGCCGACCAGTTTCGGCACCTGCACCTCGGCCTTGACCGTGATCGACTTGTCCTCGGTCTGCGCGCCCAGCGTGCGGCGGTCCATCGTTGCGGCAGCACCCATGGCGGCGCCGCCGACGATCAGCGGCACGCAGCCCTGCAGGGAACCCAGCAGCGCAACAATCAGGACGGCTTTCGCCAGCGGGCGGGCGTTCAGGCCGGGTTTACTCATTCTCGTCTCCTCCGAAAAGCGCGACGTCGATGCCGTCGCAAATAGCATGGATCGCGACCAGGTGCACTTCCTGGATGCGCGCGGTACGGCTGTGCTGCACGTTGATGTGGACGTCGGCGTCGGTCAGCAGCTTGGCCAGCGCGCCGCCGTCCTTGCCGGTGAAGGCAACGACGCGCATCTCGCGCTCGAGCGCCGCTTCCACGGCGGCCAGCACGTTGCCCGAGTTGCCCGAGGTCGAAATCGCCAGCAGGATGTCGCCGGCCTGGCCGAAAGCCTGCACCTGCTTCGAGAAGATCTCGCGGTAGCTGTAGTCGTTGGCGACGGCGGTCAGGATCGAGGTGTCGGTGGTCAGGGCAATGGCCGGCAGCGGGAAACGCTCGCGCTCGAAACGGCCAACGAGTTCGGCAGCGAAGTGCTGGCAGTCGGCGGCGGAACCGCCGTTACCGCAGGCCAGGATCTTGTTGCCGTTGGACAGGGCGCCGAACATCAGTTCGATCGCCTGCGAAATAGGTTGCGACAGGGCAGCAGCCGACTTCAGTTTGAGGTCGGCGCTCTCCTGGAAGTGGGCGAGGATGCGTTGAGTATTCATAGCCGGAGATTATAGTGTAGTACCTGAGGCAGGCGGAGAAAGGCTTTTAAGAATTGCTTACACTTAAGCCGACGTTAAGGCGCGCTAGGTTTGAATAGCGTTGCGGATCCACTCGAGCTTGTCGCCATCGATGGCAACCACGTCGAAGCGGCAGGGAGGCGTGGAAGGAAAACGCTGAAGATACACCTGGGCGGCGCGCACCAGCCTGCGGATCTTGGCCGGCGTGATGCTGGCTGCCGCACCGCCATGGCGGCCGTCGGCGCGCTGGCGCACCTCGACAAACACGAGCGAGTCGCCGTCGCGCATGACGAGATCAAGCTCGCCGCCCTTGCAGGTAAAATTGGCTTCGATCAGCGCCAGGCCGTGGCGCTGCAAGTGGCGCAGCGCCGCCTGTTCCCAGTCGCGGCCTTGCGCCTGCTTCTCGGACAAGCGGGGCGGCCACATGTCATCTTCCGATGGCGGCCGGGTTGGCCGGGTTGGCTACCACCTCGAAACCGATGCCGTCGCGGTACACGGCGGCGGCCTCGTCGCGCCGCAGAGTCCAGGCGCCATTGTTCATGCGCACCGACAGGCGGCCCGTCACGCCGTCGAGCTCGAAGTTGGCGCCGGGACGCAGTGCCAGTTCGCGCGCCAGGCGAAAGGCGTCGATGCCGAGCGCGTACAGGCGCTGCATGTCGAGCGATTCCGCATCCACGGGGCGCGGATACACCATCACCTGCGGATGGTCGGGCTGCACTGTCCAGGGCACGTCGAGCAGGCGCACGCCGTCCAGTTCCGGCACCGACAGTCCGGGCGTGCGGCCCGGGTTGGCAGCCGACACGCCATAGGTCGGGATCGAGGTGCCGAGCGCACTGCGTACTTGGCGCAGCTGGCCGGCGTCGAGCGCGGCGAACACCAGTTGCGGACGGTCGATATCGAGGCGCGAACGCAATTCGGACAGGGCATTGCCGTCGACATAGCCGTCGACCACCGGCAGTTCGACGGTGGCGTTGTTGTGCCCCAGGCGCGACCAGCGCGCCGCGAAAGCGCCGGCCACGCGCTGCTGCCAGGCGGCGCCTCCGCCCAGCACGAGCGCGCGTCCATTCGGGTGTTCCTGCGCGGCCCAGTCGGCCACTTGCCTCGCTTCGTCCTCGAGCGACAGGCCGACCACCAGCATCTGCTGCGGCAGCGGCCGCTCGAGCTGGGGATGGTTCAGCGCCAGGGTCGGCTTGGTGACCAGCGGGCTGCTGGCGACCGCGGCGACGGCGGAACGGGCGAGGGGGCCGACGACGATGTCGTTCTGCTCGACCGCGCGCGCATAGGCGTCCAGGGTCGATTCGGGCGTATCGCCGCTTGGAACGACACGCACCTCGATCCCGTCGCGGTCGCGCTCATGGCCAGCGAGGAAACCGGCACGCACCGCCTCGGCGGCCTGGCCGAGCGCGTTCGACTGCAGCGGCAGCAGCAGGGCGACGCGGGCCGTGCCCTCTGGCGCCGGACGCGCCGCCGAGCCGCCGGTACCCGGATACAGCTCCACCGGCGAGGTCACCGTGTCCGAACGCCTTGGCTCCGGTGGTGGCGGCACCTCACGTGGCGCACTTGTGTTTGGCTCGACGGGCGCGCACAATCCGCCCGGTACCCCGCATCCCAGATCGGGTGGCAACGGCGTGCTGCCGCAACCCGCAATCAGGCCGAACACGCTCGTTGCGATCAGGCCTTTTAGATTTTTTTTGAGCATCGCATCCCCAACATGACCAACATGACTGATCAGCAGTCCATCGATATTGCCCGGCTGCCCGTGATGGCCGAGGCAGCCCAGCAGTCTTATCCTACGGCAACATTGTACGTCGTGGCCACGCCCATCGGCAACGCGACCGACATCACGCTGCGGGCCCTGCACCTGCTGGCGCTGGCCGACGTAGTTGCCTGTGAGGATACGCGTAAAACCGGCGCCCTGCTCACCCGTTACGGTTTGAACAAGCAGATGGTGGCGGCGCACCAGCACAACGAGCGCGAGGCGGCCGAGAAACTGGTGGCGCGCCTGCGTGCCGGCGAGCGGGTGGCCCTGGTGTCGGACGCCGGCACGCCGGCCGTGTCCGACCCCGGCGCGCGCATCGTCGACGCCGTCCGTGAAGCGGGCTTGCGCGTGCTCCCGCTGCCGGGCCCGTCGGCGGCGGTCGCGGCCCTGTCGGCCAGCGGCCTGGTCAACGACCGTTTCAATTTTGTCGGTTTTTTACCCGCCAAATCGAAGCAGCGCGAAGCGGCCCTCGCCGAACTGGTGCGCGAACCCGCCACGCTGGTCATCTATGAGGCACCGCACCGCATCGTCGACTGCGTCGAAGCATTGGTTAGTGTGTTCGAGCCGACCCGCCAGGTCGTGTTTGCACGCGAACTGACCAAGCTGTTCGAGGAAATCCACCGCTGCCCGCTTGGCGAGGCGCTGGCCTGGGTGAGGTCCGACCAGCACCGCGAGCGCGGTGAATTCGTCGTGCTGATCGAAGGGGCGGCCATCGAGACCGACGCGCAGGACGCCGAGGCCGAGCGCATCCTGAACATTTTATTGGCCGAATGCAGCGTCAAGCAGGCGGCGAATCTGACGGCGCAGATTACCGGGCGCAAGAAAAATGCGCTGTATGAGCGGGCCTTGCAGATCAAGGGCGAGTGATCGGGGAAGCCACCGGCGTCCGCGGTAGGCATATAACGGTCACCACTTGCAGCCGCTGTCCTTCTTGTCCGCCAGCAGCAGCAGCGGCGCCAACAGCCCTCCCGGCACCCCGTCCTTGCAATCGCGCCGCTTGGCCGCGCCGATCGCGCGCGCGGCGCGGCTTTCCGTTTCCAGCGGTGGTTCCGGGAATTGGGCGACGGCCGTGCCTTCGCGTTCCGGGTCGCGCAGATGGGCCAGCGAACGTGCCGTCTTGCGTGCCGCATCGAGATCGAAGCGCGGCGTGTCCGGCGGCGCTTCCGGTGCCTGCTCGACGACGAAGGGATCGGGCGCCGCAGGTCTTGCCGCTTGCGGCGGTACCGCGATCACGGGCCGCGGCTTGCGCAGTGCCGGGGCAGGCGCCGGCCGTCCGGCCGCGGCAGGCGGCGTTGCCGGTGCTGGTTCGATACGCGGCGGTGGCGGCGCGGGCTGCACCCGGACAGCGAGCGGGCGTGGCGGCTCGGGCGGCAGTTCGGCCGGCGGGCCCGGGTTGCGCAAGCTCGCCAGCATCCAGGCATGCAGGGCCAGCGACACGGCCACGCCCGCCGCGATGCGTTGCGCCGTGCGCCGCTCGCCGCCGTCGACTGCACCCCCATTCGCTGCTGCCAGTTTCACAATGCGTCCATCCGGTTGTATGAAAAATCCAAAAAGATCAGGTATTTGAAAACGTGACCTTGACCAAAACGGGTTCAGCAGCTATGATGTGTGTCTTCGGAGTGTAGCGCAGCCCGGTAGCGCATCTGGTTTGGGACCAGAGGGTCCAAGGTTCGAATCCTTGTACTCCGACCAGTATTAAGAGAAAAGCCGACAGCGAAAGTTGTCGGCTTTTTTCGTTGTCATCGCCGGTTCGATTGCCATCGTTGGCGGCGCCCGCCGAATTGCTTCGACAGGGCGCCAAGAGACTTGGTTCAACCCGCCCGTTTGGCCGCGATCGCATTCCCGGTGCGGCTCGCGCTCTTGCGGCCCAGCACCCCCGAAATGAACTGCCCCGCGTCGACCACCTGGTCGAGATCGATCCCGGTCTCGATGCCCAGGCCGTGCAGCAGGTAGAGCACGTCTTCAGTGGCGACGTTGCCGGTCGCGCCCTTCGCGTACGGGCAGCCGCCCAGGCCCGACACCGAGGAGTGGAAGATCTGCACGCCCACTTCCAGGCTGGCGTAGATGTTGGCCAGCGCCTGCCCATAGGTGTCATGGAAGTGGCCCGACAGCCGCTCGAGAGGGAATTCGCGCGCGGCCGCCAGCATCACCGATTGCGTCTTGCGCGCGGTCGAGACGCCGATGGTGTCGGCGATGTCGATTTCGTCGCAGCCGAGGTCGCGCATGCGGCGCACCACGTCGGCCACGGCCTCGAGCGGCACCTCGCCCTGGTAGGGGCAGCCGAAGGCGGTGCTGATGCTGCCGCGCAGGCGCAGGCCGTTCGCCTTGGCCGCTCGCGCCACCGGCTCGAAGCGCGCGATCGATTCCGCGATCGAGCAGTTGATGTTCTTCTGCGAGAAAGCTTCCGAGGCCGAGCCGAAGATCACGACCTCGTCGGCCCGCGCGGCCAGGGCCGCTTCAAAACCCTGCATGTTCGGCGTCAGGGCCGAATAGATGGTGCCGGGCAGGCGCGTGATCCCCGCCATCACCTCGGTGCTGGTCGCCATCTGCGGTACCCATTTCGGCGACACGAAGGAGGCCGCCTCGACGTTCGCGAAACCGGCGCGCGACAGGCGGTCGACCAGTTCGATTTTCACCGCGGCGCTGATGGTTTCCCTTTCGTTCTGCAGGCCGTCGCGCGGACCGACTTCGACGATTTTGACTTGCTTCGGCAGGGTAGCTTGGCTGTTCATGTTCAGTATCCCAGTGTGCGGTCGACGAGGTCGCCGACCGGTTGTCCGCTTTCAAAAGCGGTGATTTTGTCCACGATCTGGTGCACGGCTTCCCCACGCACGGTCAGTGCGGAGATGTGCGGCGTGATCGTGATGCGCGGCTCGTCCCAGAACGGGTGCGGCGCCGGCAAGGGTTCGTTGCGGAAGACGTCGAGCGTGGCCCCGGCGATGTGCCCGGAGCGGATCAGCGCCAACAGGTCCGGTTCGGCCACCTGGGCGCCGCGCGCGACGTTGATCAGGTAGGCGCCCTGGGGCAGCATGGCCAGGCGCCGCCGGTCCAGCAGGTTGTTCGTTTCAAGCGTCAGCGGCAGCAGCGACACCAGCACCCGCGTGCCGCCTAAAAACGCAGGCAGTGCTTCCATGCCGGCGAAGCAGTCCACGCCCGGAATCTCCTTCGGCGTGCGGCTCCAGCCGCGCACCGGAAAACCGAAGGAGCGCATGGTCTCGGCCACGCGCAGGCCCAGCTTGCCGAGCCCCATCACGCCGACCGTGAAATCGTCCTTCGCATACGGCGGCAGCGGCGACCACAGGCCATGTCTCGCCTGCTCCTCGTATTCGTCGAAACGGCGGAAGTAGCGCAGCGTCGCATAGGCCACGTATTCCGCCATCTGCACCGCCATGCCGGCATCGCCCAGGCGCACGATCGGCACGTCGGGGAGCGCGTCGCCATGCTTCAGGAGCGCGTCGACGCCGGCCCCCATCAGGAAGATCGCCTTCACGCCGCCCAGCTGCGCCAGCAGCGCTGGCGCCGGGTTCCACAGTACCGCGTAGTCGCAAGGCGCCAGCGCCTGGCCTTCCCGCCATTCCACGGTCTCGGCGCCGGGCAGCGCGCGCATGAAATCCTGCGCCCAGGGCGCAATCACGCCGTCCCCGCGGTACAGGAGGATGCGCATCGGATGGCCTCTCAAGCAGCCTTGAACGCCAGCAGCGGCGCGCCGTCCGCGACCTGGTCGCCGACCGCGTACAGCACCTCTTCGACCAGGCCGTCAGATGGCGCGGCGATGGTGTGCTCCATCTTCATCGCTTCCATGATGACGAGGGCGTCTCCCTTTTTCACCTGCTGGCCGCCCTCGACCATCACCGCCACCACCTTGCCCGGCATCGGCGCGGTCAGGCGGCCGCCCGCAGCCTCGGCCTCGCCGGCATGGGCCATCGGGTCCTTGTAGGCCAGGGTGACGTGCTCGCCATTGGTGAACACGTGGAACAGGTCGCCGTCGCGGCGCACGGTGCCGTGCATCGACTGCTCGCCCAGGCGCACCGACAGCGTGGCGCCCTCATGGCCGGTCACGCTCAGGGCTTGTTTGACGCCGTGCACCTCGAGCTCCCAGCCCTGCGGGTGGTAGACGACGCCGACCCGGTAGTCGCCGGATTCGGTACCGGCCGCGTACTCGTCGCCGAACGACAGCACGCGGCGGTAGTCGCCGTTCAGGCGCCAGCCCTGCGCCTGGCCCCAGGGGTCGGCCGCGACGCTGGACGCGCCGGCCGACTGGCGTTTTTCCGCTTCGATCAGCGACACGGCCGCCAGGGCCAGCGCGCCGGCGGGGGCGGGGCGCAGCGCCGGGAACAGGGAGGCGCCGTTACGCTCGATCAGCCCGGTGTCGAGGTCGGCCGTGGAAAAGGCCTCGCCCTCGACCAGGCGTTTCAGGAAGGCGATGTTGGTGGCCAGGCCGACGATCTGGAACTCGGCCAGGGCCTGCGACAGGCGCGCCAGCGCTTGCGTGCGGTCCGCGCCCCAGACGATCAGCTTGGCGATCATCGGGTCGTAGAACGGAGAAATCGCATCGCCTTCGCGCACGCCCGAATCGATGCGCACGGCGGCCGGTTCGCCCCCCGCGGTGCCGCCCAGCTCGAAGCTCACGGCGTGGGGCGTATCCATGTGGCGCAGGGTGCCGATCGACGGCAGAAAACCCTTTTCCGGGTTCTCGGCATAGATGCGCGCCTCGATCGCGTGGCCGTGGATGGCCAGTTCGTGCTGTTTTTTCGGCAGCGGCTCACCGAAGGCGACGCGCAGCTGCCATTCGACGAGATCCGTCCCGGTGATCATTTCGGTGACCGGGTGCTCCACCTGCAGGCGGGTGTTCATCTCCATGAAGTAGAACGAGCCGTCCTGGTTGGCGATGAATTCGACGGTGCCGGCGCCGACATAGCCGACGGCGCGCGCGGCGTTCACCGCCGCTTCGCCCATGGCCGCGCGGCGGTCGGCCGGCATGCCGGGGGCCGGCGCCTCTTCCAGCACCTTCTGGTGGCGGCGCTGCACCGAGCAGTCGCGCTCGTGCAGGTAGACGCAGTTGCCGTGGGTGTCGGCGAACACCTGGATTTCGATGTGGCGCGGACGGGTCAGGTATTTTTCGACCAGCACCTTGTCGTCGCCGAAGGAGCTGATCGCCTCGCGCTTGCACGAGCCCAGCGCGGCCACGAAGTCTTCGCTGCGCTCGACCACGCGCATGCCCTTGCCGCCGCCGCCGGCGCTGGCTTTGAGCAGCACCGGGTAACCGATGCGGTCGGCCTGCTGGCGCAGGAACTCGGGGTCCTGGTTGTCTCCGTGGTAGCCCGGCACCAGCGGCACGTTGGCGCCTTCCATCAGCTGCTTGGCGGCCGACTTCGAGCCCATCGCGCGCATCGACGAACCCGGCGGCCCGATGAAGACGAGACCGGCCGCGGCGCAGGCTTCCGCGAACTCGGCGTTCTCGGACAGGAAGCCGTAGCCCGGGTGGATCGCCTGGGCGCCGACCGCTTTCGCCACCTCGATGATCTTCTCGCCGCGCAGGTAGCTTTCCTTAGCGGCGGCCGGCCCGATCCACACCGCCTCATCGCAGACCGCGACGTGTTTCGACCCGGCGTCCGCATCCGAATACACGGCAACGGTACGGATACCCATGCGGCGCGCGGTGGCGGCGACACGGCAGGCGATTTCGCCACGGTTGGCAATGAGGATTTTCGTGAACATGCGTTTGTCTCGCTTTATGGTTCTTGGGTATGGGTCGGGATAAAACGGCTTAGCAACCGCAGCTTTCCTTCGGCGCCGAGTCCAGCGTGGCCGCGCGGGTTTTCAGGCCCAGCTTGGCCAGCAGCGCGCGGTCGTCTTCCGCTTCCGGGTTGCCGGTGGTGAGCAGCTTGTCGCCGTAGAAGATCGAATTGGCGCCGGCCATGAAGCACATCGCCTGCACAGCCTCACCCAACTGGCGCCGCCCGGCCGACAGGCGCACGCGCGCCTGCGGCATGGTGATGCGCGCCACCGCGATGGTGCGCACGAATTCGATCGGGTCGAGCGGGTCGAGGCCATGCAGCGGCGTGCCTTCGACCTGCACCAGGTGGTTCACCGGCACCGATTCCGGATACGGGTTCAGGTTCGCCAGCTGGGCGATCAGGCCGGCACGCTGCTCGCGCGTCTCTCCCATGCCGACGATGCCGCCGCAGCAGACCTTCAGGCCGGCCTGGCGCACGCGGCCCAGGGTATCGAGGCGGTCCTGGTATTCGCGGGTCGAGATGACGTTGTTATAGAAATCGGGCGCGGTGTCGATGTTGTGGTTGTAGTAGTCGAGGCCCGCAGCCTTCAGCTGTTCGGCCTGGCCCGCTTCGAGCATGCCGAGGGTGGCGCAGGTTTCCATGCCGAGCGCTTTCACTTCGCGCACCATCTCTTCGACCTTGCCCATGTCGCGCTCTTTCGGGCTGCGCCAGGCGGCGCCCATGCAGAAACGGGTGGCGCCGCTGGCTTTCGCCTGGCGCGCGGCGTCGAGCACGGTGTCGATGTCGAGGATTTTTTTCGCTTCGACGCCGGTGTCGTAGCGCGCCGCCTGCGGGCAGTAGCCGCAGTCTTCCTCGCAGCCGCCGGTTTTAATAGACAGCAGGGTCGCCAGTTCGACGTCGCCGTCGGGGAAGTGGGCGCGGTGGGCTTCCTGGGCGCGGAACATCAGTTCGTTGAAGGGCAGCTCGAACAGCGCCAGCACGTCGGCCAGCGGCCAGGTCGCATCCGGACGCTCGGTGATCGGGGCGCCAGGGCGGTGCAGGGCGACGGTGTGGGGTGCATTCATGGTCATTCCTTTGTCTTGCTTCGTACGTTACAGAGCCCGCGTCGACGGCCAACCCGGCAGTCCCGCGAGATCGATGAATCGGGCCGCGTTGGCGGCAGTAGGGTGTTCGAGGCGCGGCACCACCCCCAGCAGCGGAGCGGGGATGCGCGCGGACAGCGCCTCGATGTTCTCGTCGAAAAAGCGCATTTCCGGGTCCGCGGTATTGGCGACCCAGCCGGCCAGCACCAGGCCGCGCGCGACGACCGCTTCCACGGTGAGCAGCGCATGGCTGATGCAGCCCAGGCGCATGCCGACCACCAGGATCACGGGCAAATTCAGCTGGGCGGCGAGGTCGGCGCTGTCGAAATCGTCGTTGAACGGCACCCGGAAGCCGCCCACGCCTTCGACCACGACGGCGTCCGACGCGGCCAGGATCTCGGCATAGGCGGCGATGATCGGCACCGCGGTGATCGTCACGCCTTCGAGCGCGGCCGCGATGTGCGGCGCCGCCGGCTCGCGCAGCATGAAGGGGGTCGTGATGTTGGAGGGCAGGTGCACGTTGCCGGCGGCCGCCAGCATGTCGGCGTCCTCGTTGTGCAGTTCTCCATCGCGCAGTTCGGCGCCGGCCGCGACCGGCTTCATGCCGCAGGCGCGCAGGCCGCGCTCGACCAGTGTATGGAGGATCGCGCTCGAGACCAGGGTCTTGCCGATCTCGGTGTCGGTGCCGGTCACGAAGCAGTTGAAGCGGGTCGGAATGCCCTCCGCCGCCAGCGCTTCGGCCGGTTCCGGTATGCGTTCCCCGGCAGGCAGCGGCCGCGCGAGCGGTGCGGCGACGCCGGTCTCGATCATCGGTTCGGGCGGCTCGTTGAGGTTCTTGTTGTCAAAGCGCGTCATCACGCTCCCTCCAGTTCGTTCAGGGCGCCGGCCAGGCGCGCGACTTCGTCGTGGGTGTGGGCGCCCGACAGGGTCACGCGCAGGCGCGCGGTATTCACCGGGACCGTCGGCGGGCGGATCGCCGGCACCCACAGGCCCTTCGCATAGAGGCCGGCGGCCACGCGCAGCGCTTCCTCGTTGCTGCCGATGAGGATGGGCTGGATCGCGGTGGGCGAGGCCGGGCGGGTCCAGCGCTGCAGGTTCAGTTCCGCGCCCAGCTGGGTGACCAGCGACTCGAGGTGGGCGCGCAGGGCATTGCCTTCCTCGCTGGTGATGATGTCCAGGCTCGTCAGCAGTGCGTGGGCCAGCGCCGGCGGCGCGGCCGTCGTGTAGATGTAGGGCCGGGCGCGCTGGACCAGCAGCTCGATCACCGCGGAGTGCGCAGCGATGAAGGCGCCGCCGACGCCGGCCGCCTTGCCGAGCGTGCCGACGTACACCAGGTTCGGCGAGCGCAAGCCGAAATGCTCGAGGGCGCCGCGCCCCTGGGCGCCGAGCACGCCGAAGCCGTGGGCATCGTCCACCACCAGCCAGGCGCCATGGCGCTCGCACAGGGCCAGCAGGCCGGGCAGCGGCGCCAGGTCGCCATCCATGCTGAAGACGCTGTCGGTGGCGACGATTTTCGTGCCCGCCTTGCTGGCGGCGAGCTGCTGCTCGAGCGCCGCCAGGTTGCCGTGCGGGTAGATGCTGACGGCGGCTTTCGCCAGGCGCGCGCCGTCGATCAGCGAGGCATGGTTCAGCTGTTCGGAAAAGATGACGGCGTCCTGGTCGCAGCCGAGGGCGCTGAGCACCGCCAGGTTGGCCATGTAGCCGGTGCTCAGGTAGAGCGCGCGCGCATCCTCGATGTGGGGCGCGGCGAAGTCGGCCAGGCGCTCTTCCAGGATCGCGTGGGCGCGGCTGTGGCCACTAATGAGGTGCGAGGCGCCGCTGCCGGCGCCGTACAGCTGGGCGCCTTCGCGCAGGGCGGCGACCACGCGCGGGTGGGCGGCCAGGCCCAGGTAGTCGTTGCTGCAAAAGGCGAGCACCGCGCGCCCGTCGACCACCTGCAGCGGCGCGCAGCGGGTGTCGGCCACGCGCCGGCGGCGGATCAGGCTTTGCGCATCGAGCGCGGCCAGCTTGCGGTTGACGTTATCGATCAGGTCCATCTCAGCCCGCCATCACGGAGTCGAACACCGATTGCACGCGCACGCCGAGCAGGTCGATTTCTTCCTGGCCCAGCACGTAGGGCGGCATCAGGTAGACGGTGCGGCCGATCGGGCGCAGCAGCAGTTCGTTCTCGACGGCGGCGGTAAAGAAGCGCCGCGCGAAGGTCGAGGCGCGCGCCGGATCGGGCTCGATCGCATCGAACGCGAAGATCATGCCGCGCTGGCGGAAGTGGTGGGTGCGCTCGTGCTCGGCCAGCGGGGCGAGCGCGATCGTCAGCCTGGTCGCCAGCTCGCGGTTGCGGTTCAGGACGTCGTCGTCGCGGAAGATCTGCAGGGTGGCCAGGGCCGCGCGGCAGGCCAGGGCATTCCCCGTATAGGAGTGCGAGTGCAGGAAGCCGCGCGTAATGTCTTCGCTGTAGAAGGATTGGTAGATCTCGTCGGTGGTCAGCACCAGGGACAAGGGCAGGTAGCCGCCGCTGATGCCTTTCGACAGGCACAGGAAATCCGGCCAGATGGCGGCCTGCTCGCAGGCGAAGAAAGTGCCGGTGCGGCCGCAGCCGACCGCGATCTCGTCGGCGATCAGGTGCACGTGGTGGCGGTCGCACAGTTCGCGCAGCAACTCCAGGTAGAGCGGGTCGTACATCGCCATGCCGGTAGCGCACTGCACCAGCGGCTCGACGATCATGGCGGCGATCCTGTCGCCGCGCTCTTCGAACAGGCGCTCGACATCCTGCAGGGCGCGGCGCGCCACGTCCTGGCTGGATTCGCCCTCGACGGCGTTGCGCGCGTCGGGCGAGGCGACGACGTGGGCGGCGCGCAGCAGCGGGCCGTAGGCATCCTTGAACAGCGGGACGTCGGTCACGGCCAGCGCGCCGATGGTCTCGCCGTGGTAGCTGCCCTGCAGGCAGACGAATTCCTGCTTGTTCGAGAACCCCGCGTTGCGCCAGGCGTGGAAACTCATCTTCATCGCGATCTCGACCGCCGAAGCGCCGTCGGACGCATAGAAGGCGTGGCCGAGGGCGTGGCCGGTCAATGCGGCCAGCTGTTCCGACAGTTCGACCACCGGCTCGTGGGTGAACCCGGCCAGCATCGCGTGCTCGAGTTTGTCGAGCTGGTCCTTCAGCGCGGCATTGATGCGCGGGTTGGCATGGCCGAACAGGTTGACCCACCACGAGCTGATGCCGTCGAGGTAGCGCCGCCCTTCGTGGTCGTACAGCCACGGCCCCTTAGCGTGGCTGACCGCGATCAGCGGCACTTCCTCGTGGTGCTGCATTTGCGTGCAGGGGTGCCACACGCTGCGCAGGCTGCGAGCGATCCAGTCGGACGATGTCTGTTGCTTCAAAATGGGTCCCGCTTCCTCTTCAATTCAGCTTGGTTCAGCCTCAGTTCAGCCAGTTCGGCTTGCGTTTCTCCAGGAAGGAAGCCACGCCTTCGCGCCCCTCGCTCGAGGCGCGGATGGCGGCGATGCGCCCGGCCGTATCGAGCAGCAGCGCATCCGTGACCGGCGCATTCACCACCTCGCGCACCAGCTTTTTCGCCTCCGTCACGGCGTGCGGGCTGTTCGACACCAGCGCCTTCACCAGGCCGGCGACCGTGGTGTCGAGGGCGTCCGCCTCCACCACTTCGTGCGCCATGCCGATCCGCAGCGCGGCCGCGGCGTCGAAACGCTCGGCCGTCAGGAAGTAGCGGCGCGCGGCCTGCTCGCCCATGGCCTTGATGACGTAGGGCGAAATGGTCGCCGGAATCAGTCCCAGCTTCACTTCGGAAAGGCAGAAGTTTACTCCAACGGCCGCCACCACGATGTCGCACGCGGCGACCAGGCCCATGCCGCCCGCATAGCAGTCGCCCTGCACCTTGGCCACGGTCGGCTTGGGGCACAGGTAAATCGTGCGCAGCATGTCGGCCAGGCGCGACGCGTCGGCCAGGTTCTCGTCGTGCGAGTACGCGGCCATTTTCTTCATCCAGTTCAGGTCGGCGCCGGCGCAGAAGGCCGAACCGTTCGCAGCCAGCACGATCGCGCGCACCAGTTCGTTGCGGCCGAGTTCATCGAAGGCGAGCGCCAGTTCGGCAATCGCCTGCTCGTTGAAGGCGTTGCGCAGGTCCGGGCGGTTCAGGGTGACGGTGGCGACCTTGTCGGCGACGCCGATGGTCAGGGTTTCGTAGTTCATTGTATGTGTCCCTTCCTTACATCCGGAAGACGCCGAACTTCGTCTCTTCGATCGGCGCGTTCAAGGCAGCCGACAAGCCCAAGCCCAGCACCATGCGCGTATCGGCCGGGTCGATCACGCCGTCGTCCCACAGGCGTGCCGACGCATAGTAGGGGTGGCCCTGGTGTTCGTACTGCTCCTTGATCGGCTGCTTGAAGGCCGCCTCTTCTTCAGGACTCCACTGCCCGCCCTTGCCCTCGATGCCGTCGCGTTTCACGGTGGCCAGCACGGACGCCGCCTGGTCGCCCCCCATGACGGAAATGCGCGCGTTCGGCCACATCCACAGGAAGCGCGGAGAGAAGGCGCGGCCGCACATGCCGTAGTTGCCGGCGCCAAACGACCCGCCGATGATGACGGTGAATTTCGGCACCGAAGCGGTGGCGACGGCAGTCACCATCTTGGCGCCGTTGCGGGCGATGCCTTCGTTTTCGTACTTGCGGCCGACCATGAAGCCGGTGATGTTCTGCAAGAAGACCAGCGGAATCTTGCGCTGGCAGCACAGTTCGATGAAGTGGGTGCCTTTCAGGGCCGACTCCGAGAACAGGATGCCGTTATTCGCGATGATGCCGACTTTGACGCCGTAAATGTGGGCGAAGCCGCACACAAGCGTCGTGCCGTATCGCGCCTTGAACTCGTCGAATTCGCTGCCGTCGACCACACGTGCGATCACTTCGCGCACGTCGAACGGCTTGCGCGTATCGACAGGAATCACGCCGTACAGCTCCTGCGGCGCATATTTCGGCTCGACGACTTCGCGGGTCGCGCCCTGCACGGGTTTGGTGCGGTTCAGGTTCGAGACGATGGTGCGCGCCAGCGACAGCGCGTGCAAATCGTTCTGGGCCAGGTGGTCGACCACGCCGGATAAACGGGTGTGGACGTCGCCGCCGCCGAGATCCTCGGCCGTGACGACTTCGCCGGTCGCCGCTTTCACCAGCGGCGGGCCGCCCAGGAAGATCGTGCCTTGCTCCTTGACGATGATCGATTCGTCGCTCATCGCCGGCACGTAGGCGCCGCCTGCCGTGCAGGAGCCCATGACGACGGCGATCTGCGGGATGCCCTTGGCGGACAGGTTCGCCTGATTGTAGAAGATGCGGCCGAAGTGGTCGCGGTCGGGGAAGACGTCGTCCTGGTTCGGCAGATTCGCGCCGCCCGAGTCGACCAGATAAATGCAGGGCAGGTTGTTCTGCTCGGCGATTTCCTGGGCGCGCAGGTGTTTTTTGACCGTCATCGGGTAGTAGGTGCCGCCCTTGACCGTGGCGTCGTTGCAGACGATCACGCACTCCTGGCCGGCGACGCGGCCGATGCCGGTGATGATGCCGGCGCTGGGCGCGGCATTGTCGTACATGTCGAAGGCGGCCAGCTGGGAAAACTCGAGGAAGGGCGTGCCCGGATCGAGCAGCATCTGCACGCGGTCGCGCGGCAGCAGTTTTCCGCGCGCGACGTGTTTGGCTCGCGCCGCTTCGCCGCCGCCCTCGGCAATGGCCGCCACCTTGGCCCGCAGGTCGTCCACAATGGACTGCATGGCCGTCGCATTTGCTTTGAAGTCATCACTGCGCGGATTGAGTTTGCTCTCGATGTGGGGCATTGCCGTCCTCTGTCTAATTCTTACTTTGGAAAAGTGCCGTCCAGATAAAACCAGCGCGGCGCGCCGCCCAGGTCCGGGTCGGGTTCGCGCAGGAAGCGGCTGATCTCATGCAGCCGGTGCGCGCGTCCCCCTACTTTGAAGCGGGCGACGAATTCCACCGTGTCGTTGTCTGGATGATGCACCAATTCTGCTTTACGTTGACGTAAACGTAAAGCAGATTTTATCTCCAGGCCGAGCCAGCGCAGGTTCTCGTCGGGATCGATGATGGCGTCGCTGGGCCGGGTACGCGGATGCCAGGTGGCGCGCAGGTAGGCTTCGTTGCGCTGGGTGTAGGCGGTGTAGCGCGAACGCATCAGGGCTTCGGCAGTGAGTGGCAGAGCTTCGCCGGCAATGAAGGGACCACAACAGGTGGCAAGCGAGGCGCCGCCGCAAGGGCAGGGGGCGGAAGGAGAGGTAGGGGACATGCCTCGGATTATCGGCGATTTCGAGCGCATGCGGCAGGCTTGGCCAACCCGGCCCTGGACGGCCTGACACTCAATTGCAAACGACAGCCAGTTCGGAATTGTTAAACGCCGTTTTGTCGAAAAACTTTACACACGAGCTTGCGCCGAGTTCAGGTAAAAATCTACTTTATTGATTTACAAGAATAATTTCTCGTTGGCACAATAATTGCTTATAGTACATTTTATTTGTTATCGAGGAAATTATGAAATTCGCTCAAGCAGCCCTGGCAGCGCTTTCGTTCGCAGGCATCATGCATTCGGCATCGGCAGTCGTCATCACCTCGACACCGCAGACCTTCAATACCAACGGCAATGCTGTCGCGACCTTCGACATCGACGATACCTATAATGGCAACGTACTGATCGATTTTTCGTTCAGCTACACCGGCACCCTGGCAAACAATACGTTCGCCGGTCTGTGGTTCGGCAACTGGCAAGCCGCCAACATCGGCCTGAAGGCGAACTGCGAAACCCCGGCCGGCAATTGCAAGACCCAGGACGTCTTCGTCCGCACCCAGGGCGACAAAGGCCCGTGGGTTCCGGATAGCAACTTGGTTGCAGGCCAGACCTACAAGATCGTCGGCTACCTGCAAAAAGTCGATGGCAGCAAGTACTACAACCGCTTCGATGCGTGGCTCAATCCAGGCACCATGAACCTGGCCGAACTGGCCACCATCAAGCATGCCACGGGCACTGGCGGTGGAGCGAAACTGACCAGCTTCGACACCATGGGTATCCGCACGGCGAACATCTCGAGCCAGACCGTTACGTTCTCGAACATCAATATTGCCCAGATCCCGGAACCTGGTTCGGTCGCTCTGATGGCCCTGGCCCTGGCCTGCATGGGCGCCGCTGCCCGCCGCAAGCGCAAGTAATCACGACAGCGCGTGCATCGGAAAGCCCGGCATCCACGCCGGGCTTTTTTTATTGCCGTGCAGCCCGCGTCAGACCGTGTTCAGGATCACCGTAAAGGTGCTGCCCGTGCCCGGGCCGTCGCTGTGCGCCGTCACCGTGCCGCCGTGCAGGGTCACGACGTTCTTGACCAGCGCCAGGCCGATGCCGAGGCCGCCCTGGGAGCGGTCCGGCGTGCGTTCGGCCTGGGTGAACAGGTCGAATACCTGGGGCAGCAGCGTGCTGCCGATGCCGATGCCGTTGTCGCGGATGCGGATCGCGGCCGTCCCGGGAGCGCACTCGACCGATACCCCGATGCGGCCGCCGCGCGGCGTGTATTTCGCGGCATTGTTGAGCAGGTTGGCCAGCACCTGCACCAGCCGGTTCGGGTCGCCCATGACGCTGGCGCCCTCCGGGCCGGGCTCGACCGTCAGCAGGTGTTCGCGCGCCTCGATCAGGGGCCGTGCCTGCTCGACGGCGCCGCCCACGATGGCCATCACGTCCAGCGGCACGGATTCAAGCTGGATCAGCCCGCGCGTGACCCGTGAAATGTCGAGCAGGTCGTCGACCAGCGAGGTCATGTGCTTCACCTGGCGGCTGATCACCTCGCTCGACTTGCGCACCCGTTCCTCGCTCGCGATGCCGATTTTGAGCAGTTCGGCGGCCGAGGCGATCGGCGCCAGCGGGTTGCGCAGTTCGTGCGCCAGCATGGCAAGGAATTCATCCTTTCTCCGGTCCTGCTCCTGGAGCGAACTGTAGAGGCGCGCATTTTCGAAGCCGTTCGCGGCAATCGAAGCCAGCTGCACCAGGATCGCCTCGTCTTCTTCGGTGAACTCGCCCTCGATCTTGTCCGATGCCTGGACCAGGCCGATGTTATTGCCCTTGCGGTCGACCAGCGGCACGGCCAGCCAGCCGCGCATCGGCGGGTGCGCCGCCGCATGGGCGCCGAATCCCTTCCAGTCCGGGTGGGCGAGCAGTTCGTCCTGGGTCAGGCGTAGCGGCCGGTTGCTGCTGCACACCAGCGCATAGATGCCGCTGCCGTCGGGCGCAACGTCGAAGCTGCGGTAGCCGGCGTACTTGTCCGACAGCGACACCGCATTGATCATCTGGGCGCCCTGCTCGCTGATGGACACGACCGCCTGGTGTACCTCGAGGATGCCGCGCACTTCCTCGACCAGCGCTTCGGCCATGTCCTTGCTCGACAGGGCGCTGCCCAGGGTGCGCGACGCCTGCGCCACCTTGGTCAGCAGGGCCGAGTGGCGTTTTTCCCGCTCGAGGCGCTGCGACAGTTCCGCCTGCGCCATGACGATGTCGTGGATGTCCTTGTTGGAGCCGATCCATTCGCGCACGGAACCATCCGCGTCCTCGATCGGCACGCCTTTGACGGCCGTCCAGCGGTAGCTGCCGTCGGTCTGGCGCAGGCGGTAGGCAGTTTCGTAGACGCGGCGGTTGGCGGTGCAGTCGAGCCAGACCTGGCGGGCGTTCTCGCGGTCGTCGGGATGGACGGCGTCGAGCCAGCCGTATTCCTTCCACTCCTCGTAGCTCTGGCCGGTCACGCCGCGCCACGAGGGCGAATCTTCGAGCACGCGGCCGTCCGGAGCGGTGCTCCAGACGGTCTGCGAAGTCGCCATCACCAGCGAGCGGAAACGCTGTTCGCGCGCGCGCAGGGCCGATTCCGCCGCCAGCCGGTCGGTGATGTCCTCATGCATCAGCATGACTTCGAGCACCTTGCCCTCGCTGTCCTTGATCGGGTGGGCCCGCGCGGTGACCCAGCGCGCGCGCCCGGTGCCGCTCAATTCGACCACGTCATAGCGGATCGCCGGGATTTCGACGGATTCGCCGGCCAGCGCACGCCTGAGGTAAGGAACGACGCCGCTGGCGATCAGCTGGGCATCGGTCAGCAGGCTGAACGCGTCGCTCAGGATGTAGTCCATCAGGGGCGTGCCTGCGTGGATCTGCCAGAGTTCCTGCCATGCCCGGTTGACGCGCAGGGTCTGCCCGCTGGGGGCGAGGATCTGGATGCTGGTCGGTGCCTGCTCGAAGAGTTCGCGGAAACGGGTTTCCGGGCTGGCGAGATGCGCGTCTCCAGGCAGGGGGAGGGTAGGGGCGTGCGACATGGATTCCGGGAGCGAATTGCCCGAACAAGGGGTTGGAACGTTTACGTACGGCATGATGTCATAGTTTCACCCTCCCCGCACCCTTTGCCTACTTCGGGTGGAATTCCTCGGTCGACACGAACAGGTCCCAGCACGCCAGGAACAGGGCGGCGATCAGCGGGCCGATCACGAAGCCGTTCAGGCCGAACAGGGCCATGCCCCCGATCGTCGACAGCAGCACCAGGTAGTCCGGCATTTTCGTGTCCTTGCCGACGAGCACCGGGCGCAGGATGTTGTCGACCAGGCCGATCACGAGCACGCCGAAGGCGATCAGGACGATGCCTTTCCAGATGACGCCCGTCGCCAGGAAATAGATGGCGACCGGCGCCCAGACGATGGCCGCGCCCACGGCCGGCAGCAGCGACAGGAAGGCCATCACCACCGCCCACAGCAGCGCCGCCTGGACGTCCAGGAACCAGAAGATCAGGCCGCCGAGCGCGCCTTGGGCGATGGCGACCAGCACATTGCCCTTCACGGTGGCGCGGATGACGGTCGTGAAATTGGTGAACAGGCGGCGCTTGTAGTGGGCGCTCAGCGGGAAGGCGTTCTTGACGCGGTTCGCCAGCGACTGGCCGTCGCGCAGCAGGAAGAACAGCAGATACAGCATTACCGTCAGGCCCACCAGGAAATCGAAGGTCATGCCCCCGACATGCAAGGCCTGGCGTGCGACGACCTGGCTGGCCTGGGCGGCGCCTTCCTGCAACTTGAGCTGCAATGAGGCGAAATCGGTCAGGTCAAAGCGTTCGAGTATCCGGATCACCCAATCCGGCAGCGACAGCATGATGCGCTGGAAATACCTGCCGACATCGATATTGCCCGAACTGATCATGGTGTAGACGGCGGACGCCTGGTCGACCAGGGAAACGGCGATCAGCGACAGCGGCAGGATCACCATCACCACGATCGAGGCCAGCGTGATCAGGGCGGCAAGCGTCGGCTTGCCCTTGGTGGCGCGCAGCAGGCGCCGGTTCAGGCTGGAAAACAGGATGGCCAGCACGATGCCCCAGAACACCGCCCCGGAATAGGGCAACAGGATCCAGCCGAAGGCGAGGCTGACGACGATCAGCAGGACGAGGAAGAATTTTTGTTCGAGGGAGTACTGGTTCATGTGGGGTAATTAACATTTTTGTAATTGCGCGCCCTAATCATAGTCGATCCAGTAGCTTTGGCATACGTTGCCGTGGCGCCCATGTAAAACGCCCGGTTTCTCCAACCACGCGAAGGATCCACCATGTTCAGCTTCGACGATTTTGCTCAGCTAAAATTTTTGGAAGGACGCTGGAGAGGCGTCAGTGCCGACGGCAAGGAATTTTATGAAGAATACGTCCACCCCGAGCCGGCCGTCTTCCATTCGCGCC
The DNA here is from genome assembly GCF_053668055.1 of Massilia sp. SYSU DXS3249. NCBI lineage: Bacteria > Pseudomonadati > Pseudomonadota > Betaproteobacteria > Burkholderiales > Oxalobacteraceae > Massilia > Massilia sp. SYSU DXS3249. The sequence goes on along the minus strand of NZ_JBSIPX010000003.1, from coordinate 89,171 downwards.
GGTATCCGGACGCCAGCTTCGAGCGGCACAGCGACGGCAGCACCATCCGTTTCGAGAATGGGGAAGTCACCTCGCAATGGGGAGAATTCACCTGGCGCGCCTCCGATATCGGCCCCGACAGCGCCCGCTTCGCCCCGGTCAGCGCGCCCAGCGAGTTCAACTGGCACCGGATCGATGCCGACACCCTCGAGGCCACCCAGCACTGGAGCGCCGAAGGAAAACCCCAGCACTACACGATGCGGCTGACCAGGGTGCCGGCACACAGCCCATCCTGAACGCCCTGCAAATGCCGGTAAATACATGCAAACGCTCGACTTGTTGAGCGTTTGCATCTGCCGCATCGATTGCAGTTTTACATGAGACAATTGCGTTCGCTCACTTTTTTAAGCGTTAACGCCTGTCCATGACCTCGAATCATCGCCCTGATCTCCTTTCGTCCCTGCTGCAGCGCCACCGTTCCCTCGTCCTGTCCCCGGTCCTGGCCGGCACGCTGCTGGCCGGCGTTCCCGCCGCCGCACAGCAGGCAACGGTGACGCCGCCGGCAATGCCGGCCCAGCAGCCGGCACCGGTCCAGCCGGCGGCCGCTGCGCCGGCTCCGCCGGCAGCCGATGCGGCCGTGGCACCGGGCGTGGCGACCGTCTCCGTCAGCGGTACCCGTTCCTCGAACCGCATCGACCGCCAGGTCTACGACGTCAAAACCGATGCCGCCTCTTCGAACGATTCGGTGGGCGACGCGCTGAACAAAGTGCCCTCGGTGGCCGTCGATGCCGACGGTTCGGTCACCCTGCGCGGCAGGAGCAATGTGCAAATCCTGATCGACGGCAAGCCGTCGGCCATGATGCAGGGCGAGAACCGGGCCGCGGCGATCAACGCGCTGCCGGCCGGCGACCTCGAATCGGTCGAAGTGCTCAACAACCCGGGCGCGCAATTCGGCAACGAAGGCGGGGGCGGCCCGATCATCAACCTTGTGATGCGGCGCGAACGCCGACCCGGCGGTTTCGCGGCGGTCAACGCCAACGTCGGCACCGAAGGCCGTTTCAATGCGAACAGCTTCGGCAGCTACACGACCGGCCGCATGAGCGTGCAGGGCGGCGTCTTCCTGCGCCGCGACAAGCGCGATTCCGAGCGCGAGGTCAACCGCGAGCGCATCGATGCGGCCGGCGGCGTGGCGCCCAGCAGCCAGGTGTCGACCGGCGAGAACATCAACGAGACCGCCGGCCTGAACGGCATGTTCAGCTACAACATCGGCGAAAAGGACGTGCTGGCGCTGACGACCATGCTCAGCGGCACCTCGACCGAGGCCGATTCGTTCGAACGCTACCGGGGCGCGAACGCGGCCGGCGCGGTCGACAACGAATACCTGCGCAACAACGACCGCGAGGCGCGCAATCGCAACTACAGCCTCGGCGCGCGCTTCGACCACAAGGGTACTTTGCCCGGCGAGAACCTGAAACTCGACCTGCGCGTGTCGGGCACCACCTTCGAGGCCGATTCGCGCGACGCGCGCAGCTATACGGTGCGGCCAGTCAACGCCAGCGCCGACCGGACCCGCCAGCACAACGACAACGGCACGCGCGTCATCGATTTCACCGGCGACTACGACCGGCCGGGCGAGAACGGCATCCTGCGCGTCGGCTACAAGGTGGCGCGCAACAGCAATACCTTCGACAACGCCTTCTTCGACATCGCCAACGGCACCCTGGTCGAGACGATTAACACCGGACGCACCAACCGCTTCGAGATCGACGAGACCACGCTGGCGCTGTACGGCACCTACCAGCTGCGCCTGTCCGGCAAGTGGGGCGTGCAGGGCGGCCTGCGCGGCGAGTACACGGACGTCGACCTGAACCAGGTCACGACGAACATCCGCGCCGGCAACCATTATTTCGATGCCATCCCGAGCGCCTTCCTCAGCTACGACTGGTCGGACGACACCGCCCTGCGCCTGAGCTACGCGCGCCGCATCCGCCGTCCGGGCGCCAGCGACCTGAATCCCTTCGTCGTCTACCGCGACGAATTCAACGTCTCCTCGGGCAATCCGAACCTGCGCCCGACCAATTCCGATTCGCTCGAACTCGGCGTCGAGACCAAGCTCGGCAAGGTGGAGACGAATGTGCGCCTGTACGCGCGGCGCGACTCGGACCTGATTTCCGAGCGCCGTTTCTTCATCGGCGACAACGTGCTGCTGACCACCCGCGACAACGAAGGCACCAGCCGTTCGGGCGGCCTCGAATTCACCTTCAGCGGCCGCGCCACCGACAAGCTGACGATCAACGCCAGCGGCAACCTCGGCTACAGCGAACAGACCGTGCTGGGCAGCGCGAGCGACGACAAGCGCAACGCGACCTCGCTTTCCGGCCGCGCCCGCATCAGCTACCAGATGGACCCGAGCAACCAGTTCCAGCTGTCGGTCAATGCGCAAGGCAAAGTGCTGTTCGGCGAAGGCTACCGCGAGCCGGTGCAGACCGCCGACTTCACCTACCGCCGCAACCTGACTCCGGCGCTCAGCCTGGTGCTGAACGTGAACGACGTCTTCGATTCGCAGAAGACGGAATCGGTCACCGAAACCGCACGCCTGCGCGAGTACAGCGTCCAGCGTGCCAACGGACGCATGGTGTCGGTGGGCCTGTCCTACCGATTCGGCACGTTCGCCGGCGGCGGACGCCCCGGCATGATGATGCGCGGCGGGCCGGGCGGCGGAATGGGCCGCGGAGGGTAAGACTAAGGGGCCGGGCGCAACACGGCCTGGTTCCCGTGCAGGGCCAGCGGCACCGCCCTGGCCCAGCGGTTCGAGGACAGCGAAAAGTCCAGTGCCCGCACCTGGTGATACCACCCGGCGGGTACGTACAGCATGTCGCCGGGCCCGACGATGCATTCGACCAGCGCCGCCTGCCGCGCCAGCGGAAAGCGCGCGTAATCGGGCGCCTCGGGATCGAAGGGCGAACCGAACAGGATCGCGTTCGCTTCGCTCGGGTACAGGTATGCGTCGTGGTGCGGCGGCGCCAGGAAAATCCGCTTGGTGCCCCAGATCTGCGCAAAGATATTGTCGTCGTAGTCGCAATGCAGCGGCGTCACCGTCCCCGCCGGGCCGATCCAGAAGCGCGGCGGCCCCATCTTCCCGAAATACGCGGGCCAGTGGCACAGGCTGTTCAGCTCGCGCAATTCCAGGTTGCCGAGATAGGGCGGCAAGCCCTCGCTGGCGGCCGCCAGTGTCAGGTACTCGCCCATGGTCATGTCCTGCATGGCGCGGTCCGGCGCAAACGCCGTGTTGATGTAGTCGCCCACCCGCGCACGCACCGGCAGGTGGCCGAAACGCTCGCCCAGCGCCTGCGGGCCCAGGGTGGCCAGCGGCCAGCGCCCCACCAGCCCGGTGATGATGAACGGCAGGCCCTGTTCGGCGCGTGCCCGGAAGGCGGCAGCGTCGGACACACGCACGCGCGGCACTTCCGCCAGCGCCGGCAGCGCGCGCGCCGCCTGCCGGATCGCGTCGCGCATCTCCGCGATCGAGCTCACGCCGCGCACCAGCGCATCGCGCTCTTCGCGCGCCTGCTTGCGGGCGGCGGCTTCCTCGGGCGAGGTGTGGAGGGCGGGCCTGGGCGGCAGGCGCGGCGTGCCGCGTGCGGGCTGCGGTGGATGATCGGGGAGAGCCGGATTTTCTTCGTTGGACATATTGCTTGCCACCGCACGCGATGGCCTTACCTCATTCTACACATGCCCTGCCGACAAGGGCTCGCCGGCAGGGGGCATCCGGGCAGTGTAGCAGGGCGTGGCCGACTGTACCGCTTGATGCAAGTAATGCGTGCTGCTGACTTGTTAGGACTTGGCTTGGTACTTGTCGAGGTCAAACCCGCTTACGTCAAACTCGAATACCGGCGTCCCTTGCTGATAAATGTTTACTGCCACGCGTACCCGCTTCGCTTTTCTTAGTTTGGTAAGGAACCGGGGATAGTCGTCAAGGAAGATGACGTCCGAACTATGATCCGCCGCTGCTGAAGCTGCGAAACTGCTGGGTTTTTCATCATCGAATCGGATTTGTACCCTGCAGCCCTCATATGATGGGCAAAGAATCTGGCCCCGCTCTATGCGGAACAAAACATCCTTGCCATGGCGTGGATCGATACGTAGCGTGATTCGGCCATGCTGAGATCCGCTATATGGGAAATCAAAGTCGACCGTATTGGTGCTCTCGACCGAAGCGGTCTTGCGCTTACCGCCGGTCATCTTTTCCTCGACAACGTAATAGGACCATTGCTGACCTGCTGCTGTCTTGGGCTCTTCATCTGGTGTCGATGTTACTACAGCTGGCGCGGCCGGATCCTGGGCAACAGGAGCAGCGGTCGCGACAGGTGCAGAGACCTGCGCGCGCGCCAACTGCGCCTCAAGAGCAACAATCTTCTCGTTCGCTTGCTCAAGTTTCTTTTTGGTTTCGGCCAGATCCGCATCGGATGAGCAGCCAGCAATTTGGGCTGCCAGCCCGATTGCGCAAAGAGTTTTGGTAGCGAATCGAAAGGCCGGTACACGGTCGGCAAAATGTTTAACTTGCATGATGAGTGTTATCGTTGTTTTCAGAATTCAGTTCGTCGATGTACCAGGAGCGGTGCCAGGTCATGAAATCCTCCATCTGTCTGCCCAGCACGCCAAGCATCCCCCCAGTCCAGCTACCGAATGCACGCGAGCCATCCGATTTATAAAGGTTTTCCGGTAGCGTTCTCAGTGTATAAGCCGGGTTCTGCTTACCGTATTCCCGGCCTAGCTCTTGAAAATAGCCACCTTCCAACATAAATTTTTCATGTCCACGGTGTGATAGCTGGACAGCCTTGAAGGATCGGGCCTTCTGCTGTTCGGCATATTGCAGCAATACGCGCGTCACATCCATGGGACTGGATGTTCCTGATACATCCCGTAAGTCATAAATGAGTACATTCGGATTCACGAAATACTCGTAATGAACAAAGACCTGAATGCCTTCATTGCGCGAATCAGCCTTCTGAACCTGCGACATGGCGTATTGAAGGTTGATGTAATTGGGGGCGCCAATGACGAGCACCGCTGTGAAAATTGTGCCGGCAAGGATGCCGACAATGCGCTTTGCCATGATAGGAATAGGAACAATAAAAATACAATCTTGCTATTTTTATTTCCAAATTGCAAGCTTATTGTCGTTGTTTAGAAAAATCAGGTCATTCGGACGAGCGAATAAGACACATCAGGGCCTATACTTATCCAGGGCGGATAAGCCCAGCGATAAAGTTGTATTAAGAAGTGGAAAATTGCTGCCGTCCGAGCAGAATGGCATTCGCAGTTGCGTCAAGGGGTTTCGTTGCCAGTTTCAGTTACAGTATGGACGTAAGAATGGAATGTCTTAATTCGCGTGCGTGCGTTCAGTCCGTTCGTGCGTATCTTTATCCGACGTAGCGGATACCTTGGATTGGCCACAGGTACAGGGGTGTCCGGAAGCGTGCTGAAATGAGATCACCTTGTCATGCAGCCGCGCATACAAGCAACCGCTCATACTATTCCAGTTTTCGGGCATCCGGTTCTTCAAGTTATCTTTACCGAAGTCGAGCCAGTCGCGGTGTTCGGGCTCGATCCAGATCACGACGAGCAAGCGCCGGAGCAAGACCGCAACGTCATGCACCGACTGGTGCTTTGCGAAGCATTCCTTTGCCAAGTCCCTCAGGACTACGCAGGGAACGACGTGCTCGGGATGCTGTCCAGGTTTGCCATCGTTTTGAGGTACAACGGCATTCGGCACAAACCACTCGGCTATCCGGCTATGCTGGGTAATGTCTTCACGCACCATGCGTCGGTAGAAACGTGCCATTCGTATATAAGAACGCTCGAGGCGCCGGCCTGGATCGGCCACTGGGTAAAAAGCGCCCTCATATGGTTGGCAACCTTCGCGTATGCCTGTTTCGACTCCGTCCAGATTTCCGAATAAACCTCCCTGTTCACATATCCAGTGATGGAATGCGAGAGCCGCTTCCGTCAGCGAGAGCGCCTTGCTCCCATACCAGACTTGCCGAAACTGGGCCTGCACCTGCTGCCACTTCAGCGTAGGCAGGGGCAACTGGTGACAAATCAAGCGAGAGTCGCCGTTCGTGTCCTCTTCGGCCAGCTCGAAAAAGAACAATGCTAGTTGCACGATCCGCTCAATGTAATTCAGGGGGGCGTTTCCTTTAACGGTTGGTACATGTTCGCGACGATAATCGGGATGCAGGTCTGGACTGGGTTCTAACATCTTTTCTCTTTGAGCATGTCTCTGGTTGCGAACGGGACTGATACATGGTTTAAGCTCAGCGCGCAGTCGGCCCGCTCAGGTAGGGCGGCTTGCCGCAGGCATCGTCGACGCTGAAGCTCAGTGCGAGCGCATAGCCATCCGGTGCGTAGCGGGTGATCAGGAGGCCTTCCCTTGCGTGATAGGTCGGGCCGCCGACGGCGTGGTCGACGAAGCAGGCTTTCAGGTCTTCGACGCCGTCGCCGTTGACATCGCCGCGCTCGACGATCGTTAGCTTATAAAACCAGCCATCCCGCTCGAAGCTGACGCTGTCGTCGCCGGCGTTGACGGGTGCCAGCCTCAGGTCCGCGAAAGTGCGCGTTGCCGGAGTACGCCTGGGCCCGATGGAACTGCGGATGCTGGCCAGGTCGAATTTTTCCGCGAGAAAGCTGCCGAGGCCGGTGTTCGGGAAATGGGTCGTCACCGGCGCGGCCTGCGCGGCCGTCGCCAGCATCAGGCAGCACAGGCCGCCTGGAAGAATGCGGTAGGTATTCATGAAGCCTCCCTGGTCTGGTCCGGGACCAGCCTACCGGAGCGCGGTGCCGACGGTATTGACCAGCACGATCGGTGCGCCGGATACCGGGAAGCCTCAAGCCGGGCCTGGAAAGACCTCAGCGCTGCAACGCCAGCATGTCCAGCGCAAATGGCGGCGCCTTGCCCTGCATCAGGTCGGTCAGCACGCGCGCGGTGCCGGCGGCAAAAGTAAAACCGAGCGGGCCGTGGCCGACGTTCAGCCACAGGTTAGCCAGGGGGGAGGCACCGATGATCGGGGCGCTGTTGGGCGTGGCGGGGCGCAGGCCGGCCCAGGCTTCGATGCGTTCGTAGTCGGCCGCGTGCGGCATCGTCTCTTTGACCTGACGGGTCAGGCTGCCGATGCGCTTCGGGTTCAGGCTCAGGTCTTCGCCGACCATGTCGACCATCGCCGCCACGCGCAGCTTGTCGCCGATGCGCGCGTACAGCACTTTACGCTCGAAGTCGGTCACGCTGATCTCGGGCGCGGTGTCGCCGCCGCGGATCGGCGCGCTCAGGCTGTATCCCTTCAGCGGGTATAGCGGCAGCGAAATGCCGACCTGCGCCGCCAGGTTGCGGCTCTGGATGCCGGCGGCGAGCACGAAGGCATCGGCGCCCAGGAAACCGGCGCTGGTGTCCAGTCCCGTCAGTTTGCCGCCCTCGGCGACCATGCGCATGACATCGGCCTGGACAAAACCCGCGAACCGCGGGTGCTGGCGCACGCGTTCGGCCAGCGCCACGCAGAAGGCGTGGCAGTCGGCCACCGCTTCGCCGCTGTTATAGATGCCGCCGGCCAGCAGGTGACGTGCGGCCGCCAGCGAGGGTTCGCGCGCGGCACATTCGGCGCCGGTCCAGATTTCGCCGGCGGTGGCCTTGCCGGCCGCCTGTTCAAAGATCTTGGAGGAGCGGTAGACCACCAGCTTGCCGGCGTCGCGCCAGGCAAAATCGTCTGGCGCGACGATGGACCCCAGCTCGGCCATGCCGGCGCGGGATAACTCTCCCAGTTGCAGCAGCTTGGCCGTGGTACGGCGGTTGGCTTGACTGGTGCATTGGCCGAGGAAGCTGGCCAGCCAGGTCCATTGGCGCAGGTCCGCCTCGGGCTTGAAGCGCAGCGGGCCGTGTTCCTGGAACAGCCAGGCAATCGCTTTCAGCGGCACGCCGGCGTCGGCCAGCGGAGAGACATAGCGGTAGCTCAACTGGCCGCCATTGCCGTAGCTGGCGCCGCTGGCGACTTGCCCCGCGCGCTCGACCAGGGTCACGCGAAAGCCGGCCTCGAGCAGCCACCAGGCCGAGGTCAGGCCGACGACGCCGCCGCCGATGACGATGATGTGCTGCTTCCCGTGCATTCCGAATGATTGTTGTTGGCTGAGATAAGGAAGAGCTTAGGGCGGGCGGACGCGCAGGGCCAATGAAAGAGGAACGCCACGCCATAACCGCCAGTCATGTGAATTTTGCTGAGTTGTGGAAAACACCTAGCCGGCGATGGCGTGCTGGAACATGCTGCTGAGTATCCGTTCCTCGAAACGGGCAAGCGCCGAATACTGCCCTTTGTGGATGCCGGGATCGCTGGAACTGCCTCCGACGAGAACGATCATCCCATTCTTGCGCTTGCGGTCGAAGGCAAAGACGGAACGCAGGCCGTAGGCGTCGCCCAGGTGGCCGACCGCATCGAACCCGCCTTCGACCAGGCGCAGGCCTGGCTGGTCGGGGAATTGGGCATTGCCCAGGCCCCAGGCGGTGAAAAAGCCGTTCAGGCTGTCGCCGTTATTCCCCTTGCCATCGAAGGTCCACTGGCGCGCGAACATGCGCTCGAGCGTCTGCGGCTGGAGGATGCGGCGGCTCTCATGGACGCCGCCGTTCATCAGCATCAGCATCACGACCCCCATGTCGCGCGCCGATATGCGCAGGCCGCCGGTCGGGCTGAAGGGCGTGGCATTCTCGCCAGGCACGTAGCGCTCGATGCCGGCGGGGGGCGCCGGAGGGGTGGTGCGCACGTCGTCGACCTGGGCGATCCACGGCCCCTGCGCATCCCAGACTTCGGTATCGACCGTACGCTTGCGGTAGAGCGTGGCCAGGTGAGTAAGCGCCGGGGCCGGCAATTCCGACACGTTATAGCCGGCCTTCAAACCGAGCGGCTGCAGCAGCAGGCGCTGCATCAGGCGGTCGAAGCGTTCGCCCGTCACCCGTTCCATCAGGGTGCCGATGATGCCCCAGCCCAGGTTGCAATAAGTAAAATATTCGCCCGGACCGGCCTTTGCCGCCCACATTGTTCCGTCACCGTGCAGGCGAGCACCCGGCACGACGAAGTCGCGCAAGGCGGTGCCGATGGGGAAGGAATAGCCGGCCTCGTCGCGCAGCGAGGACGTGTGGGTCAGCAGGTGGCGCAGGGTGATGGCGCGATCGGGGAAATGCGGGTTACGCAGGCTAAAGCCCAGGTAGCCTGAAACGTCGGCGTCGAGTTCGAGCTTGCCGTCTTCCACCAGGCGCATCAGGCCGAGCGTGGTCATCATCTTGGAAATCGAGGCGATCCGGTACAGGGTGTCGCGGTTCGCCGGCAGGTCGGGCGCGGCGCCCTTGCCGATCCAGCGCCGGCCGAACTGGCCTTCATAGGCCACCTTGCCGGCGCGGATCGCCAGCACGGACAGGCTGGCCAGTTCGCAGGCGGGATCCTGGACGATGGCGGCCAGTTCGCGGTCGAGCTGCTCCTTGCGGCCCGGTCCGGCGCCGCTCAGCGGGACCGCTGCCAGCAGGGGATCGACTGCGCCCAGCAGGGCCAGTCCGAGCAAGCTTCTCCTGTTTCCGTTCATGCCAGTCCTTTCTGTTGTGTCTGCCCGAGCTTACGGAGCGCGCCCCAGGCTCGCCAATGAAATGCCGTGCGCGCCGCATAAGCTTTTGTTATCGCGCCCGGATAATATCGGAACAATTTTGCGGCTGCCCGCATCGCCCTGCCTTACACTGGCGAGGCGAGCCATCCATTCACGACCATGAACCAACCGATTACCGACTTCAAGCTCGACGCCAACGACAATTCGCCGCTGTACATGCAGCTGGCCCGCAAGCTGACCCAGGACGTGCGCGACGGCCGCTACCAGGCCGACCAGGCCTTGCCCTCGGAACGCACGCTGTCCGAGCAGCTCGACGTGTCGCGGGTGACGGCGAGAAAAGCGATCGACCAGCTGGTCGAGCAGGGGCTGGTGGTGCGCCGCCGCGGCTCCGGCAATTACATTGCGCCGCGCATCGAGCAGCCGCTGTCGAACCTGTCGAGCTTTTCGGAGCAGTTGCAGCAGCGCGGCTACACGCCGAATTCGCGCTGGCTGCGGCGAGAAATCGTGGCGGCCGACGCCGACGAACAACTGGCGCTGGGCCTGTCGCCCGGCGCCCGGGTGGCGCGCCTGGAGCGCCTGCGCCTGGCCGACGAGGTCGTGATGGCCTACGAGACGAGCGTGATTCCGGCCTCGGTACTGCCGCAGCCGCAGGAGGTGGCCAATTCGCTCTACGCCCACCTGGATGGCAGCGGCAACATGCCGGTGCGTGCCTTGCAGCACATCCGCGCCATGAACGCGCCGCTCGAGCTGGCGGCGAAACTGGGCGTGCCGGAAGGGCAGGCGGTGCTGTTCATCACCCGCGTCGGCTACCTCGAGTCCGGCGTGGCGGTCGAGCTGACGCATTCCTACTGCCGCAGCGACTATTATGATTTTGTGGCGGAACTCCGCCGAACCCCGGCGTAAGCTTTGGGTGCATAACCTTTCGTCATAACGACGGCCCTTCCTTTCATGGGAAAGCCTGCAAGATTGGTATTACACTGGTTTTATTGATAATCCGCCCGGACCGCTGCGCCATGCTCAACACCGAAACCCCAGCCCAGGACCACGCCCTGCTCGACCAGTACCCGACCGTGGAACTGGTGAACGTGCTGGTGGACGACCAGTTGAACGCCGTGAATGCCGTGCGCGCTGCTGCTCCGCGCCTGGCCGCCGCCGTGGCGGCCGCGCTGCCGCGCGTGGAAGCCGGCGGGCGCCTGATCTATGTCGGCGCCGGCACCTCGGGCCGCCTGGGCGTGCTCGACAGCGTCGAGCTGTACCCTACTTTTTCCTGGCCGCACGGGCGCGCCGTGGCCTTGCTGGCCGGGGGCACGGACGCCATGTTCGTCGCCGTCGAGGGTGCCGAGGACGATATCGTCCAGGGCGCGGCCGACCTGCGTTCCGTGAACGTGACCGCCGCCGACGTCGTCCTGCTCATCGCCGCTTCCGGCGGCACGCCCTATGTGCTGGGCGCCCTGCGCGCGGCGCGCGAGCTTGGCGCGCTGACGATCGGCTTTGCCAACAACCCGGATGCGCCGGTCGCCAACGAGGCCGAAATCGGCATCACCCTCGACACCGGCCCGGAAGTCATTTCAGGCAGTACCCGTCTGAAGGCCGGCACTTCGCAAAAAATTGCCCTAAACACTTTTTCGAGCGCCTTGATGGTGCGTTTGAACAAGGTTCATGGCAACCTGATGGTAGACTTGAAGGCGACCAACGCCAAGCTGGTGCTGCGCGCCATCCGCCTGACCTCGTTTGCCACCGGTGCCGACGAGGCCGCGGCGAGAAGCGTGCTGGAGCAGTGTGATTTCCACGTCAAGACCGCGATCGTGGCCTTGTCCAAGCAGATCAGTGTCGACCAGGCGCGCGCTTTGTTGGAAACGGCGCGCGGCAGCGTCCGCCAGGCACTGGCCGGGAGCGCCTGACAACACCGCCATGGCGGCGTTGCAGCGTCTCGCCGTACTCACGTACTGTCTTCGACGCTGCGCCTTGCCCTGACGCCGTTGTCAGGCGCTCCGGATGCAGCGGGGACATCTAGCAGGCATCCAACTTAACCGTTCCCGATCACGAAAGCGTTATGAAAACCTCGCAAGCGAAAAGTCCGTGGCTGTGGGTGCCGTCGCTCTATTTTGCCCAGGCCATTCCCTACGTTGTGGCCATGCAGCTGTCGGTCATCATGTACAAGGACATGGGGGTGTCGAACTCCGACATCGCCTTCTACACGAGCCTGCTGTACCTGCCCTGGGTCATCAAACCGCTGTGGTCGCCCGTGGTGGACATGTTCGGCACCAAGCGCGGCTGGACGGTGACGCTGCAGCTGGCCGTGGCCGCCGCGCTGGTGGCGGTGGGCGCCGTGCTGCACCTGCCGGCTTTCTTCATGGTCAGCCTGGCCGTGATGTGGCTGATGGCCTTCAGTTCGGCCACCCACGACATCTCGGCCGACGGCTTTTATATGCTCGGCCTGCGCCAGAAGGACCAGGCCGCTTTCGTCGGCGTACGCAGCACCTTCTATCGGCTGGCGACGCTGGCCGGGCAGGGCCCGCTGGTGGTGCTGGCCGGCTATCTCGCCGTCTCGCTGGGCGACGCCCACCAGGCCTGGTCGATCGTGTTCTTCGTGCTGGCGGGCCTGTTTGCCGCCGCCTTTGCCTGGCACCAGCTGGTGCTGCCGCGCCCGGAAAGCGACCGGGCCGTCTCGGCCGGCGCCAATCCGCTGCGCGAATTTTTCGGCACCTTCGGCGCCTTCTTCCGCAAGCGCGACATCTGGCTGATCCTCGGTTTTATTTTGACCTTCCGCCTCGGCGAAGCCCAGCTGCTCAAACTGGTGGCACCCTTCCTCAAGGACCCGCTCAGCGAAGGCGGCCTCGGCTTGACGACGGCGCAGTACGGGATTGCCTACGGCACCATCGGCATCATCGCCCTGACCCTGGGCGGGCTGGCCGGCGGCTACCTGATTTCGCGCCTCGGCCTGAAGCGCTGCCTGTGGCTGATGGTGTTCGCGGTCCACCTGCCCGACCTCGTGTTCGTGTATCTGTCGCAGGCCCAGCCGCAGAGTTTCGCCCTGATCTGCGTGTCGCTGGCCGTGGAGCAGTTCGGCTACGGCTTCGGTTTCACCGCGATGATGCTGTACATGATCATGGTCTCCGACGGCGAACATAAAACCGCGCATTACGCGATCTGCACCGGCCTGATGGCGCTGGGCATGATGGTGCCGGGCATGTGGAGCGGGGATTTGCAGGAATACCTGGGTTATAAAAATTTCTTCATCTGGACCTGCCTGGCGACGATCCCGGCCTTCATCATGGCGGCCCTGGTAAAAATCGATCCGGAGTTTGGGAAGAAGTGACCGCGCCTGCCCGCCTGGATTCGCTCGACGCCTTCCGCGGCTTCACGATTGCCGCCATGGTGCTGGTCAATAATCCGGGCGACTGGGCCAACCTGTATTCGCAACTGGCGCACGCCAAGTGGCATGGCTGGACGTTTACGGACACCATCTTTCCCTTCTTCCTGTTCATCGGCGGCGTCTCGATGGCGCTGTCGCTGGGCCGCCTCGCCGCCGCCGGCGCCGACAAGCCGCGCCTGCTGCTGAAACTGGCGAAGCGCGCCTGCCTCATCTTCCTGATCGGCTTCCTGCTGAACCTGATCCCGCATTTCAATTTCGGCACCGTCCGTATTCCCGGCGTGCTGCAACGCATCGCCCTGTGCACGCTGCTGGCCGCGCCGATCGTCGTCTATTGCACATGGCGGGCGCAACTGGCGATCATCGTCGTCTTGCTAGCCCTCTACAGCGCCCTGATGCTGTGCTACCCGGTGCCCGGCATCGGCGCCGGCGTGCTGGAGCCGGGCAAGGATTTCGGCGCGTACATTGACCGCATGCTGCTCGATGGCCACATGTGGGTGCAATCGAAAACCTGGGATCCGGAAGGCTTGGTCTCGACGCTGCCCGCCCTGTGCAGCCAGCTGTTCGGCGTGCTGGCGGGGCGCTTCCTGTTAAGCAAACTGAGCCGCATGGAGCAGACCGTCTGGCTGCTGCTGGCCGGCCTGCTGTTCGTCTGGCTGGGCGTCATCCTGGACGCCATCCTCATGCCGATCAACAAAAGCCTGTGGACGCCTTCGTACGCCGTGTTGATGACGGGCTGGGCATTGCTGGTATTCTCCGCCTTCTTCTGGCTGCTCGACGTGAACCCGTATGGGGCGCTGCGCGCGGCGGCGGCGCGCTGGACGCGTCCGTTCCAGATCTACGGCATGAATGCGCTGTTCATCTTCGCCTTCTCCGGCTTGGTGGCGAAGATGCTCGGCTTTATCAAGCTGGCCCAGCCCGATGGCGGCATGGTCTCGCTGGGGCGCACGCTGTATGCGCCGATCCGCGACTTACCGCTGGGCGCGGTGAACACCTCGGTGCTGTACGCGCTGCTGTTCAATGCCTGCATGTTCACGATCGCCTGGGTCATGTGGCGTCATAAATGGTTTGTCAAAGTTTAACGATCAATGAATAAAAAGGGAGCGGTAGTGCAACCTGATTTGAAAAAGCGCGCGATTGCGCTTGCCGGCGTGCTGGCAATGAGTGGCTTCCTGGCCAGCTGTTCGACCCCGAAGAAGGTCGCAACCAAGCCGGGCGGCACCATCGTTTCCAGCGGCAGCCTGCCGCCTGCCGCCCCGCGCGAATTCCGCGCCGCCTGGGTCTCGACGGTCGCCAACATCGACTGGCCGAGCAAGCAGAACCTGAACGCCGCCCAGCAGCAGGCCGAAGCGATCGCCATCCTCGACCGCGCCAGGGCGATGAACCTGAACGCGATCGTGCTGCAAGTGCGCCCCTCGGCCGACGCCATCTATCCCTCCAAGCTCGAGCCCTGGTCGGAATACCTGACCGGCGCCCAGGGCAAGGCGCCGCAACCCTGGTACGACCCCCTGAAATTCTGGGTGACCGAAGCGCATGCGCGCGGCCTCGAGCTGCACGCCTGGTTCAACCCCTACCGTGCGCGCCACGACGGCGCCCGCTCGCCGGCGGCGCCGAACCACATCACCCGCGCCAACCCGGCCGCCGTCAAACGCTACGGCAAGTTCATGTGGATGGACCCGGGCGAGGAATCGGCGTCGAAGCAGACGCTGGACGTGATCCTCGACGTCGTGCGCCGCTACGACATCGACGGCGTCCACATCGACGATTATTTCTATCCTTATCCGATCGAAGCGACCCCGACTGTCGCCGGCAACGAGGCTGCGCTCGATGGAATACCGGCGGGCAAACCCGGCGTCAAAGCCGAGCTCGACTTCCCGGACACCCCGAGCTGGGAGCGCTACCTCGCCCGTGGCGGCAAGCTCGACCGCGCGTCCTGGCGCCGCCAGAACGTCAACGATCTCATCGAGAACATGTACCAGGGCATCCACCGCGAAAAGAGCTGGGTGCGCTTCGGCATCAGCCCCTTCGGCCTGGGCCGTCCCGACCGCCGCCCGCCGGGCATCAATGGCTTCTCGCAGTACGACAAGCTGTACGCGGATGCCGAGTTGTGGCTGCAAAAGGGCTGGCTCGACTATTTCACGCCCCAGCTGTACTGGCCGCGTGCGCAGGCGGCGCAGGCCTATGACGTGCTGCTCGACTACTGGATCGGCCAGAACACGATGGGCCGCCACATGTGGCCGGGCCTGTTCACCAGCCGCATCGGCGCACCGACCAAGGACTACCAGCCGCAGGAAATCGTCGACCAGATCGACGCCACCCGTGCGCGCCCGCAGGCCGGCGGCCACGTACACTTCAGCATGATTGCGCTGATGCAGAATCGCAAAGGCATTACCGACCAGCTGAGCACGGGCAGCTACGCGACCCAGGCGCTGGTGCCGGCGACGCCCTGGCTGGGCAACGTCAAGCCGGGCGTGCCGCGCGTCAAAGCGGTGCGCAACGGCAAAGGCGTCGATCTGAAACTGACCGCGGGCAAGGCGAACGCGCTGTACACGGTGTGGGCGCGCCACGGCAACGAATGGCGTTTCAATGTCGTGCCGGCCTCGAAGGTCGAGTGGACGCTGGAAGACGACGCCCGCCTCGGCGCGGCCGACGCCGTATTCGTCGGCGCGGTCGACCGCCTCGGCATCGAGAGCGACCGGGTGCTGGTGTGGGGCAAGGCGTAGGTGTGACGCATACCGCGATGTGTGACGGAGGGACGTAGGGTGGACGGGTCTCCCGTCCACGCGTTCAACAGCCCTATGAAATTCCGCGCCGCCTCATCCGTTCGTTGAACGCGTGGACGGCATCACCGCAGCGGGCACGCGTATTGACGGGTAGAGCCGTCCACCCTACGCCCGGGCGACACGCCTACCATACATAAGCTCTGTTCATGCCACACGCGCCAGTATCCATTCAAAACGCATACCACCAGGACGTACGATCGCCCCATGTTGACTTCACACGCTGACCCCGGTTCCAGCATCGGCCTCGGCATCGACGCCGGCGGCACCCAGACCCGCTGGGCGCTGGCGTCAAACGACGGCGCCATCCTGGCCGAAGGCACGGTCGCCGGCCTGTCCGCCCTGCAGATGGGCAAGCCCGACGGCCGCGCCAGCGTCCACGCCACCTTCGCCGAACTGGCACGCGCGGTGCTGGGCGTGGCCCGCCCCGACCGGGTGCGCGCCGGGCTCACCGGTTTTGGCGGGGAAGGCGAGCAATTGCAGCGCTGGCTGGCCGAGCTGCTCGGCATTGCGCCGGGGGCGGTGGCGATGTGCAACGACATCGAGATCGCCTGCCGCGCCAGCTTCGCGCCGGGCGAAGGCTACCTGGTCTATGCTGGTACCGGTTCCATTGGCGCCTTCATCGACGCCGACGGCCAGTTCCACCGTGCCGGCGGGCGCGGCGTCGTGCTCGACGATGGCGGCGGCGGCTTCTGGATCGCGCGCGAAGCGCTGCGCCACATCTGGCGCAACGAAGACGAACACCCCGGCTGCTGGGAAGCGTCGCCGATGGCGCATGCCGTTTTTGATTACGTCGGCGGATCGGACTGGGCGTATTCGCGCCAGTTCATCTATGGCCAGGAAAGGGGAGAGGTCGGCAAGCTGGCGTTGGCCGTCGCCGCAACCTGCAAACAGGACCCGGCAGCGGCGGCGATCCTGGACGAAGCCGGCCGCGAACTGGCGCGCCTGGCGCTGGCGCTGATCCGGCGCTTCGGGCCGCGTCCGGTCGTGCTGGCGGGCCGCGCCGCGGAGCTGCATCCTTCGATCGCCGCCGCCATGCGCGCGTCGCTGCCGCCCGAGACGCAGCTGACGCAGACCGCCATGCGCGCCCACCACGCCGCCGCACGCCTGGCAGCCCTTGATGACAACCCGATTTAACTGTTTATGAGTGATGGACGCCTGATGAAAACCCTTGCAGCTACCCTCCTGATTGCCCTGCTGGCCGGTTGCGCGACCGGACCGAAAGGGATCGACACGACGTACAACGCCGTCGGCCAGTCCAGCCGCGTGCGCTTCCTGGTGCTGCATTACACCGTGGCCGACAAACCGGCCTCGATCAAGATCCTGACCCAGCAGCAAGTAAGCGCCCACTATCTCGTCACCGACGATCCCGAGCCCATCGTCTACCGCCTGGTGGACGAGAACCGCGCCGCCTATCACGCCGGCAACTCGAGCTGGAAGAACTACACTCAGCTCAACAACAGCTCGATCGGCATCGAGATCGTGAACGCCGGCTGGAAAGATACGCCGGCCGGCCGCGTGTTCGCGCCCTTCCCGCAGTCGCAGGTGAATGCCCTGATCCCGCTGATCAAGGGCATCGTCGAGCGCCACAAGATTGCACCGGAAAATGTGCTGGGCCATAGCGACATCGCCCCGCTGCGCAAGCAGGACCCGGGCCCGACCTTCCCCTGGTACCAGCTGGCGCAGGCCGGCCTCGTGGCTTGGCCGGACGTGAATCGCGTCGCGGCCGTACGCCAGGTGTTCAATATCCAGGCGCCGGACGCCTTCTGGTTCCAGAAAAAACTGGCCACCCACGGCTTCGCGCTGGCGCAGACCGGCGTGTTCGACCAGCCGACCCGCACCGTCATTGCCGCCTTCCAGATGAAATATCGTCCGGCGAACATTGCGGGCGAACCGGATGCGGAAACCGCCGCCCTGCTCGAAGTGCTGACCACCCCGGCGAACGCACCGCTGCCGGCCGTGCCGCCGCCGCCGGCGCCGATCTTCCGCCCGGCGCAGCCGGAGACCGTGCCGCTGAATCCGGGCGTGCCGCCGGTGCCGCCTGTGCCGGCCACGCCGGCCGTGCCGCCAGTGCCGCCAGTGCCGTCGACCGTACCGCCGGCCCCCGACGTACCGCCGCCGGCGCCGACGCCCACCGTGCCGCCCGCGCCCCAGGTTCCGCCGGTCCCGACCGCGCCGCCGCCCGTCCCGGTTGCGACGAGCCCACAATGACGGTCGCCGCCACCTCCGTTTCCCTGTATCCTTCGGCCCACCCGCGCCTTGCGCGGGTGTCTTGTTGAGGGATTGAAGCAATGCGCCTGCGCCATATCGAAGTTTTTCACGCCATCATGCAGGTCGGCACCATCAGCGGTGCCGCCCAGGTTCTCCATATTTCCCAGCCGGCGGTGACGAAAGTGCTGCAGCACGCCGAGCTGCAACTCGGCATGCCGCTGTTCGAGCGCGTGCGCGGCAAGCTCTATCCGAAGCCGGAAGCGCACCGCCTGTTCGCCGAAACCGAAAAGCTCAACCGCGACCTGCAGGGCATCCGCCGCCTCGCCGCCAGCCTGAAGGGCCGCGCCGTCGAGACCGTGCGCCTGGTGTCGACGCCGACCCTGGCCATCAGCGTGCTGCCGCAGGCGATGACCGCCTGGCGCCACGACTTCGCCCAGACCCGCTGCGAGCTGGCGACCTATCATACGAGCGAGATCGTGAACGCGCTGCGCCTGGGCGAGGCCGACCTCGCCCTGTCGCTGCAGGATCCGCGCCATCCCGGCATCGTCGCCGAGCCGATTGCCCAGGGCATGCTGACCGTGATGGCCCCGGCCGGCACCTGGAGCGAGGCCGAATGCGCGCAGCCGATCGGCCCGGAAGGCCTGACGGGCGAACTGATCGGCCTGGCCGACAACGACCCGCTCGGTGAGATGGTGGTCGCGTCCTGCGAGGCGGCGGGCGTCACGCCCGTGTTCCGCACCGTGGTGCAAACCTACCAGATCGCGCGCTCGCTGGTGGAAGCGGGCGCCGGCACGGCCGTGCTCGACCCGTTCACGGCCGCCTCGGCCAGCGCCGGCAAGGTGCAGTGCCGCCAGTGGGCGCCCGCGATGCCGGTCCAGCTGTATCTCTTGAGCGCCAGCCACGCGCCGCTGTCGCATGGCGCCCGCGAACTGGCCAATTGCATCGGCGCCACGGCCCGCGCCTGTCTCGAGAAAGGATGTCAGTAAACATGGATGTGCAAGGCCAGGCGACGACTTTCCCCAGCGTCGCCAGCGAAGACATCGCCGCCAGCCCGGAGTTCCGTCATTTGACGACGATCGCCGGCATCCGCGTCGACCTGCGCTATGCCAGCGCCAACAATTTCGTCGGGCGCGACCTGTATTCCCCCTTCGACTGTGCCTGGCTGCACCGCGAAGCGGCGTCCGCGCTGGAAACGGCGGTGGCGTATCTTGCCGCGCGCGCGCCCGGCCACACCCTCCTCGTGCTCGACGCCCTGCGCCCGCAGCGCGTGCAGCAGCAACTGTGGGATGCGTTGGACGGCACCGGCCTGCAGATGTACCTCGCCAATCCGGCGCGCGGCTCGATCCATTCCTACGGCATGGCGCTCGACGTCACCATCCTCGACCCGCAAGGCGTGGAACTCGACATGGGCACCGGCTTCGACGACATGACCGACCTGTCGCACCCGGCCCTGGAAGCAGGCTTCCTCGCCGCCGGCAAGCTGAGCGACGCACAAGTCGCCAACCGCCGCCTGCTGCGCGACGCCATGTTCGGCGCCGGTTTCGTCGGCATCAACACGGAATGGTGGCATTTCGACTGCGGCGACCGCGAACGGGTGCGTTCCACTTTCCGCCGGGTGCTATAAGCCGACACCTCGTCCCGCACCGGCTGCGCCTACGGTGGACTCGCTTCAGCGCAGTGCGCACGCTTGAGTTTTCTCAGCCTTCGTTCATTCCGCACCCCGGACAATCTCTCAATACCGACGAGAGGTTGATGCAGGGGCTTGACGCTCCAGTCCGCTTGACCTCTCTCGCAGGACCATTCTTCCAACGGACAAGCGAGGTGCGTGATGAAAAGCTTTATGGTGGCGGCTGTCGCGGGAGCGGCGCTGGCCGGTTGCGGCACGGTAGGGGGCGACATGTTCGCCGCGCAGGACCGGACGGTGGAATACGTCCGGGTGTTCGACATCAAGACCGACGCCCCTGCGCCCGCGGTGGTGCGCGCCGCCAGCGAGGGCATCAACCGCAACATCAACAACGCCACGCTGGCCACGCCGGTGCCTGAGGCAGCCGACCTGCAGGACCAGCCCGGCCGCTTCAAACTGGCCGACGCCCCCGGCACGGCGCGGGGGCCGAATTGCGACGGCGCCAGCTGGACCGCACAAGCCAGGCCCGACGTACGCGGCAGCCAGGACATGCAGGTCGTCGCCTGCCTCTATCCCTACAAGAGCGGCTACCACCTCGACATGTACGCCGCCTTCAGCAAGAAGGAAGGCGGCTGGCTTGCCTGGCCGCGGCGCGCCACCGGCATGGTGCTGGGCACGCCCGAAAAATACGTCGAAAAAACCATGCTCGACATCGTGCGCACCATCCGGCAAAGCACCAACGCCCAGGTGGCGCTGGTCGAAGCGAAACCCGACGTCGCCGGCGCGCCCTGGCTCGACCCGGCCGGCACCGCGCCGCGCAGCAGCGATACGGCCAAGCCCTGATAATTGAAATTTTCTTTCAGAATAGTCGATTTTTGAAAGAATATTTCAAGGCGGCCGCGTGCTTCCTGCGGTCTTCTTCCTGAACCGTGGAGCTGCGGCGGGTCTGCAGTGCTTGCATCAGTGCTTGCAACGGCGCTGCACCCCCGCTGACTCCAGCCTTTCCATGGAACTGTATGCCACCTTATGATTTCGAGTTGCTGTACAAAAGTATCCTTGCTGCCGTCGCCGCATCGGGGTCGATCGGGCAGCGCATGCATGCGGTTATCGACGAATGCGAACGGCAGTCGCCGCATGCGGACTGGGAACGCTTGCGCGCTATCGATTTCGATGCGGACCTACCGCTGCTGGAATCGTGGCTGGCCGACGCCTGGCGTGAAGGCGCGGTCCGTGCGGGCGACCGCGGACTGTGGTTCGGCCTGTTCAATCCGGTCGACGCGCAGGAGGGCGCGACCTCCGACATGTATTTGGCCAGTGGACCGTCCTACGACGGGCAATCGCTGGACTGGCCGGGCGAGATCGACCTGCGCGACGGCGTCAGCTACCTGCACTCGGCGGTGCTGGCGGCGATGTACCGCATCGCCTACGGCACGCCCGACGGCCTGAGGAACCAGGCCGAGTACCCGCTGGCGCTGACCTATGCGGCCATCGCGGCCCGCACCACGCTGGCGCAGGGCCTGCTGCCGGCGGAACTGGCCAGCCTGCGCGGCGCCGCGGCCGGCTTCGACGATGGCGATGCGCTGTCTATCGGCGAATTCGATAACCTGCGATTTTGCCTGCAGTTGCGTGCGGTCTGATTGCCAGCCAAGCGCCTGAGCTCAGACTGGCAATGAAGCCCATTGCGCTGAGTCCGGACGCTAAAGGCTGCACAACGGTTTCAGAACGCGTGGAGTCCTGACCCCACGCGGTTCTGCAGCCCGCCATACTGGAAAAGCCGGCAGGCCTTCTCACTCAGGGCAGGACGGCTACCGGCACGGCTGCCGATGCAGGTACGCCGGTCGCTGCCGGTACTGCTGGTGCAGCCGGCGCCGGCACACCCGAGCGCGCCACCCAGTCGACCAGGGCGTCGACCACGGCGCGTCCGCGTCCTTCTCCGGCCAGGTCATCATTGACCATGGCGACGACCACGTGCTGCACGCCGCTCGCATCCGGCACGTATCCGGCGACGGCGACGACATTGCGCAGCGTCCCCGTCTTGAGGCGGGCGCGGCCGGCGGCCGGGCTGCCGTTCAGGCGGCGGCGCATGGTGCCGTCCGTTGCCGCGATCGGCATGCTGGCCATGAATTCCGGCGCCCAGTTGCTGCGCAGGCCGGCGCGCAGCAGGCCGCCCATCTGCAGCGGGCTGATGCGCTCGAGGCGCGACAGGCCGGAACCGTTTTCGATCACGAGTCCCGTGTCGTCGATGCCGCGCGCGCGCATCCAGTTGCGCACCGCCGCGTCGGCGCGGGCGTGGGTGGTTTGCCCGTCAATCGCCGGCAGGCGCCGGCTGCCCAGCACCGGGTCCGCCTCCAGGGCGCCCATGCTCAGGAATACCGTGCGCGCCAGGGCGTTGTCCGACGGCTTATTGGTGTCGCGGACGATTTCCGGCAGGGCGCGCGCCTTGTGCTCGGCCAGCAGGCGCGCGTCGAGCGGGGCAATCCCCTCGACCGTCTTGCCGCTCAGCTTGCCGCCGAGCTGTTTCCACTTCAGGCGGAACAAAGCGTCGATGTAGTCGTCGCGGTCGAGCACGTTGATGCTGTTGGTCTTGGCGCACTCCTTCGGGTAGGTCCCGTGCAGCACCACCTGCAGCTTGCCGTCCTTGCCGCGCACCGCTTCGGGCAGCTTCCAGCCGTCTTCCCACTTCGCGCAATCGGCATCGACCAGCGTCATCTTCGAGGTGATCGTCACGCCCGCGAGGGCCGGCTGCATGTCGAGCGCGAGGCGTTTATTCGTCGAGCGCATGTCGATTTGCAGCATGTTCTTGTTAATCAGCAGCGCGTCCGGGATGACGTTGTAATAGGCCTCGGGCGACTCGTCGAAGGGCGGCGTGCCGACGTCGAGGCGCGCCGGCTGGAACAGCGCGCGGTCGAGCACCAGGTTGCCCTCGATGCGCTTGACGCCGGCATTGTGCAGGGCGCGCAGCATGCCCTCGAGCACCTCGCCAGACAGGTCGGCGTCGGCGCCGCCGCGCAGCACCAGGTCGCCTTTCAGCACGCCGTTTTTCACGTCTCCATTCGTCAGCAGCTCGGTGCGGCCGCGGAAGACCGGGCCCAGGTGCTCGAGGCCGACCAGGGTGGTCACCAGCTTCATCGTCGAGGCAGGCTGCAGCGGGCGCGAGGCCTCGTGCGCCAGCACCACCTGGTCGCCGCGCAGCACCAGCGCACCGACCGAGGTCGGGGGCAGGCCCTGTTCGGCCAGCACGCGCAGCACCGGTTCCGGCAACTCGGCGCGGGCGGCGGGCAGGCAGGAGAGGACGGCGGCAGCGAGGACGAGGTGACGAAACATGTGAAAACCTTAACCGAAGAAGAGGTAAGCGACGAAGATGGCGGCAATCACGCCGGCAAAATCGGCGAGCAGGCCGTAGCCGATCGCGTAGCGGGTCTTGCGGATGCCGACCGAGCCGAAATACAGGGCCACGATATAGAAGGTGGTGTCGGCCGCGCCCTGCAGGATCGCGGACAGGCGGCCGACGAAGGAATCGACGCCGTAGGTCGTCATCGCATCGATCATCATGGCGCGCGAACCGCTGCCCGACAGCGGCTTCATCAGCGCGGTCGGCAGGGCGCCGACGAAGTCGGTCGGCAGGCCGAGCTGGGTGAACACCCAGGTAAAACCGTTGACGATCAGGCCGAGGATGCCGGAATTGCGCACCACGCTGATGGCGACCAGCATGCCGACCAGATAGGGAATGATCTTCAGCGAGGTCTCGATGCCGCCCTTGGCGCCCTCGATGAAGGCCTCGAACACGTTGACGCGCTTGTAGAGCGCCGCGATCATGAAGGCGGCGATGATCGAGAACAGGATCAGGTTGGCGACCAGGATCGAGACCGCGCCGATCTGCGAGCGGTCCAGGAAGTTGGTGAGATAAAACACCATGCCGCCGATGATGGCCGTCAGGCCGCCGATCCAGCCGAAGATCACCGGGTCGAGCAGGTTGATGCGCTGGCGCAGGCTGACGGCGACGATGGCGGTGAACGTCGAGCAGAAGGTCGCGATCAGGGTCGGGATAAAAATGTCGGCCGGATTGGCGGCGCCGAGGATCGCGCGCTGGGCCATGATGGCCAGCGGGATCACGGTCAGCCCCGAAGTCTGGATCACGAGGAACATGATCTGGGCATTGCTGGCCTCTTCCTTGCGCGGATTGAGCGTCTGCAGGCTCTCCATTGCCTTCAGGCCGAAGGGGGTGGCGGCATTGTCGAGGCCGAGGATGTTGGCCGAAAAATTCATCACCATGTGGCCGTTGGCCGGGTGGTTGCGCGGCACTTCGGGGAAGATGCGCGAGAAGAAGGGGGCGATAATGCGGGCGAACAGGTTGATGGCGCCGGCCTTTTCGCCCACGTTCATGATGCCCAGCCACAGCGTCATCACGCCGGCCAGCGGCAGGGCGATGTCCATCACCGCCATCTTGGCCGACGAGAAGGTGCCGTCGATCACGCGTTTAAAAATTTCCGCATCGCCGAGAAACAACCATTGGGCAAGTGCGGCGATGAAACCAACGAGGAAGAAACCAGTCCAGATGTAATTCAGTGCCATGTGTCAGTCCGATAAGGCGGTGCCATGTTCAACAGCCGCGAATTGGTCACACCAGGGGACACGGCAGCTCATGCGCACGATTGTGCAGCGGAGAGTATAGGCGCAGAGCAAGCTGCAAGGATGAAAGAATGCAGCCGCGCCATGCGGAAAAGTTATGCGCCGCAGTTTCGTTTGCCCTGACCACGTGTCGCGCATATGATACGCAAGCTCATCGACGACCTGCCCCACATGACCCTCCGCACCGCCTTCTCTTCCCTGCTGTTGGCCTCCGTCACGCTGGCGCTGCCGTCGGCGGCGCAGGCGCCGGCACAGCCCGCTGCTCCGCAAAAAGTGCTGCGCCTGTTCCTCTCCACCAGCGAAACCGGCCTCGACCCGGCGGCCGCCTCGGACATCGCCACCTTGTCCCTGCTGGAAAACCTGTTCGACCCGCTGCTGCGCTACGACTACCTGGCGCGTCCAGTGAAGCTGCGCCCGAACACGACGACCGCCATGCCGGAAGTGAGCGCGGACGGCCGCACTTATACCTTCCGCATCCGTCCCGGCATCCACTTCACGCCCGACCCCGCGTTCAAAGCTAAAAAACGCGAGATGACGGCGCAGGACTACGTCTACAGCATCAAACGCCTGTACGACCCGACCCTGAAGTCCCCTTGGGCCTATATGTTCGACGGCAAAATCGTCGGCGACGAGGCGCTCAAACAGCGTTTCAGCGTCGACACCCCGGTCGAAGGCTTGAGCGCGCCGGACCGCTACACCCTGCGCATCCGCCTAAAAGAGCCGGACAATAATTTCCTGTTCTATATGGCGACGCCGGCCTCCAGCGTGGTGGCGCGCGAAGTGATCGAGGCCTATCCGGGCCAGGCCGGCAACCATCCGGTCGGCACCGGGCCCTTCATGATCGGCGAATGGAAGAGAAGCGACCGCATCGTGCTGCTGGCCAATCCGTATTCGACGGCCGTGTTCCAGGCCACACCAGGCAAGGATCCGGGAGACCAGGCGATCGCCGCCGCGCTGAACGGCCAGCGCCTGCCGCGCGTGGACCGGGTCGAGGTGAAAATTGCCGAGGAATTCCAGGGCCGCATGCTGGGTTTCCTGAACAGCGAATACGACTACCTCGAGCAGGTGCCGGAATCGATGACCGACATGGTGATCAGGGAGGGCCAACTGAAACCCGAGCTGCGGGCGCGCGGCATGCAGTTGTCGCGCTTCCCGGTGCTGCAGACCTATTACATGTGGATGAACATGAACGACCCGGTCGTCGGCGGCTACAGCAAGGACCGGATCGCCCTGCGCCGCGCGATTGCGCTGGCCTACAACGGCGCGGAAGACATCGCCCTGCTCAAGCGCGGCTTCGCCATCAAGGCCGAGTCGCCGCTGCCGCCCAACGTGCTCGGCTACGACCCGCATTACCGCAGCCCGGTGCCCCATGATCCGGCCCTGGCCAACGCTTTACTGGACCGCCACGGCTACGGCAAGCGCGATGCGGAAGGGTTCCGGCGCGCACCCGATGGCAAACCGCTGACCCTGACCATGCACAGCGAGGCCACCGTCGGCGGGCGCCTGCGCGACGAGCTGTGGAGAAAATGCCTGAACGCGATCGGGCTGCGCGTCGTGTTCAGGTCGGACAAGAAGACCGAGATCATCAAGGCTTCGCGCCTGGGCAAGGTGACCATGTTCGAGAGTAACTGGATTGCCGACTTCCCCGACGGCGACAATTTCTACCAGCTGCTCTACGGCCCGAACGCGGGCCGCGCCAACTATGCGCGTTTCAATTTGCCTGCCTACAACGAACGCTACGAAGCGGCCCGCCAGCTGACCGATGGCCCCGTGCGCCAAAAGCTGTATTTCGAGATGAACCAGCTGATCCACGCCTACAACCCCTGGGTGCCGCTTACCCACCCGGTCTCGGCCGATATCCGCCACCCGTGGCTGAAAAACTACAAGCGCCATCCGGTGGAATTGACGTCCTGGCGCTACCTGGACATCGATGTTGCGGAAAGGGCACGTTTGGCCCGGCAGCGCAACTAGATCCGTCAATTTTCCTTCTATAAACATTCCGGGAAGTTATACTTCCCGCCGGTTTATTCATTGGATGGCGCTGGAGGCCGGGCGTACTCTCGGAAAAAAACCATGCTGCAATGTAATGACATTGCGGCGAACAAAGCGACGCATTGCCGCACATATTCAAGATCGCACCCCTTAGGAGAGACGCGTGAAGTTAAAGAAGCTAGCACACCTGATTGCCCTCATCGGGGTAGTCGGCCCAGCAGTTGCTCAGGAAACGCAACAAACCACCCCGATGGCACGCGTCGAAGTCACCGGTTCGAGCATCAAGCGCATCGCCAAGGAAGGTGCGCTGCCGGTCGAAGTCATCTCCCGCAAGCAGCTTGAAGAGCAGGGCATCGTCACCGCCGAGCAGCTGATCGCGACCCTGAACATCAACGGCAATGGTTCCGACAACCTGGCCTCGAACGCCGACGTCACCTCGGGTGCCCAGCGCGGCAACAACGGCGCCTCCTCGGCCAACCTGCGCGGCCAGGGCGCCGATTCGACCCTGGTGCTGCTCAACGGCCGCCGCGTGGCGACCCACGGCATGAAGGGTTCGGCGGTCGACCTGAATTCGATCCCGATGGCGGCGGTCGAGCGCATCGAAGTGCTGAAGGACGGCGCCTCGGCGATCTACGGCACCGACGCGATCGGCGGCGTGATCAACTTCATCCTGCGCAAGAACTACGAAGGCCTGGAAGCGCAAGCCTTCACCGACGTCACCGAAGCGGGCGGCGGCAACATCCACCGCGCCTCGCTGACCGGCGGCTTCGGCGACCTCGACACCAACGGCTTCAACGTGCTCGTGACGGCGGCCCACAGCCGCAACGAAGCCCTGCGCGGCGACCAGCGCGACTTCGTCAACACCTTCCAGCCTGACCGCGGCGTCTCGGTCGATACCCGCGGTTCGCCGTCGGCCAACATCTTCGCCACCACCGTCGCTCCGTCGCTGCTGTCGCGCACCGGCACCGGCCCGACCCTGCCGGGCGGCACGGTCGCCTTCAACGGCATCAGCCTGCTCGACCTGCCGGGCGGCGCAGGCTGCGACAGCATCGACGGCATGGGCCCGTACGATGAGAAGCTGTGGGACACGCCGGGCGCCGCCTACGGCTGCGCCTGGGATACCGGCCGCGCGGCCGTTCTGCAGCAGCCGGTGAAGAGCACCAATGGCCTGGCGCGCGCCACCTTCAAGGCCGGCGACCACCAGCTGTTCGCCGAAATCGTCGGCTCGCAGACCGACGTCGCCAAGCGCTTCTCGCCGAACCAGATTTCGCCGGGCGGCACGACCTTCAACGGTACCTCGTTCTACCCGAGCACGGGCCAGTACTACAACCGCGTGTACGACGCGCTGGTCAAGGTGTTCCCGACGGTCGCCGCCAACCGCGGCCTGCCGATCGCCTACCGCTGGCGCTGCATGGAGTGCGGCAACCGCGAAATCGAAACCGAATCGAAGGCAGGCCGCCTGCAGGTGGGCGCCGACGGTCCCCTGAGCCTGGGCGCCCTGGGCACATTCGACTACCGTGTCGGCCTGTCGCGCGCCTTCAGCGAGTCGCAGTCGACCCTCGGCAGCGGCTACAACTACACGGCCGCCCTGGCCAACGCCCTCGGCACCGGCAAGATCAATCCCTTCCTGCTGCCTGGCGAAACCCAGACCCAGGAAGCGCTCGACCTGATCCGCTCGACCTCGGCCGAAGGCGTGGTCCTGTACGGCGGCAAGACCGTCCTGACCCAGCTCGACGCCGCGCTGTCGGGCGAAGTCTATCGCCTGCCGGCCGGCGCCGTGATGGCCGCCGTCGGCACCGACCTGCGCCGCGAAGAGTACAAGTTCAACGGCGACGCCCGTGCGGCGAATGCCCGTCCGGTGATCCTGAACGCACCGTTCGACGACACCAACGCACTGGACAACGTGCACCGCGACATCAAGGCGGTCTACGCCGAAGTGCTGGTGCCGGTCACGAAGGCGCTGGAAGTGACCTTCGCCGGCCGCCACGACCATTATTCGGGCTTCGGCGGCACCTTCAACCCGAAAGTGTCGTTCCGCTACCAGCCGGTCGCATCCTTGCTGTTCCGTGGTTCGTACAATACGGGCTTCCGCGCGCCGTCCTTCAACCAGCTGTTCAACGGCGTGACCGAATCGCCGTATGCCGGCAAGGACCTGGCCGATCCGGCCAAGTGCCCGACCCTGAAGGTCGACAGCACGAAGCCGGGCTGCGAGTCCGTCAACCCGATCACCCTCACCGGCGGCAAGAGCACCCTGGGACCGGAGACGGCGAAGCAGGCCTCGCTCGGCGTCGTGTGGGAACCGGTCGCACGTACCTCGTTCAACGCCGACATCTGGGAAGTGCGCAAGGAAGACACGATCGATTCGTTCAACCTGGCGACCATGCTGGCGAACTACAACCTGTTCGAAGGCTCGTTCCTGCGTGATCCGGCAACCGGTAACCTGGTTGCGGTCGACCAGCGCTGGATCAATGCCGGCGAACGCATCACCCGCGGCCTGGAACTGGGCGCGCGCACCGGCGGCAACTGGCAAGGCACCGTCTGGGGCGTCGGCATGGACGGCTCGCGCCTGCTCAAGAAAACCTCGCGCGCTACCCGCAACGCCACGTTCAGCGAAAGCGAAGTCGGCAAGTTCACCTTCACCGGCGACCTCGGCCTGAAGTGGAAGCACACCGCCTACGTCACTGCCAAGCGCGGCGACTGGAGCGGCCTGCTGCAGAACGTCTACCGTTCGGGCTACAAGGACCAGGTGCTGCCGGGCGTGGCCAGCGGCCGTGTCGTGCCGTCGAACTACGATCCGAAAGTCGATGCGTATTCGATCTTCAACGCCAGCGTGAGCTACAGCGGCATCAAGAACCTGACCCTGACCGCCGGCATCAAGAACCTGCTGGACGAAGATCCACCGTTCGCGATCACCTACGACAGCAACTCGGGCGCCGGCAGCAGCTGGGAGCCGCGTGTGGCCGATCCGCGTGGCCGTGCGTTCACGCTGACCGCGAACTACCGGTTCTTCTGATCGCACTGTCGCGCAAGGTGTAATCTGGCCCGCGGAAGAAGAAGGCATGCCTTCTTTCTCCGCGGGTTTTTTCATTCCACATCGAACCTGCATGCCCTTCAACCCGACGCTCAGCCGCCGCGCCTTTGCCTCCCTGCTGGCAGCTGCCAGCGCCACTGCGCTGCTGCCGGCAGCGGCACTGGCCGCGCCGCGCAAACGTCCCGCATCACGTTTACGTATGAAGCCCCTGATCAAACCTCCGCGCCTGCGCCAGGGCGATACCGTCGCCCTGATCGCCCCGGGCGGCTACGCCACCGAAAAATCGATCGCCAAGGCACGCGCGAACATCGAAAAACTGGGGTGCAAGGTGCGCGAAGGCGCGTTTCTGCGCGAAGTGCACGGCAACTACGCCGGCACCGTGCACCAGAGATTGCTGGACCTGCACGCGGCGTTTGCCGATCCGGAAATTAAAATGATCTGGCCGATCCGCGGCGGCTCCGGCTGCATTTCCCTGGTGGCCCACCTCGACTACGCGCTGATTCGCGCGAATCCGACGATCTTATTGGGCTACTCCGACATCACGGCGCTGCACCTGGCGATCCATCGGCATGCGGGCCTGGTGAGCTTCCACGGCCCGGTCGCCTCCTCGACGATGAGCGATTATTCGCTGGAACACATGCTGGCGGTGCTGTCCGACCCGCAGCCCGAATACACGATTCCGATGGCGCTGGAAAACAGCCGGCGCGCGCTGGAGGCGCCGCATTTCGCGATGCGCACCGTACACAGCGGCGTCGCCACCGGACCCCTGATGGGCGGCAACCTGAGCATGGTGGCGGCGCTGGCCGGCACCCCGTACGCGGCCGATTTCAAGGACAGCATTCTGTTTCTGGAAGAGGTCAACGAGGCGCCCTACCGGATCGACCGCTGGCTGACCCAGCTCGACCTGTCCGGCGGCCTGTCGAAGGCGGCGGCGGTCATGGTCGGCATCTGCGAGGATTGCGGGCCCGAGCACGAGGAGATTTCGCTCACGCTCGACCAGACCCTCGACATCCACCTGCAGCCATTGAAAGTGCCGGCGGTGACCGGCTATTCGATCGGCCACATCCGCAACCAGTTCACGATTCCGGTCGGGCTGCGCGCCACGCTGGACACGGGGCGGCAGACGGTGACGCTGCTGGAGCCGGCGGTCACGTAGGGTGGGCGGCTCCACCCGGCACGGCGCATCGACGCGGCTCTCGCGCCGCTCACGCGTTCAACCGGCCGTAGAAACGCCGCGTTTGTTCACGAGGTGGTCGAACGCGTGAGCGGCATTGGTGCAAGGTGTAGGCCAGCCGTCGGGTGGAGCCGCCCACCCTACCTCGGCTACTCCGCCAGTTTGAAGTCGAAATACACCGGATACACCATCTCGCAGGGCTGGCCCTGGCAGCGCGCCGGCTTGTACTCGTGCACCATCGCCAGTAGCTGGACGGCGTTCACCATTTCCTGCCTGATCACGCCATGGGTGCTCACGTTCTTCGGCTTCCCGTCCTTGCCGACCAGGACATGCATGGCGAGCTGGCCTTCGGAGGGGCCGAGGGCGCGGTTGAAGCGGTGGATGTTTTCGAACAGGACGCGTTCGCCCCATTTCGGGAAGGGCGGTTCGTCGCCGGCTTCGAGTGCCGGATAGTTGGCACGCAAGGCATTTTGCTGGGCCGGGGTCATTTCGGCCCAGCTGGTGTCCACGGGCAGGTAGGCCACCACGTGGTTCTGGCGCACATGGGTGCCGGTTTTGGCCCCGGTGATGGCGTGGCGGCCGCTTGCTGTCTCCAGCACGGGCGCGCCGGCAACCCGGCCGTCCTGGAAACTGCCCTCGAAGCTGCGGCCGCTGCCGGCATACACGATCCTGCCCTGGCCGTCGAAGCGGTCGTTCTTCCATTCGCCCGTATAGCTGCCGCCGGTGGCGAAGCTCGCCTCGCCGCGGCCATGGCGCTTGCCCGCGACCCAATCGCCGGTATAGCGCGACAGGTCGGTGTGCACGCGGGTGCCCTTGCCGTGCGCCAGGCCTTCGGCGACCTCGCCTTCGTAGAAGCCACTGCTGCCCGGATACGCGAACTTGCCCCGTCCGTGCGGCACGCCGTTCCTCACGGTGCCGGTATAGGTGTAGCCGGGCGTCGTCAGCACCGCTTCGCCGCCGGGCTCGCCGCGCACCAGCACGGCGTCCAGCCTCGCCTGGCCCGCGTCCGTTTGCCAGGCCAGCACGCCCTTACCGCTGGCGTAACCGTCGGTGCAGGCGCCGCTCCAGCTCACCGCCTGGGTGGGCGCGGGCTGGACGGGAGCGATACGGCAGTCGGCCGCGCCCAGCCAGGCCGGCTCGGCGGCCTGGGCGGGAGCGTGGAATGCGGCGATGATGGAAAGAGCGGCAAGGGAAATCGGGGAGCGGCGAACCAGGTGCAGATGCATGGCGGAACCCTTTATGTGAGGTAAAACAATGCTTGCTCGCATCATTATGCGTCGACTTTTGGTTTCAAGTAAAGCAACAAAAAAGTAAAAGGAGGGGTGGCGTTCCAGGCCTATGCGACATGAATACGTAGGCGAACCGAGCGCCATCGACACCGAACGGCAAGCGGTGACGCTGCTGGAGCCCGCCGTCAGCCGAGGCCGGCGACGTGCTTCAGTCCGCGACCGAGAACACGAAGGTGAACGGGAAGATCATCTCGCAAGGCTCGCCCTGGCAGCGCGCCGGCGAGTACTGCTCCAGCATGAACAGCTGGGACACGGCGCGCACCAGCGCCGGGTCGGGCGCGCCAAAGGTCGTCACCTTGAGCGGCTTGCCATCCTTGCCGACCAGGACATGCACGCCAAGCTTGCCCTCGACAGCGCCCAGGGCCACGTTGATGCGCTGCACGCCATCGATCAGCGCAGCTTCGCCCTTCAAGGGAAAGGGCGGTTCGTCTCCCGCCTCGAGCGCCGGACAGAGCGAACGTACGGTGTTTTTCTGGGCCGGCGTCAGCGCGCTCCAGCTGGGCGTCAAAGGGATATTGCTTCTGATCCGGTCTTGCGTGGCGGCGCGACTGCCGTGCGCCCGCTCCTTGATCGCATACTCGCCGTTGTCGAGCTCGGGTGCGGGCAGGCCGGCAACACGTCCATCCGCGAACAGGCCCTCATGCGTGCGGCCGCTGCCTGCATACACGATCCGGGCCTTGCCCATGGAACTTGTCGTCCTTCCAACCGCCGATATAGCTGCCGCCGGTAGCAAAAGTCGCTTCGCCCCAGCCGTTGCGTTTGCCGTCGCTCCATTCGCCGGTATAGCGCGCGCGGCCGAGGGAAAGATAGATGCCTTTCCCATGCTGCTTGCCCGCTGCCACGTCGCCTCCGTACCAGCCCTTGTCTCCTGCGTATTCGAAGTAGCCTGTGCCGTGCGGCACGCCATTCCTGAGGGTGCCGGTATAGGTGTAGTCCTTGGTCTTCAGGACAGCTTCGCCACTGACGACGCCCGCCACCAGCGTGGCTTCGAGGCGGATCTTGTCGAACGAGGCGGTACGCCAGGTCAGCACGCCCTTGCCGCTGGCATGACCGTCCTTGCAGGCGCCATCCCAGCCGACGGCCTGGTTCGAGGGAGCGGGCTCGAGCGCCGCGATGCGGCAATCGGGTGCGCCCAGCCAGGCGACATCGGCGGCGAGTGCGGGTGCACCGCAGGACAGGATCAGGAAAGACAGCGAAGAACGGCGAATCCAGCGCGGGTGCATGGCAAATTTCTCAGTGAGGCAAACGATGCCTGATTGCATCATTATCAGCCTCATGTTGATTTTAAGCAAACTCCGGGTGCGCCAGCAGGCAGGCGCCGCACGCTTGCCGTTCAGAGCGGGTGCGACATGAAGACGTAGCCATACTGCTGGCCATCGATGCGGAACAGGTCGGAGATCTCGCCCGCAAAAACAAAACCGCTGCGCTCGTACAGGCGGCGTGCCGGCAGGTTGTTGGACATGACCTCGAGGTCGACCCAGTCGATGCCGGCCTGCTCCCTGGCCCAGCCGAGCGCGGTGTCCAGCAGTTGGGTACCAAGGCTGCGGCGCCGGTGCGCGCGGTGCACGCCCATGCCGAGCAGGCAGCGGTGGCGCGCCAGCCGTTCGGGCCGCGCGCGCAGGTCGACGTGGCCGCAGATGTAGCCGTGCTCGTCGAGCGCCATCCAGGCGCGGCGCCAGCCCGGTTCCCCGACCGCCGTCCCCATGCCGGTGACGAAGCTGGCGCGGCGCTCGACCGGGAAGCCCGATTCGGCGCGCGCCATCGGCTGGAACAGCGGCGTGCCATTCCTGCCGTTGTCGCGCAGGTGGTCGTCGAGGTAGGCGAACAGGGCGGGCAGGTCCTCCCGCTCCACGGGGCGGATCAGCAGCGCGGCCCCGTCCCTGGGTTTCACAGCGCGCGCGCGATCAGGATTTTCTGGATGTCGCTCGTGCCTTCGTAAATCTGGCACACGCGCACGTCGCGGTAGATGCGCTCGATCGGGAAGTCAGCCACGTAACCGTAACCGCCGAAGATTTGCATCGCGCTCGAGACGACGCGCTCGGCCATCTCGGAAGCAAACAGTTTCGCCATCGCCGCTTCCTTCAGGCAGGGCAGTCCCGCATCCTTCATCGAGGCCGCGTGCAGGATCAGCTGGCGCGCGGCCTCGATCTGCATCGCCATTTCCGACAGGCGGAACTGGACCGACTGGTGCTCGAAGATCGCCTTCCCAAAACTTTCGCGTTCCTTCGCATAGCTGAGGGCCGCCTCGAAGGCGGCGCGCGCCATGCCGACCGATTGCGAGGCGATGCCGATGCGCCCGCCTTCCAGGCCGGACAGGGCGATTTTATAGCCCATGCCTTCTTCGCCGATCAGGTTACGCGCCGGCACACGGCAGTTCTCGAACACGATCTGCGCCGTGTCCGACGAATGCTGGCCCATCTTGTGTTCCAGGCCGGCGACGATGTAGCCCGGGGTATTCGTCGGCACCCAGAACGCGCTGATCCCTTTTTTACCGGCCGCCTTGTCCGTGACCGCCATGACGATGGCGACGTCGCCGTACTTGCCGCTGGTGATGAACTGCTTGGTGCCGTTGATGACGTACTCGTCGCCTTCGCGGGTGGCCGTGGTGCGCAGGGCGGCGGCGTCGCTGCCGGTGTGCGGCTCAGTCAGGGCAAAGGCGCCCAGCATCTCGCCGCGGGCCAGCGGGACCAGCCACTGCTGCTTCTGTTCTTCGCTGGCGTACATCATGGCGATCGAGCACACCGGGCAGTTGTTGACCGAGATGATGGTCGAGGTGCCGCCGTCGCCGGCCGCGATTTCTTCCAGCACCAGGGCCAGCGACACGTAGTCGAGGCCGGCGCCGCCGTATTGTTCCGGGACCGCGACGCCGAAGGCGCCCAGGCCGGCGAGTTCCTTCAGCTCGTCTTTCGGAAAATAGTGTTCCTTGTCCCAGCGGGCGGCATTCGGCGCCAGGCGCTCCTGGGCATAGCTGCGCAGGGCGTCGCGGATCATCTGGTGTTCTTCGGTCAGGATCATGGGGTCTCTTGTCTCGTTGTCTTGTGATCGGCTACCAGGGGATGGGCGTGCCGTCGTGGTTCAGGAAAGTGCCGTTCGCCTCGGGCTGGGCGTTGGCGAGGGTGGCCCTCAAGTCGCGCACGCTCTCTTCGACCGTGATGTCGGCGCCGGCACCGCCCATGTCGGTCTGCACCCAGCCCGGGTGAAAGGCGATGCAGGTCGCGCCCTGCGGGCCATAGGTCAGGGCGATGTCGCGCAGCACCGAGTTCACGGCCGCCTTGCTGGCGCGGTAGAGCGAGGCGACCGGGTGGGTGCGCCCGCCGATCGAGCCCATGCGCGAGGACAGCACGCCGAGTTTGCCGCGCGTCGATGTGAGCAGGGGCGCGACGATGGGCAGCAGGCGCATCGCGGCCAGCACGTTCGTGTGCATGACGGCGTCGAATTCGTCCTGGGTCGGAAAACCCTCGCGACGCGGGCCGTAGAGGCCGGCGACCAGCCAGGCGGCGTCGATCTTTTCGTCGTCCAGCTTCCAGCCGAGGCCGGCGACGGCTTCCAGGTTATTGACGTCCAGCGCATGCGGCTCGGCGCCCAGCCGGGCCAGCTCGTCGAGGTCTTGCTGCTTGCGGGCGGTGGCGATCACGCGCCAGCCGTCGGCGCGGTACTGGCGCGCCAGTTCGTGGCCGATGCCGCGCGAGGCGCCGATAATGAGGGCGGTGGGCATGATCGTGGCTCCGGTTGGGTGATTAGGTGCGGGTCCGTAGGGTGGACGGGTTTCCCGTCCACGCGTTCAACGCACGTGTATGCAATCGTATTGCGGCTATTCTTACGGTCGTTGAACGCGTGGACGGCAGAGCCGTCCACCCTACGAGTCACGACAACGCTTATACCATCTCGATCGCCATCGCGGTCGCTTCGCCGCCGCCGATGCACAGCGACGCCACGCCGCGCTTGCCGCCGGTCTTCTTCAGCGCCCCGAGCAGGGTGACGATGATGCGCGCGCCCGAGGCGCCGATCGGGTGGCCGAGGGCGCAGGCGCCGCCGTGGATGTTGACCTTGTCGTGCGGGATCTCGAGGTCGCGCATGGCGGCCATCGGCACCGCGGCGAAGGCCTCGTTGATCTCGAACAGGTCGACATCGTTCGGCATCCAGCCGGTCTTCTTGAACAGCTTGTGCATCGCGCCGATCGGGGCGGTGGTGAACAGGTTCGGTTCCTGGGCGTGGGTGGCGTGGCCGACGACGCGGGCGATCGGAGTGAGACCCAGTTCCTTCGCCTTCGATTCGCGCATCATGACCAGGGCCGCAGCGCCGTCGTTGATCGACGAGGACGAGGCGGCGGTGACGGTGCCTTCCTTCTTGAAGGCGGGTTTCAGGGACGGGATCTTGTCGATCTTCGCCTTCATCGGGCCTTCATCCTTTTCGACCAGCAGTTCGCCGGTGCGGGTGGCAACGCTGACCGGGGCGATTTCCCAATCAAACGAGCCATCGTTGTTGGCGGCCTGGGCGCGCTTCACCGAGGTGATCGCGAAATTGTCCTGGTCTTCGCGCGAGAACTGGTAGGTCGCCACGCATTCTTCAGCGAAAGTGCCCATCGAGCGGCCTTCGCCGGTCTTCTCGTTGCGCGAGTAGGCATCTTCCAGGCCGTCGTACATCATGTGGTCGAACATCGGCGCGTGGCCGATGCGGTAGCCGCCGCGCGCCTTCGGGATCAGGTAGGGAGCGTTGGTCATCGACTCCATGCCGCCGGCGACGACAATATCCGCGCTGCCGGCCACCAGCTGGTCATGGGCGAAGATCGCGGCCTGCATGGCCGAGCCGCACATTTTCGACAGGGTGACGGCGCCGGTCGACAGCGGCAGGCCGGCTTTGATCAGCGCCTGGCGCGCGGGGGCCTGACCTTGTCCGGCCATCAGGCAGTTGCCGAAGTAGACGTGCTCGACCGATTGCGCGTCGACGCCGGCACGCTCGACCGCGGCCTTGATCGCCACCGCACCGAGGTCGCTCGCCGTTTTCGAGGAAAAATCGCCCTGGAAGGCGCCCATCGGGGTACGGGCGGCGCCAACGATAACGACTGGATCATTCATTTTGTAAGTTCTCCAAAAGGGTGGCGCTGTGGGGATGTGCACAGCGCCGGGGTGGTGATCGGGTGTTGATGAAAACGGATGTGCTGCGGGTAAGGAAAAATGTCCGCCACGACGCCGGCCAGGATGCGGTCCTTGTGCGCCTGCCACCAGGCGCGGGACAGCAGGTCCGCATGGTGCTGCATGAAGTGGTGACGGATCTTCTTGTTTCCAAGTAGAAAACGTCCGAACTGTTCGGGGAAGACGTCGTGTTTTCCAATCGGGTACCAGGGTTCGGCCGACAGCTCATCCTCTTCGTTGCGCGCTTCCGGGATGTCGCGGAAATGGCAGTCGGTGAGGTATTCGATTTCGTCGTAGTCGTAGAACACGACCCGGCCCTGGCGGGTAACGCCGAAGTTTTTGTACAGCATGTCGCCCGGAAAAATGTTGGCGGCGACCAGGTCGCGGATGGCGTTGCCGTATTCGCGGATGCCGTGTTCGAGCAGGGCCTCGTCGCCGGCCTGCTCGGCCTGGGACAGGTAGATGTTCAGCGGCACCATGCGGCGCTCGATGTACAGGTGCTTCACGATGATGCGCTCGCCCTCGATCTCGACCAGCGAAGGCGCATGGTGCTGCAGTTCGGCCAGCAGTTCCTCGCTAAACCGGTTCAGGGGGAAGGCCACGCTGGAGTATTCGAGCGTGTCGGCCATCCGCCCCACGCGGTCGTGGTGCTTCACCAGCAGGTATTTTTCCTGGATCTGGGCGCGCGTGGTGTCCTTCGGCGGCGGATAGAAATCCTTGATCACCTTGAACACGTAGGGGAAGGAAGGCAGCTCGAACACCAGCATCACCAGCCCGCGGATGCCGGGCGCGACCTGGAAGCGGTCCGAGCTGTGCTTCAGGTGCTGCAGGTAATCGCGGTAGAACAGGGTCTTGCCCTGCTTTTGCAGGCCGAGCACGGTATAAATCTCGCTGCGCGGCTTACGTGGCATCAGGTTGCGCAGGAAGCTCACATAGGCCGAGGGCACTTCCATGTCGACCAAAAAATAGGCACGCGTAAAGGAGAACAGGATGACGATCTGTTCGACTTCGGTGAGCACGGTGTCGAGCACGAGTTCGCCGTCACCGTTGTGCAGCACGGGAATCACGAAGGGGTATTCGCGCGCACCGTTCACGGCGCGGCCGACGATGTAGGCGCCCTTGTTGCGGAAGAACAGGTTCGACAGCACGTGCAGCTGCTGGTTCGGCTCCATCCGGTCGAGGCCGAATTTCTCGACCATGCGCGCTTCGACCAGGGTCACGTCGCGCTCGAGGGCGGCGAAGGGCACCGTCAGCTGGAAATTGGTGACGACCCGTTTTAACGCGAAGCGCAGGCCGTCGGCGGCCGGGTAGTAGACGCGGTAGGTCGGCAGCACTTCCTCGGTCTCGATGTATTCGGTCGAGATCACGGGGCGCACGAACAGAAAATCGTTGTGGTAATAGCTGCGGTGCAGGATCTTGCAGCTGACGGAATTGAAAAAGGTTTCGGCCAGTTCCGGCTGCTTGTGGCCCGAGAGCAGGCCGATGTAGTGCAGCTTGATTTCGCGCCAGACGCCGTCGACCAAGTCTTCCGGCGCGTATTCGTCCTCCAGCACGTCGACCGCTTCCTGCACCCGCTTGTCGTAGAAATCGATGCGCTCGCGGGCGGCCGCCTGCGCGGTGGCCCAGTCGGCGCGCTCGAAATGGCGCCGCGCCGCCTGGCTCGCTTCGCGGAACAGGCGGTAGTGCTTGTCGAAGCCGTCGAGGATGGTGCGCGCGATGTCAAACGCTATCTGGGAAGACAGCAGTTTAGGGAACGCAACTTGGGTCATCGTTCGTCTCGCGCCTGAGTCCGTTGAGCGTTAGGGTACCGTAGGGTGGACGGCTTTGCCGTCCACGCGTTCGACCGGCATTCGATCAACCGCAACCGGCGCGGCTGATTATATGTCCGTTGGACGCGTGGACGGGGGACCCGTCCACCCTACGTCCCTCCGGCGGGAACCGGCTCTGTTCTTACATCGTCTCGCCAAACAGCTCGCGGCCGATCAGCATGCGGCGAATCTCGCTGGTGCCCGCGCCGATCTCGTACAGCTTGGCATCGCGCCACAGGCGGCCGACCGGGTACTCGTTGATGTAGCCGTTG
Source organism: Massilia sp. SYSU DXS3249 (assembly GCF_053668055.1). Classification (NCBI taxonomy): domain Bacteria; kingdom Pseudomonadati; phylum Pseudomonadota; class Betaproteobacteria; order Burkholderiales; family Oxalobacteraceae; genus Massilia; species Massilia sp. SYSU DXS3249. Next base: position 50,244 of record NZ_JBSIPX010000003.1, on the reverse strand, counting down.
CCACCCAGGGTCTGGATCGCCTCGCCCGCCATCCAGGTCGCCTTTTCGGCGCTGTACAGGATGGCGCCGGCGGCGTCCTTGCGCAAGGCGCGCACGGCGGCCGGGTTATCGGCGCGGTCGCAGGCCTGGCCGACGGCATACACGTAGGCGCGGCAAGCCATCATGGTCGAGTACATGTCGGCGATCTTGCCCTGCATGAGCTGGAATTCGCCGATCGCCTGGCCGAACTGCTTGCGTTCGTGGATATACGGCACCACCGAATCCATGCAAGCCGACATGATGCCCAGCGGACCGCCCGACAGCACGGTGCGCTCGAAGTCCAGGCCCGACATCAGGACGTTCACGCCCTTGCCGACGCCGCCCAGCACGTTTTCCAAAGGCACTTCGCAGTCCTCGAACACCAGTTCGCCCGTGTGCGAGCCGCGCATGCCCAGCTTGTCGAGCTTTTGCGCGATCGAGAAGCCTTTATAGCCCTTTTCGATGAGGAAGGCGGTCATGCCGCGCGGGCCGGCTTCGATGTCGGTTTTCGCATAGACGACCAGGGTGTCGGCGTCGGGACCGTTGGTGATCCACATCTTGGTGCCGTTCAGGACGTAGCGGTCGCCCTTGAGTTCCGCGCGCAGCTTCATGCTGACGACGTCGGAACCGGCGTTCGGCTCGGACATCGCCAGCGCGCCGACGTGCTCGCCCGAGATCAGCTTCGGCAGATACTTTTGCTTTTGTTCTTCGGTGCCGTTGCGCTTGATCTGGTTGACGCACAGGTTCGAGTGGGCGCCATACGACAGGCCGACCGAAGCCGAAGCGCGCGAGATTTCTTCCATGGCGATGATGTGCGCCAGGTAGCCCATGTTGGCGCCGCCGTATTCCTCGCCGACGGTGATGCCGAGCAGGCCGAGTTCGCCCATCTTCTTCCACAGGTCCATCGGAAACTGGTCGGTGCGGTCGATTTCCGCCGCGCGCGGCGCGATTTCGCTGGCGGCGAACTGTTGGACTGCTTCGCGCAGCGCGGCGATGTCTTCGCCATGGTCAAAGGTCAAGCCTGGAAGATGCAGCATGTCGTCGTCTCCGGTAGAACGGTTATTGAGCTCTCAGGATCATACTCGCGTCTGACGTTAACGTAAACGTCAAGTAGCAAGGGCTATCCGGGTGTTGCAGATGGGATAAGGCAGGCTGTTCAGGCCGCGTTGCCGGCCGCCTCAGGCTGGCCGTCCGCCAGTAGCCGGCGGCATTCTTCCTCGTGGGCGGAAATCTCTTCCAGCGCCATTTCGATGTCGGCCCGCTGTTGCTCGAGCGTTTCGCGCTGGTGCGCCAGTACCCCCAGAAAACGGTCGATCTGGGCGGTCGTGTCTTTCGGCGACTCGTACATGTCGACGATGCTTTTAATCTCCGACAGCGTCAGCCCGAGGCGCTTGCCGCGCAAGGTCAGTTTCAGCCGGGTACGGTCGCGCGGGGTGTATACCCGGCTGCGTCCGCCGACGCCTTCGCGGCTCGGGCTGAGCAGCCCCTGGTCTTCGTAGAAGCGGATGGCGCGGGCGGTGATGTCGAATTCGCGCGCCAGTTCGGCGATGGTGTAGGTCGTGGCCATGAATGCAGGGTAAAAGTAGCAGGTCGCGGAATCGCTTAGAATGACTTTCCAAGGTGTTTCCGTTTACGTCAACGTCAACACATTGTAGCGCGCCCGCATTGCCACGAATACGAAAGATTGCCCGAATATGAATCCGCTCGAGTCCCAGCTTGCCTATCCCTTCGCCGATGAATTGCCGGCTCCCGGCACCGCCCGCGAGGTCGCGCCAGGCTTGCAATGGCTGCGCATGCCGCTGCCGTTTGCGCTCGACCATATCAACCTGTGGCTGCTCGACGACGAGCGCGAAGGCCGCACGGGCTTTACCATTATCGATACCGGCGTCGCGACCGAGCCGACGCGCGCCGCCTGGGAAAGCATTTTCACGGACGCGATGGAGAATAAGCCGGCCGTGCGCGTGCTGGCCACCCATTGCCACCCGGACCACGTCGGCCTCTCCGGCTGGCTGTGCGAACGTTTTAACGCGCCGTTCTGGCTCACCGCCGGCGAGTTCGGCTTCGCACGCATGATGGCGGCCGCGCTGCCCGGCGTCGACGGCCCCTCGGCCATCCCGCACTTCGAGCGCCATGGCCTGCTTGACCCCGCCATGCTCGAGCAGATGCGCAGCCGCCGCAATTACTATCCGTCGCTCGTCCCAGCCGTGCCCGACGCCTATACCCGGCTGCAGGATGGGCAGGAGGTCAGCATCGGCCGCGCGCGCTGGCGCGTGATCACGGGCTTCGGCCACTCGCCCGAACACGCGTCCCTGTACTCGGAAGAACTCAAGGTGCTGATCTCCGGCGACATGGTGCTGCCGCGCATTTCCACCAACGTGTCGGTGTTTGCCGTCGAGCCGGAAGGCAACCCGCTGCAGCAATACCTCGATTCGCTGGATAAATTCGCCGGCCTGCCCGAGGACACCCTGGTACTGCCTTCGCACGGCCGGCCTTTCCGCGGCCTGCACACCCGCATTGCCCAGCTGCGCGAGCACCACGTGGCGCGCCTGGCCGAGGTGCAGGAAGCCTGCCGCACGCCGCGCAGCGCGGTCGATATCGTGCCCATCATGTTCCGCCGCCAGCTCGACGCCCACCAGCTCAGTTTCGCTCTGGGCGAGGCCCTCGCACACCTGCATAAACTTTGGAATGATGGTATGTTGGAGCGCGTAACCGGCGGCGATGGGATCGTGCGTTTCCAACTGATCTGACCCGCCGGAGCCGGATTTCACACGGGCTTCCCCAGCCCGGTCTGGCCTCCGACTTCACGGCATTTTGGCCGCATGCGCGTGCACCGCGCGCGCATACTACAAATTTCCGCAAGGATATAAGTTCGATACATTCGTACTTACTGGAAATTTTGTGGCATGATTCGCTCAGCCACAAAAAATCTCTTCAATTTCCACATCTTTGTTACGTGAAGGCTGAGCAAATGTCACTGTTGATCTTGGCAACGAGACAACTGACATTTATGGTCGAGCGTGAAATAGTGCAATTATGAACTCCACCAACGAACGTGAGAGCTTTAGCGAGCGTCTCCAGCAAGCGCTCAAAAACGCTCATTACTCACCGGATAGCCCGACCCGTCTGGCACGTGAATTTAACATTCGCTTCGAAGGACGCCCCATCACCGTGCACGCGGCACGCAAGTGGCTGGTCGGCGAAGCCATCCCCACCCAGGAAAAGCTGCGCATGATCGCGCAATGGCTGGGCGTGCCTGCCGACTGGCTGCGTTTCGGCGGTCCGGAAGCGCCGGGCGAGCAGGGCGAACAGGCCGGCGCGCGTTTCGAGTCGGCCGACGTCAAGCTGATCGCCGACCTGCAGCGCCTCGACGAACACCATCGCCAGCTGGCACGCGAGTTCATCCGCATGCTAGTACGGATTAACCACCAGGCCCCCACGAAGTAAGCGAAATCCTTCTTCGACCCTGCTTTTCTGCTTACAAACTTTCTTCTTAATTAGGCAATACAAAACGCTAACACTGGCGCATAATCAATTCGTCTCACAGCCGAGGATTGTGCCGCCAATGAAAAGCAACTACATGAACACCGCCCAGCTGAAGGAACTGATGACCGCGCCGCCGATGACGGCCGCTCAACATGCCGAAGTGATGCGCAAGCGCATTGCCCAGCGCAGGATGCTGGAGGAAGCCAGGGAGTTGAAGAAGGCAGAGAGCGAGTACCGCATGCAGCGCTAAGCGTCGCGCCTTGCCTTGAGGGCGTTATTAGGCGCTCTCTCAGGTGGCAGGGGCGTCCGGTGCAGAGCGCATGCCGGGCCAACGCGGCGCGGCGGCGTTCTCGATGCCGAGCAGATCGAGTACGCGGTCCAGCGTATGGTCGACCATCTCGGCGATGCTCGCCGGACGGTGATAAAAGCTGGGCAGCGGCGGGAACACGATCCCGCCCATTTCCGTCACTGCCGTCATATTGCGCAGGTGCGCCAGGTTCAGCGGCGTTTCGCGCACCATCAGAATCAAGCGCCGACGTTCCTTCAGGACCACGTCGGCCGCGCGCGCGACCAGGTTGTCCGCCAGCCCATGGGCCACGGCGGCCAGGGTCTTCATCGAGCAGGGTGCGATCACCATGCCGTCGGTCTGGAACGAGCCGCTGGCGATCGTGGCGCCGATTTCACGATTCTTGTGCACGACGTGGGCCAGCGCCTCGACGTCGCGCCGCTGCATGCCGACTTCCTGGTGCAGCGTGAGGGAAGCGGCGTCCGAGACCACGAGGTGGGTCTCGACGTCGGGCACGGCGCCCAGGCGCTGCAGCAGCCTCACGCCATAGACCGCGCCGGTCGCGCCGGTGATGCCGACGACGATCCGGCGTGGGCGCATGGCAGTCATTACTTCTTGAACATCGCCTGCAGTTCGCCCGACTCGTACATCTCGTTCATGATGTCGGAGCCGCCGATGAACTCGCCGTTCACATAGAGCTGCGGGATGGTCGGCCAGTTCGAGAAGTCCTTGATGCCCTGGCGGACTTCCGGATCGTCCAGCACGTTGACGGTGGCGATGTTATCGACGCCGCAGGCTTTCAGGATCTGGATGGCGCGGCCCGAGAAGCCGCATTGCGGAAACTGCGCGGTGCCCTTCATGAACAGCACGACCGGGGTAGTGGTCACGGTGTCTTTGATCCAGGTTTGTACGTCGCTCATGGAATTTGCCTTCGGTAAGAAATAAGGTGAATAGATGGCGCCATTCTATAAGAAATCCACCCCGGCGGTGCGGCGGACCGGCCTGCCGCTGCGGTAAGGCAGGCGACGGCGCCATCTTGGGCAGGCCGGCACGATTGCGGTATGATCGCCCCGTTTCTTTTCTGTTCACATTCGGGATTTCTCATGCAACAACCGCCCAAAGCCGCGCCGTCCGCCGGTTTCAACCTCGTACTCGCCGTCGTGCTCGGCCTGATCGGCGTCTACGACATGTTCGCAAGTGTGAACGGCGACGGGCCGGGAGGCTTCCTGAAGGGGCTGGCGCTGACGATCTACGCGGCCGTGCTGCTGCGCGACGCGCTTCACATCAAGAAAACCGGCCAGCCCTCGATGACGCGCAAGCGCATGAATTACATTGGCCTGGGCTGCCTGGCGCTGTATTTCATCGGCGTAATGGTCCGGCGGGTGCCGGAGATGGCGCAATTCTTTGCGTAGGGTGGGCACTTGTGCCCACGCGGTCGTACCCTTGCGTACCGCTTGCTTCCGACCCTGCGCCGAATCTCGGGGCGTCCCGTTCGCGCCCTGTTGATCGAGCGGTGAGACCGCGTGGGCTCGAGAGCCCACCCTACGAAAACCTTACTTCTTCAGCTTGGCAAAAGCCGCCGCCATCGCGCCGCCGGCTTCCACTTTCGGCGCCGAGCGTTCCTGGCGCTGGTGCTGGCCGAGGCGCTTGGCATCGTTGCGGTCGCCGCGCCGCATTGACTCCGATTCGGGCTTCGAACCCGGCTGCGGCGCAGAGTCCGACAGGCGCATCGTCAGCGCGATGCGCTTCCTCTTCGGATCGACTTCCAGCACCTTCACTTTGACGACCTGCCCGGCCTTCACTACCGTGTGCGGATCCTTGACGAAGGTATTGGAGAGAGCCGAGATGTGCACCAGCCCATCCTGGTGCACGCCGATGTCGACAAAGGCGCCGAAGGCGGCCACGTTCGTGACCACACCCTCCAGGATCATGTCCGGACGCAGGTCGCTGATCTCTTCCACGCCTTCTTTAAAGGTCGCGGTCGTGAATTCCGGACGCGGGTCGCGGCCCGGCTTTTCCAGCTCTTTCAGGATGTCGGTCACGGTCGGCACGCCGAACTGCTCATCGGCGTACTTGGCCGGGTTCAGCGACTTGATCAGGGCACTGTCGCCAACCACCGCCTTCATGTCGCGCTTGACGTCCGCCAGGATCTTTTGCACCACCGGATAGGATTCCGGGTGCACCGCCGAGGCATCCAGCGGATTCTCGCCGCCCATCACGCGGAGAAAACCCGCTGCCTGTTCGAAGGTTTTATCGCCCAGGCGCGGTACCGCTTTCAGGGCCGCGCGCGAACCGAAGGCGCCCTTCATGTCGCGGTAGCTGACGATGCTCTGCGCCACGCTGCTCGACAAGCCCGACACGCGCGCCAGCAGCGGCGCCGAGGCCGTGTTCACATCGACGCCGACCGCGTTCACGCAATCCTCGACGACTGCATCGAGCGAGCGCGCCAGCTGGGTCTGCGACACGTCGTGCTGGTACTGGCCGACGCCGATCGATTTCGGGTCGATTTTCACCAGTTCCGCCAGCGGGTCCTGCAGGCGGCGCGCGATCGAGACAGCGCCGCGGATCGACACGTCCAGGTCGGGCAGTTCGCGCGAGGCGAATTCCGAGGCCGAGTACACCGAGGCGCCGGCTTCCGAGACGACGATTTTCGTCAGCTTCAGTTCCGGGCGCGCCTTGATCAGGTCTTGCGCCAGCTTGTCGGTCTCGCGCGAGGCGGTGCCGTTGCCGATCGAGATCAGGGAGACGTTGTGCTTCGCCGCCAGCTGAGCCAGCACGTGCAGCGAGCCGTCCCAGTCGTTCCTCGGCTGGTGCGGGTAGATGGTGGCGGTGTCGACGACTTTGCCGGTGGCATCGACCACCGCTACTTTGACGCCCGTGCGCAGGCCAGGGTCCAGGCCCATGGTGGCGCGCTGGCCTGCGGGTGCGGCCAGCAGCAGCGCCTTCAAATTGCGCGCGAAGACCTGGATCGCATCGAGCTCCGCCTTCTCGCGCAGGGCGCCCATCAGTTCGGTCTCGATGTACATGAAGCTTTTTACGCGCCAGGTCCAGCGCGCGGTGTCGAGCAGCCATTTGTCGGCCGGGCGGCCCAGCGCCTTGATGCCGAAGCGGGCGGCGATGCGCGACTCGCAGGGGTTATGCGGCGCGTCCCATTTGGGTTTTTCAAGCTCCGTGTCGAGGCGCAGCGCCACGTCGAGGATGCCCTCGCGCCGCCCGCGCATCAGGGCCAGCGCCCGGTGCGAAGGGACGCTGGCGAGCGGCTCGGAATAATCGAAATAGTCGGCGAACTTTTCGCCTTCGTCCTGCTTGCCTTCGACCACCTTCGATTCGACCACGCCGTGTTCCTGCACGTATTCGCGCAGCGACTGCAGCAGGGTCGCGTCTTCGGCGAAACGCTCCATCAGGATCTGGCGCGCGCCGTCCAGCGCCGCTTTCGTATCGGCCACGCCGGGGTTGTTCACGCCGTCGGCGTTCGTAAACGCCTCGCGCAGATACTTGGCCGCTTCCTCTTCCGGATTGCGGGACGGGTCCGCGAGCAAATGGTCGGCCAGCGGCGCCAGGCCGGCTTCGACGGCGATCTGCGCCTTGGTGCGGCGCTTCTGTTTATACGGCAGGTACAAATCCTCGAGACGGGTTTTATCCTCGGCCAGCGCGATTTGCTGCAGCAGCTCCGGCGTCATCTTGTTCTGCTCGGTGATCGATTCGATGATCGCGGCGCGCCGGTCTTCCAGCTCGCGCAGGTAGCGCAGGCGCTCTTCCAGCAGGCGCAGCTGGATGTCGTCGAGGCCTCCAGTCGCTTCCTTGCGGTAGCGCGCGATGAAGGGGACGGTGGCGCCTTCGTCCAGCAGGGCGATGGCGGCGGCGACTTGCGCCGGCTTGGCGGCAAGCTCCGCGGCGAGGCGTTGTTCGATAGAAGGCAGCATGGGGCAGAATCCTCGTGAGTCAGGCGGGCAATGATACGCAAATGGGCGGGAAGCGCCAGTCTTGACAGCCGCCGGGCGGCGTGTACGCGAGTGTGTCGCATCTTTCACACTGTAAAGATTTCTCGGCTACGTGCGATCACGAACAAAACTGAAGTGCCCGTATGAGAGATAATGTCGTTTGTTGTTTTTTTTCATACAGGTTCAAGGACCCAATGCACACAGTTGATTACCCACGCGAACACGCAAGCGATGCCCCGGCACCGCGGGCGACGCCGGCACGCGCGCCCGCACTGCCCGCACCGGTGATGACCTGGCTGCAACGGGTCGAGGCAGCTGCGCATCCGCAACCGAAGCTGAACGTCGAAGTCGCCGATCCGAAGGCGACGCAATACAAATTCGTGTATGTGATGGCCCCGACCAGCGGCGGGCGTCACGTTGCCGTCTGCCTGTGCAAGGCACGCCTGCGCCCGAACGGCGAAGTGGCCGCCGCCAGCCCGGTCAACGAAGTGTTTTCCCTGCTGTCCGCGCCGCCGGCCTACCTCGAGGGCGAGGACGAAGACCTGGTGCGCTTCTTCATCGCCATGCGCAGCGGTTCCTCGCAGAGCACCAGCGCGACCGAGCCGAAGGGCAAAGTCGGCGCGATCCTGCTCGACCTGCTGCTGCGCCAGGGGAAACTGCTGTGGGCCAATTCCTGGGCCGACATGGCGAACGGCCTGGTCTATCCATTGCAGGCCGGCCCGACCCGGCAGGCAAACCTGGCCTGGCGCGACGAGGGCAGGGCGGCCAAGCTCGGCTGGTCGGTGGAGCCGGCGAACGGCGCGAATCACCCCGGCGCCGACCTGATCGACTACATGCTGCCGACCGATCCGCCCTGGTACATCGACAACCTGTCCTGCGGCCCCCTGGAACTCAATCGCGGCGGCATCGACATTTCGCTGGCCGAACTGCAGGCGCTGGTCGCCCAGGCCCCTGTCCTGACGGGCAATGATAAAAAACGCGTCTCGCAACTGCTGCTGGCGCATGGCCTGCAGGAACTGATGCCGCTGCCGCAGCCGCTGACCCAGCGCCTGCGCGACGACGTCAAACCCCAGCCCTTCCTGCTGCTCGATTCCGTGGCGATGGCCGATGGCGGCAGCCAGCGCTGGCACGATTTCGCCGTGCTCTCGTTTGATTACGATGGCCAGCGCGTCTCCTTCGACCCGTCGCAGCGCGTGGTGCGCCAGATCGGCGACGTCACCGAAATCATCGCGCGCGATGCTTCGCTCGAGGCCGCCGCCCTCGACAAACTGGTCGAACTGGGCTTCCGCAAGCCTGCCACCACGCCGCTGTCCGGCGTCGCGGGTGCGCTGCAACTGGAAAGCCAGGCCGCCTGGCTGCGCTTTGCCGAAGGCGAGCTCGATGCGCTGATCGATGCTGGCTGGCACCTGCAAAAGTCGAACAAGTACCGCTACGACGTGGTGCCGGTGGAAGACTGGTATGCCGAGATCGACGAGCCCGAAGAGGCCGGCAAAGCCTGGTTCGAGCTGGAGCTGGGCATCGTGGTCAACCGCAAGCGCGTGCCGCTGCTGCCCGTGCTGGTGCAATTGATCCGCAACGCGCCGCTGGAATTCGATCCGGCCGTGCTAGCCGCGCACGGCGAAGCCGACCAGATGCTGGCGACCCTGCCGGAAGGCCTGCGCGTAGCCCTGCCCTGGGCGCGTGTGAAGCCGATCCTAGCGACGCTGGGCGAACTGTATTTCAACGACAAGATCAAGAACCGCGTGCGCCTGTCGACGCTGGACGCGAGCCGCCTGGAAGAACTGGCGCGCGGCGTCGAGATGCGCTGGTTCGGCGGCGAGCAGCTGCGCGAAACCGGCCGCAAGCTGAGCCAGTTCGGCTCGGTCAAGAAAGTGGCGGCCCCGGCCGGCCTGCAGGCGACCCTGCGCGACTACCAGCTCGACGGCCTGTCGTGGATGCAGTTCCTGCGCGAATACGACCTCGCCGGCATCCTCGCCGACGACATGGGCCTCGGCAAAACAGTGCAGACGCTGGCGCACATCCTGACCGAAAAGGAAGCGGGCAGATTAACCAGCCCGGCGCTGGTGATCGCCCCGACCAGCCTGATGACCAACTGGCAGGAAGAAGCGGCGCGCTTCGCCCCGAGCCTGAAAGTGCTGCTGCTGCAGGGGAAAGAACGGATGGACTTGTTCGACCAGATCGAGCAAAGCGACATCGTGCTGACCACCTATGCGCTGCTGCCGCGCGACGAGGAAAAGCTGCGCGAGCACCACTACCACCTGGTGATCCTGGACGAATCGCATTACATCAAGAATACCCGTTCGAAGGCGGCGCAGACGGCGGGTTCCCTGAACGCGAAGCACCGCCTGTGCCTGACCGGCACGCCGCTGGAAAACCACCTGGGAGAGTTGTGGTCGCAGTTCCACTTCCTGTTGCCTGGCCTGCTCGGCGAGGAAAAAGCCTTCAATACCCAGTTCCGCCATCCGATCGAGCGCCAGGACGACCCGGTGCGGAGGATGTTGCTAAATCGAAGGATCCGTCCCTTCCTCTTACGTCGGACGAAGGACAATGTGGCGAAGGAACTGCCGGAAAAGACGGAGATGATCCGCCGCGTCGAACTGACCGGCCCGCAGCGCGACCTGTACGAAACCGTGCGCCTGGCGATGGACAAGAAGGTGCGCGAGGAAATCGACCGCAAGGGCGTGGCGCGCAGCCAGATCGTGATCCTCGAGGCCCTGCTGAAACTGCGCCAGGTCTGCTGCGACCCGCGGCTGGTGAAAGCGATGCCGTCGAAGAAGAACACGGCGGCGATTTCCGCCAAGCTGACCGACCTGATGCAAATGGTCGACGACCTGCTGGAAGAGGGCCGCAAGATCCTCGTGTTCTCGCAGTTCACCAGCATGCTGGCGCTGATCGAAGAGGAACTGGCAGCGCGCGGCATCCGCTACGCGATCCTCACCGGAGAAACGCGCGACCGCTCGGCGCAGGTCGCCGCCTTCCAGCAGGGCGCGGTGCCGATTTTCCTGATCAGCCTGAAAGCGGGCGGCGTCGGCCTGAACCTCACCGCGGCCGATACCGTCATCCACTACGACCCGTGGTGGAACCCGGCGGCGGAAAACCAGGCCACCGACCGCGCCTGGCGCATCGGGCAGGACAAGCCGGTGTTCGTGTATAAATTGATCGCCAAGGGCACGCTGGAAGAAAAGATCCAGCAGCTGCAGCAGAAGAAGTCGGAGCTGGCGAACTCCATCCTGGCCGAAGGCGAATCGCAAAAGATGGCGCTCACGCAGGAAGACTTGCAAGCCATCTTCGCGCCGCTCGAAGAGCAGTAAGACTGCCGGCCCATGCGCCAGCCGCATGGGCCATACCATCTCTGGCTGTTTCCCCCCTGCCGGCAAGGCCGGTTTCCCTTTCCGTTTGCGCAACCCGTTGCAACGGCGCGTCACGCGCTGCGCAATTCTGTTCAATATCTTGCCAATAACAAACACGGTTCAGGCTGAATGGCCGGGCAGATATGCATGTTGAATAGGATTCGGTCTTTTCTACATCCGATCCAATAATATTCGACGCATTTATATGCATTGCGTCTTTAATTAATTGCCCTTGCTACAAGGCCGCCTATGCAAAGGGGCATACGCGGCGATATACTCCTTGGCTGCGGCCGCTTCCCAGTCGGCCCGCGTTTCCACATTACCTGGAAGGTCTGATGAACCGCAGCGCAACCAAGGATTGTTCCGGCGGCGCCAGCCTGGAGCTGGCCGAGCAGTTCCGTGTCATTGCCGAAATCGGCGGCGACATTGCGTTCAGCATCGATTGCGCCAGTGGCGAGTTGCGCTACGTGAGCCCTTCCATCGAACAGCTCCTCGGTTATACCCCGGACGAGGTGAAAGCCGGCGTCCGGCCCGGGGCCGACGGCCCGCTCGCCACCCTGTTTGCCGGCCTGCCGGAACGCATGCGGCGTCTGCGCGCGGGCGACCGCAGCCGGCTGCGCCTGGTGCGCGAAGCCGAGCTGCACAGTGCCCACGCTTATCCGGTCCCGGTCGAGATCATTTCCTCGCTGATGTGCGATGCCGCCGGCGAACCCGTTGCCCTGGTCGGCATCCTGCGCGACCTGTCGGCGCGGCGCCTGCGCGAAGCCGAGCAGAAACGCTTCGCCAGCATGCTCAACCATGAATTCCGCACGCCCCTGTCGACCATCGACGGCGCCATCCAGCGCCTGGAAGCGACCAGCAGCCAGGCCGACGAAGGCCGGCGTGCGCGCTACCGCAAGATCGCGGTGGCCACCGACCGCCTGATCGCCATGCTCGACGACTACCTGTCGCCCGAGCGCATGGCGGGCATCGGCAGCGAACGCCAGCCGACCTCGCTTGCGCCGCGCCAGTTGCTCGATGAGGCCGCCGGCCAGGTGCGCGCCGCCGGCCGCGTCGCCAGCGTCCGCACGCGCGACCTGCCCGACTCGCTGCGCTGCAATCCGGAAGGCTTGCGCCTGGCGCTCAAAGTGCTGGTCGACAACGCGATCGCCTACTCAGGCGCCGGCACGACCATCGCGTTCGGCGGCCGTCTGGCGGCCAGCGGCCTGGAACTGAGCGTGCGCGACCACGGTCCCGGCGTGCCGTCCGCTGAACAGGATCGCGTGTTCGACAAGTTTTATCGGGGCAGCAATGCCGACGGCCTGCCCGGCAGCGGCCTGGGCCTGTACATGGCGCGTTCGATCGTCGAGGTGCACGGCGGGGTGCTCAACCTCGTCCACCCGCCCGGCGGCGGCGCCGAATTCCGGATCTGGCTGCCGGTCGCCGGCGCCCCCAAACCCCTTGCACCAAAAGAGTGCAACAGTGATAATCTTCCGCGTTCGCGCCCGCATCCGGACGCCGGAACTCCTGCCACCACCGACAGGCAACCTGAAACAGAGAACATGGCCAATCGATGACGCAGATTCTGATTGTTGAAGACAACGACGATTACGCAGGAGACATGGCCGAGTTCCTGCGCGAACTCGATCATGAAGTAACGGTGGCCACCTCGGCCGCCGACATGTGGGCGGCGCTGACGCGCACGCCCGCCGCCGTGGTCGTGCTCGACCTGGGCTTGCCCGACGAAGACGGTTTTACCGTCATCCCACGCATGCGCCAGCTGTACCCGGAAATCGGTTTACTCGTGCTGACCGGGCGCGTCGCGTTCGACAACCGCATCCTCGGCCTGCAGCTCGGCGCCGACCATTATCTGACCAAGCCGATCAAGTTCCCGGAACTGGCGGCCCACATCGAAGCGCTCGGCCGCCGCGTGAAACCGACCGAGCCGGCGCCGCTGCCGGTCAAGTGGACCCTGCGCGTAAGCGCACGCCAGCTCGAGCTGATGGGGAAGGTCATCGACTTGACCGAAAAGGAATTCAATTTCCTGCACCTGCTGACCATCAACACCCGCCCGGTCCCGCGCGCGACCATCGTCGCCGGCATGGGCGGCGACGACCCGGACGCCAGCCGCCGGGTCGACATGCTGGTCTATCGCCTGCGCAAGAAAACTCGGGCGGCGCTGGGGCAGGAGTTGCCGCTGCGCAGCGCGTATGGAGAAGGCTACAGTTTGTCGGCAGGCTTTACGCTGGCCTAACGTAGGGTGGACTCCCGAGTCCACGCGTTTCGGAGCATGCAGGCCAGCGTGCAATTTCTCGACCGGCACACGTTGTACCGCGTGGACTCGAGAGTCCACCCTACGAGACCCCAGAACACAAAATCGGGACAGAGTCGACTACCATTTCGACAGCTCTGCAATTAATCGGGGACACGGTCGCGCCGCTGCGCTAAAATAAGGCACATTGCCTCCATTTTACGCACCCCATGTCCCGCCAACCCCGCCTCATCCTCCCCAAACAGCCCCACCATATCGTCCAGCGCGGCAACGACCGCCAGGCGATCTTCCGCGAACCCGAAGACTACGAGCGTTTCCTCGGCTGGCTGAGGGAAGCGAGCCGTTCCTACCGGGTCGCGATCCACGCCTACGCGCTGCTGCCGAACCAGATCCACCTGCTCGCCACGCCCGAGACCGAAGAAGGGCTGGCGGCGATGATGCAAAAGCTCGGCCGCTTTTATGTTCCCTGGTATAACGGCAAGTACGCACGCACGGGCGGCTTGTTCGAGGGGCGCTTCCGCACGTCCGTGGTCGACACCGACCGCCATTTCCTGATGTGCAGCCGTTTTATCGAGCTGGCGCCGGTGCGCGAGGGAGAAAGCCAGGAGCCGGCCGCCTACCGCTGGTCGAGCTATCCCCACCATGCGGGCCTGCAGCCGGACGCCACCATCACCGACCACGCCCTGTTCTGGGCATTGGGGAATACCCCGTTCCAGCGCGAGGCCGCCTATACCGAGCTGGTCCAGCAGGGCATTGCCGCCGACGAGCTGGAGCAGATCGGCGCGGCGGTGCGCAGCGGCCAGCCGCTCGGCTCCATGGACTTCAAGCAGCAACTCGAACGCCAGACCCAGCGCCGCATCCTGCCGGCCAAGCGCGGCCGGCCCTTCAAGACGCCGCCGACGGTATCGAACTAATCACTGACGCGGCGCAATGCCGCGTTACCACCCTCCGCCAACCGAAGCGGCACTGCCCATCGGCGCCCACACAAGCCGCTTTCCCACACCCGCAATTTTCTGCTGCCGGTAAGCTCTTCCATTGAATTTCCAACGAGCCTGGCAGCCTTTTTTACCCTAGTTTCGCTATGTCCCCAATTAAGTAATCATGCGGCATCTCATCCATTAATTCGACTCCGACCCTGATTGTTCTTCTTGCTGCCTCTGCTGCATTGCACTATTCTCGGCTTTCAACCCCTGAAAATGCTGTGGAGAGTCTTTCATGATTGCCCAAGGTTTATACGATCCCGCCAATGAACACGATGCCTGTGGCGTTGGTTTCATCGCCCATATCAAGGGCAACAAGAGCCATTCGATTATTGATCAGGGGCTGATGATCCTGAAAAACCTCGACCACCGGGGCGCCGTCGGCGCCGACCCGCTGATGGGCGACGGTGCCGGGATCCTGATCCAGATTCCCGACCAGTACTTCCGCGACGAGATGGCGAAGCAAGGCGTGGAGCTGCCGCCGCCCGGCGAATACGGCGTTGGCATGGTGTTCCTGCCGAAGGAACACGCCTCGCGCATCGCCTGCGAACAGGAAATCGAGCGCGCCGTGCGCATCGAAGGCCAGGTCGTGCTCGGCTGGCGCAACGTGCCGGTCGACGACACCATGCCGATGTCGCCGCGGGTGCGCGAAAAAGAGCCGGTGATCCGCCAGATTTTCATCGGCCGCGGCCCGGACATCATGGTCACCGACGCCCTCGAGCGCAAACTCTACGTGATCCGCAAATCCTCGGGCCACGCGATCCAGGCGCTGAAACTCTTGCACGGCAAGGAATTCTTCGTGCCCTCGATGTCGGCGCGCACCATCGTCTATAAAGGCCTGCTGCTGGCGGACCAGGTCGGCGTGTACTACAAGGACCTGCAGGATCCTCGCTGCGTTTCGGCGCTGGCGCTGGTGCACCAGCGTTTCTCGACGAACACCTTCCCGGAATGGCCGCTGTCCCACCCCTACCGCCTGATCGCCCACAACGGCGAGATCAACACGGTCAAGGGCAACTTCAACTGGACCCGCGCGCGCGAAGGCATGATGAAGTCGGCCGTGCTGGGCGAGGACCTGAATAAACTGTTCCCGCTGATCTATGAGGGCCAGTCCGATACCGCCTGCTTCGACAATGCGCTGGAACTGCTGGTGATGGCCGGCTACCCGATCGCCCAGGCCATGATGATGATGATTCCCGAAGCCTGGGAAAACCACACGGCCATGGACGAGAACCGCAAGGCGTTCTATGAATACCACGCCGCGATGATGGAGCCCTGGGACGGCCCGGCCGCGATGGCGTTCACGGACGGCCGCCACATCGGCGGCACCCTGGACCGCAACGGCCTGCGCCCGGCGCGCTATGTCGTCACCGAAGACGACCTGGTCATCATGGCCTCCGAGTCCGGCGTGCTGCCGATCCCGGAATCGCGGATCGTCAAGAAATGGAGATTACAGCCGGGCAAGATGTTCCTGATCGACCTGGAAGCGGGCCGCATCATCGACGACAAGGAATTGAAGGACACCTACTCGAACGCCAAGCCCTATAAAGCCTGGATCAAGTCGGTGCGCATCAAGCTCAACGAAATCAAGCTGAGCGCGTCCCAAGTCCACACCCCGGCCCAGGGCGAAAAGGCGGCGACCTCGCTGCTGGACCGCCAGCAGGCTTTCGGCTACACCCAGGAAGATTTGAAATTCCTGATGGCGCCGATGGCGGTGCTGGCCGAGGAAGCGACCGGTTCGATGGGCAACGACTCGCCGCTGGCGGTGATGTCGAACAAGCTCAAACCTTTGTATAACTACTTCAAACAATTGTTTGCGCAGGTGACCAACCCGCCGATCGACCCGATCCGCGAGAGCATGGTGATGTCGCTGGTCTCCTTCATCGGGCCGAAGCCGAACCTGCTCGACACCAACAACGTCAATCCGCCGATGCGCCTGGAAGTGTCGCAGCCGGTGCTCGGCTTCGACGACATGGCGCGCCTGCGTTCCATCAGCCTGCATACCGGCGGCAAGTTCAAATCGTATGAACTGAACATCTGCTACCCGGTCGCCTGGGGCAAGGCCGGCATCGAAGCCTCGCTCGCCTCGTTGTGCGCGGAAGCGGTCGACGCCGTCAAATCCGGCCACAACATCCTGATCGTCTCGGACCGCAACGTTTCGAGCGAGCAGGTCGCGATTCCCGCCCTGCTGGCCACGTCCACTATCCACCAGCACCTGGTGGGCCGCGGCCTGCGCGCCTCGACCGGCCTGGTGGTGGAAACCGGCTCGGCCCGCGAAACCCACCACTTCGCTCTGCTGGCCGGCTACGGCGCGGAAGCCGTGCACCCGTATCTTGCGCTGGAAACCCTGGCCGACCTGGCCCAGCATCTGCCGCACGAGATGGACCCGAGCGTCGCCGCCTACAACTATACGAAGGCAGTCGGCAAGGGCCTCATGAAGGTGATGTCGAAGATGGGCATCTCGACCTACATGTCCTACTGCGGCGCCCAGATCTTCGAGGCGGTCGGCCTGAACAAGTCGCTGGTCGACAAGTACTTCCGCGGCACCTCGTCGACGGTGGAAGGCATCGGCCTGTTCGAGGTGGCCGAAGAAGCGCTGCGCCTGCACAACCTGGCCTTCGGCAACGACCCGCTGTTGGCGAACGCGCTCGACACGGGCGGCGAATACGCCTTCCGCGTGCGCGGCGAAGACCACATGTGGACGCCGGACGCGATCGCCAAGCTGCAGCACTCGACCCGCGCCAACAATTTCAACACCTATAAAGAGTACGCGCAGATCATCAACGACCAGAACCGCCGCCACCTGACGCTACGCGGCCTGTTCGAGTTCAAGATCGATCCAAGCCGTGCGATTCCGCTGGGCGAAGTCGAGCCGGCGAAAGAAATCGTGAAACGTTTCGCCACCGGCGCCATGTCGCTCGGTTCGATCTCGACCGAAGCGCACGCCACGCTGGCGATTGCCATGAACCGCATCGGCGGCAAGAGCAACACGGGCGAGGGCGGCGAAGACCCGCGCCGTTACCTGAACGAATTCAAGGGCATCAAGATCAGCCAGGGCGAGACGCTCGCGTCCGTGATCGGCAGCGACCGCGTGGCGGTCGACATCCCGCTGCTCGAGGGCGATTCGCTGCGGTCGAAGATCAAGCAGGTAGCCTCGGGCCGTTTCGGGGTCACCGCCGAGTACCTGAGTTCCGCCGACCAGATCCAGATCAAGATGGCGCAGGGCGCGAAACCGGGAGAAGGCGGTCAGCTGCCTGGCCACAAGGTGTCGGAATACATTGCCTCCCTGCGCTTCTCGGTGCCGGGCGTGGGCCTGATTTCTCCGCCGCCGCACCACGACATCTATTCGATCGAAGACCTGGCGCAGCTGATCCACGACCTGAAAAACGCGAATCCGGCCGCCTCGATTTCCGTGAAACTGGTGTCGGAAGTGGGCATTGGCACGGTTGCCGCCGGCGTGTCGAAGGCAAAGGCCGACCACGTGGTCGTCGCCGGCCACGATGGCGGCACGGGCGCCTCGCCGCTGTCCTCGGTCAAGCACGCCGGTACGCCGTGGGAACTGGGCCTGGCTGAAACCCAGCAGACTCTGGTGCTGAACGGCCTGCGCAGCCGCATCCGCGTGCAGGCCGACGGCCAGATGAAGACCGGCCGCGACGTCGTGATTGCCGCCCTGCTCGGCGCCGACGAGATCGGTTTTGCCACCGCCCCGCTGGTGGTCGAAGGCTGCATCATGATGAGAAAATGCCACCTGAACACCTGCCCGGTGGGCGTGGCCACGCAGGATCCGGTGCTGCGCGCCAAGTTCCAGGGCAAGCCGGAACACGTGGTCAATTACTTCTTCTTCGTGGCCGAAGAGGCGCGCCAGCTGATGGCGCAGCTGGGCATCCGCACTTACGACGAACTGATCGGCCGCGCCGACCTGCTCGATAAATCGAAGGCGATCACGCACTGGAAGGCGCAGGGCCTCGATTTCGCCAACATCTTCTATCAGCCGCACAGCGACGAGCCGCGCAACCTGTTCCACACGGGCGAGCAGGACCACGGCCTGGACCGCGCGCTCGACCACAAGCTGATCACGCAGGCGCGGGCGGCACTGGAGAAGGGCGAGCGCGTGTCCTTCATCTCGCCGGTGAAAAACGTCAACCGCACGGTGGGCACCATGCTGTCGGGCGAAGTCGCCAAGCGCTATGGTCATGCCGGGCTGCCGGACGACACCATCCACATCCAGCTGCACGGCACGGCCGGGCAGTCGGCGGCGGCCTTCCTGGCGGCCGGCATCACGATCGACCTGGTGGGCGAGGGCAACGACTACGTCGGCAAGGGCCTGTCGGGCGGGCGCGTGATCGTGCGCCCGAACACGGAGTTCCGCGGCTGGGCGGTGGACAACATCATCGTCGGCAACACCGTGCTGTACGGCGCGATTTCCGGCGAAGCCTATTTCAATGGCGTGGCCGGCGAGCGCTTCGCGGTGCGTAACTCGGGCGCCATCGCCGTGGTCGAAGGCTGCGGCGACCATGGCTGCGAATACATGACCGGCGGCACCGTCGTCGTGCTCGGCGAAACCGGGCGCAACTTCGCGGCCGGCATGTCGGGCGGCGTGGCCTATGTCTACGATCCGAAGGACGAATTCGAGGGCCGCTGCAACACGACCATGGTCAACCTCGAGCGCGTCGTGGCGACGAAAGAACAGGGCGACGTCTCCGGCTGGCACAGCCAGGCACGCGACGGCGAGCGCGAGTCGGACGAAGTCATCCTGCGCCGCCTGATCGAGCGCCACTTCAAGCACACCGGCAGCACCCGTGCCCGCCAGCTGCTCGACGACTGGGCCAACAGCCGCGGCAAGTTTGTCAAAGTCTTCCCGACCGACTACAAGCGCGCCCTGGAAGAAATGCACAACAGCAGCATGGAAGAAGCGAACGACAAGATCGAACTGGCTGCTTAAGGCTCGAACAACATACCGTAGGGTGGACGGCTCGTAATTCAGGCCCCCGGCCTGAATTACTCCACGCGTTCAACCCGCATCAGCGCAGCCGTGCTGCATAAAGAATAGACGGTGCCCGACACCGGCAAAGCAAAGGATAACAACGTGGGCAAAATCACCGGCTTCATGGAATTCGAACGGCAGGAAGAAGATCACCTCGACCCCGCCGCACGCGTCAAGAACTACAAGGAATTCGTCCTCACCCTGACCGACGGCCAGGCCAAGGTCCAGGGCGCGCGCTGCATGGACTGCGGCATCCCCTTCTGCAACACGGGCTGCCCGGTCAACAACATGATCCCCGACTGGAACGACCTGGTCTATCACAACAATTACAAGGCGGCCAGCGACAACCTGCACTCGACCAATAACTTCCCGGAAGTGACCGGCCGCGTCTGCCCGGCACCCTGCGAAGCGGCCTGCACGCTCGGCATCAACGACGAACCGGTCGGCATCAAGTCGATCGAGCGCAAGATCGCCGACGCCGCCTGGGAACGCGGCCATGTCGTGCCGCAGCCGCCCCTCGTGAAAACCGGTAAAAAGGTGGCCGTGATCGGTTCCGGCCCGGCCGGCCTGGCCGCCGCCCAGCAGCTGGCGCGTGCCGGCCACGACGTGACGGTGTTCGAAAAGAGCGACCGCATCGGCGGCCTGCTGCGCTACGGCATCCCCGACTTCAAAATGGAAAAGGGTCTCATCGACCGCCGCGTCGAGCAGATGCAGGCCGAGGGCGTGACTTTCCGCACCAGCGTCCTGATCGGCAAGGATTTCCCTGCCACCGTCAGCAACATGGCGCGCGACACGATCTTCCCCGAAGACCTGCACGCCGAGTTCGACGCCATCGTCATGGCCGGCGGCGCCGAGCAGCCGCGCGATTTGCCTGTGCCAGGCCGCGAACTGAAGGGCGTGCACTTCGCGATGGATTTCCTGCCGCAGCAAAACCGGGCGAATGCCGGCGATAAAGTGAAAGACCAGATCAAGGCGACCGGCAAGCACGTGGTCGTGATCGGCGGCGGCGATACCGGTTCCGACTGCGTCGGCACCTCGAACCGTCACGGCGCCGTCTCGGTCACCCAGTTCGAGCTGATGCCGATGCCGCCCGAGCAGGAGAACAAGCCGCTCGTCTGGCCTTACTGGCCGACCAAGCTGCGCACCTCGTCCTCGCACGAGGAAGGCTGCGAACGCGATTTCGCCGTCGCCACCAAACGTTTCGAAGGCAAGAACGGCAAGGTCGACAAGCTCATCGCCTGCCACGTCGAGTGGAAAGACGGCAAGATGACCGAAATCCCCGGCAGCGAATTCGAGATGCAGGCCGACCTGGTCTTCCTCGCCATGGGTTTTGTTTCGCCTGTGCAGCAGGTGCTCGACGCCTTCGGCGTGCAGAAGGATGCGCGCGGCAATGCGCGGGCAACGGTCGACGGAGAGAATGCCTACCAGACCTCGGCACCGAAAGTGTTCGTTGCCGGCGACATGCGCCGCGGCCAGTCGCTGGTGGTGTGGGCGATCCGCGAAGGGCGGCAGTGTGCACGCGCGGTTGATGAGTTCCTGATGGGCTCGTCCGTACTGCCGCGTTAATTGTCTTTGTAGGGTGGGCACGTCATTGAAGCCCCCAGCTTCAATGACCCCACGCTGTACGGCGTTAAATAGTCGAGCCTCCAATAACGCCGTGGAAACGCGACGGTATGACCGCGTGGACTCAAGAGTCCGGTAAACCCGTGATCGAGGCCACTGGCCTCAATCACCCCTGCAAAACCCCCCATATTCCTCTTCCGCAGTGCAGCAAAACCGGCGTTTTGCGCAGCCCGGTTCACAATCTGCATATGCACCTCAAATGTGTTGGTTTAAGGCAAAACTGCTTTAGAAACACCAATGTATGTATGTCTCATGGAATTTCCTTATAGAAATCATGGACTTGCGCGCAAAAATATCTGACTTTTCGGTTATTAGTGTTGTAGTTACACATCGGCACACGGCGAAAAACTGAGGGGTGCCAAGCAGGCATTGTGGTTTCTGCACTACAATACGGGATTCCCCAAAACCGACTACCCCCTGTGCCTAACCTTGTAGAAATACGTGATCTCGAGTTCGCCTACGGCGATCGCAAGATCCTGTCGAACCTGCGCATGGATTTCCCGCGCGGCAAGCTCATTGCCGTCATGGGTGGTTCCGGCTGCGGCAAGACCACGGTGCTGCGCCTGATCGGCGGACAAATCCGTCCCCAGCGCGGCGAAGTGCGGGTCGGCGGCGAGACCGTACACAAGCTCAATACCGAAGGCCTGTACCGCCTGCGCCGGCGCATGGGCATGCTGTTCCAGTTCGGCGCCCTGTTCACCGACCTCAGCATTTTTGACAACGTCGCCTTCCCGCTGCGCGAGCATACCGACCTGTCGGAAGAGCTGATCCGCGACCTGGTCCTGATGAAGCTGAACGCCGTCGGCCTGCGCAATGCCTCCAAGCTGAAGCCGGGCGAAATTTCCGGCGGCATGGCGCGCCGCGTCGCCGTGGCGCGCGCGATCGCGCTCGATCCCGAACTCATCATGTACGACGAGCCCTTCGCCGGCCTCGACCCGATCTCGATGGGCCTGACCGCCAGCCTGATCCGCAACCTGAACGATGCGCTGGGCTCCACGTCCATCCTCGTCTCGCACGACGTCAACGAAACCTTCGCCATCGCCGATTACGTCTACTTCATGTCGGCCGGCAAGATCGTCGCCGAAGGCACGCCGGCCGAGCTGCGCGTGTCGACCGATCCGTACGTGAAACAGTTCGTGAATGCCGAGCCGGACGGCCCGGTGCCCTTCCATTATCCGGGCACCTCGCTGGCGGACGACCTCGGCCTGGGAGCGCAGCGATGATCCTGCGTTTCCTTGAAAGTGCCGGCGCCACCGTGCGCGAGTCGATCGAAAGCCTGGGCTTTGCCACGCGGGCGTTTTTCAACCTGCTGCGTTTCTCGCCGGGCGCCTTCCGCCGTCCCAGCCTTATTTCCGAGCAGATCCACTTCATCGGCAATTATTCGCTGGTGATCACGATCGTGTCCGGCATGTTTGTCGGCCTCGTGCTGGGCCTGCAGTTCTACGTCAACCTGATCCAGTTCGGCGCCGAGGAAAAGCTCGGTTCCCTGACCGCCCTGTCGCTGATCCGCGAACTCGGCCCGGTCGTGACCGCGCTTCTGTTCGCGGGCCGCGCGGGCACTTCGCTGACGGCCGAAATCGGCCTGATGAAAGCCGGCGAGCAGCTGTCGGCCATGGAAATGATGGCCGTCAATCCGGTGCAGCGCGTGCTGGCACCCCGTTTCTGGGGCGGCGTCATCGCCATGCCGGTGCTGGCCGCCGTGTTCTCGGCCGTCGGCATCATGGGCAGCTACCTGGTCGCCGTCAAGATGCTCAGCCTCGACGAAGGCGCCTTCTGGTCGCAGATGCAGGCCGGCGTCGACGTGCGCCGCGACGTGGTCAGCAGCATCATCAAAAGTTTCGTGTTCGGCATTGCCGTGACCTTCACCGCCGTGTTCCAGGGCTACCACGTCAAGCCGACCCCGGCCGACGTCGCCCGCGCGACCACGCGTACCGTCGTCATCGCTTCGCTGCTGGTGCTGGGCCTTGACTTCGTCATGACCGCATTAATGTTCACGCAGTAAATACGACAATAACTGTTTGGTTTGGCCGCGCACAGACGGCCTGAATACTAGGAATTACTATGCACCGTAAAATCATCGATGTCTGGGTTGGATTGTTCGTCCTGCTGGGCGCTGCCGCCGTTCTGTTCCTCGCACTGCAGGCAGGAAACATGAGCTCGCTCTCGTTCGCCGAGACCTATGCCGTGACCGGAAAATTCGACAACATTGGTGGATTGAAGCCGCAGGCGCCAGTCAAGAGCGCCGGTGTCGTGGTCGGCCGGGTAGGCGACATTAGCTTCGACGACAAGACCTATCAGGCGCTGGTGCGCCTTGACCTGGACCCAAGCTACAAGTTCCCGAAAGATTCGTCGCTCAAGATCCTGACCGCAGGACTGCTGGGCGAGCAATACATCGGCATCGAGCCGGGCGGCGAGACGACCAACCTCGTCGACGGCGATCGAATCAATCGTACCCAATCGGCCACCGTGCTGGAAGACCTGATCAACCAGTTCATCTACAGCAAGGCGGCCGAAGGAAAGGAAGGCAGCGAATGAAGAGCAAGAAGACGAATGCTGTAACCCGCCGTACCGGCCTGGTGCTGGCGCTGGCCGCCAGCGCCGCGCTGGCCGGCTGCGCCACCCCGAGCAATCCGCAAGACCCGTTCGAAAAGTTCAACCGCGCCACCTTCGCCTTCAACGACACGGTCGACCGCGTGGCCCTCAAGCCGGCCGCGACCGCCTACAAGAAGGTGCTCCCTGGTTTCGCCCAGACTGGCGTGAACAATTTCTTCGGCAACTTGTCGGACGCCTGGAGCTCGGTTAACAACCTGCTGCAAGGCAAGGGCGAGGACGGCATGACCGACCTCACCCGTTTCGCCCTGAACTCGACCTTCGGCATTGCCGGCCTGCTCGACATCGCGTCGGAAGCCGGGCTGCAAAAACACAACGAGGATTTCGGCCAGACGCTGGGGGTGTGGGGCGTTCCTTCCGGTCCTTACTTGATGTTGCCACTGTTGGGCCCATCTACCGTCCGTGACACCGCTGCCTTGCCGGCCGACTTCGCGGCCGATCCATGGTCGTACAAGACCCCGGTCAACGTGCGCAACATCGGCATCGGCGTGCGCGCCATCGACCAGCGTGCCTCCATCCTCGAGGCCTCGAACCTGTTCGAAGAAGCCGCCCTCGACCGTTACGAGTTCATCCGCGACGGCTACCTGCAGCGCCGCCAGAGCCGCGTGTACGACGGCGAAAGTGGCCCTGCCGACGAGGCGCCGACGCAGGACGAGGCGTCGAAAGAGGACGCAGCGCAGCAGCCGGCCTCGAACACGCAAGTGGTGCCGGAACCTGCGGCGCCGGCCGAGACGCAGCGGAAGTAAGACGCAACGTAACAATTGTATGCATGTATGAAGTTGGATTACACGCCGCTGGACGCGGCGCATACTTCCACTTTTCCGCAAACAACTAGAAAAGAGAGCTTATGAAACCAATCGCCCAACTGATCGCCACCGCAGCCACTGTTGCACTCGCCACCACCGTCATCGTCGCCCCGGCCCGCGCGCAAAATGAAACCCCGGACGCGCTCGTCAAGCGCATCAGCGCCGACGTCATCGAGACCGTCAAGGCCGACAAGGACATCCAGGCCGGCAACCGTTCGCGCATCATGGAACTGGTCAACACCAAGATCCTGCCGCACGTGGATGCCGAGAAAATGACGGCGCAGGCCGCCGGCCGCTTCTGGCGCCAGGCCACTCCGGAACAGCAGAAGCGCCTGTCGGAAGAATTCCGCACGCTGCTGGTGTACACCTACTCGGGCGCGCTGTCGCAGATCAAGAACGAAACCGTCGAGTTCAAGCCGATGCGCGCGGAAGCCGGCGCCACCGACGTCGAAGTGCGTTCGCAGGTGAACGTCGCCAGGGGCGAGCCGATCACCCTGAACTACCGCCTGGCCAAGGGCACGCAAGGCTGGAAGATCTACGACATCAACGTGCTGGGCGCCTGGCTGGTCGAGACCTACAAGGGCACCTTCGCCGCCGAGATCAACAAGTCGGGCATCGACGGGCTGATCAACAAACTGGCCGAGCGCAACAAGCAGCTGGCGAGCAAGCCGCTGAAGGCGCCGAAGTAAATGGCCGAAGCGAATCCGATGTTGTCGCTCGACGCCCTGACCTTCGACACCGCCCAGGCGGCGCTGGAGCAGGGCTGCCTGGCGATTCGTGCCGGCGAGACCGTGTTCGACCTCGGCGGCGTGCGCGCCGCCGATTCCTCGGGCGTGGCCCTGCTGCTGGCCTGGCAACGCCGCGCCCGCGATGCGGGGCAGAAGCTTACCTTCATCAATGTGCCGGCGAACATCGATGCGCTGACGCAGCTGTACGGTCTGGACGGCGTGCTGGCGCGGGGTTGACGTAGGGTGGGCACCCCGTGCCCACGCGTAAGCTTGCGTCATCCGCGGCGTGTCAACCGCGCGTCCCAATAACGCATTTCACATCGATACCGTATCGGGTTGCATCCGGAACGTGATCGGTACGCAAGCATCGCATTTCCCACCACGGTCGCCGATGACGCCCGGTTCCGCGTGGGCACGGGGTGCCCACCCTACCACCCCGGCAACCCGCCAGCCTCTTGCATTCCCGATTTCCCCTATAATGGGTCGTTTCCCCGCCCGGCCTTCGTGCGCCCGCACCGCGGCCACTCCAAGAATAATGACAGCGATCCAGATTAACAGCGTCGAGAAAAGCTACAAGGCCTTCAAGGCCCTGAAAGGCGTTTCCCTGAAGATCGAACAGGGCGAATTCTTCGGCCTGCTCGGGCCGAACGGCGCCGGCAAGACCACCCTGATTTCCACCATCGCCGGCCTGATTCGCCCGGATGTCGGCAGCGTTGCCATCCACGGCCACGACGTCGTCACCGATTTCCGCGAAGCGCGCAAGAAACTCGGCGTGGTGCCGCAGGAACTGGTGTTCGACCCCTTCTTCACGGTGCGCGAAACCCTGCGCCTGCAGTCGGGTTACTTCGGCATCAAGAACAACGACAAGTGGATCGACGAGGTCATGGAAAACCTCGATTTGACCAGCAAGGCCGACGTCAACATGCGCGCGCTCTCGGGCGGCATGAAGCGGCGCGTGCTGGTGGCCCAGGCGCTGGTCCATAAACCGCCCGTCATCGTGCTCGACGAGCCGACCGCCGGCGTCGACGTCGAACTGCGCCAGACCCTGTGGAAATTCATCTCGCGCCTGAACCGCGAAGGCGGGCACACGGTCGTGCTGACCACCCACTACCTCGAAGAAGCGCAGGCCATGTGCCAGCGCGTGGCGATGCTCAAATCCGGACAAGTCGTCGCACTCGACACGATGAGCGCGCTGCTGCGCCGCGTGTCTGGCTCGCAGCTGATCGTGCACCTGAAAAGCGGCGACTTGCCGGCTGAGCTGCGTCACCTGGTCTCGCACGACGAACACCAGAATGGCAATCTCAGTGGCACCAAGTACAGCCTGCGCGTCAACGATTATTCGGAAGTCGAACCCATCCTGGCGCGCCTGCGCGAATCCGGCGCCGTCATCGACGAGATGCAGCTGCAGCAGGCCGACCTGGAAGACATCTTCCTGCAAATTATGGAAAAGGGCGCCCTGTGAATTTCGTCTCCGTTGGTTTCCGCACCCTGTTCTACAAAGAGATGCTGCGCTTCTGGAAGGTGGCGACGCAGACGATCGCCGCGCCCATCCTGACCGCGATGCTCTACCTGCTGATCTTCGGCCACGTGCTCGAAGGCCGGGTCGAAGTCTATCCAGGCGTGAGTTACACCGCCTTCCTGGTGCCCGGCCTGGTCATGATGAGCGTGCTGCAGAACGCCTTCGCCAATTCCTCGTCCTCGCTGATCCAGTCGAAAATTACCGGCAACCTGGTCTTCATCCTGCTGCCGCCGCTGTCGCACTGGGAAATCTTGCTCGCCTATGTGTCGGCGTCGGTCGTGCGCGGCCTGGTCGTGGGCGCCGGCGTGTTCGCCATTACCGCCTGGTTCGCGCACCTGTCGTTCGCGGCGCCGCTGTGGATCGTCGTGTTCGCCGTGCTGGGCGCGGCCATCCTCGGCACCCTGGGCGTGATTGCCGGCATCTGGGCCGACAAGTTCGACCAGCTGGCCGCCTTCCAGAACTTCCTGATCATGCCGGCGACCTTCCTCGCCGGTGTGTTCTATTCGATCCACTCGCTGCCGGCTTTCTGGCAGGCAGTCTCGCATTTCAACCCGTTCTTTTATATGATTGACGGGTTCCGCCACGGATTCTTCGGCCAGTCCGACATCTCGCCGTGGACCAGCCTTGCCATCGTCTCCGCGTTCTTCGCGGTGCTCGCGGCAGTGGCGATCAACCTGCTGCGCGGCGGCTACAAGTTACGCCACTGAGGGCGTACCCAGTACTTCACTGAGCCGCATTGAAACTATAGACTTAGGACTTATCGTGTCGACCACTCCAGAACTGATCCACAGCTACATCGCCAACGGCCTGCAATGCACGCACCTGCAAGTCGAAGGCGACGGACGCCATTTCTCGGCCCTGATCGTCTCGCCCGCCTTTGCCGGCAAGCGCCCGATCCAGCGCCACCAGCTGGTCTATGCGGCGCTCGGCGACCGCATGCGCGAAGAGATCCACGCGCTGTCGATGAAAACCCTGACGCCGGAAGAATACGGAGGCTGAGCATGGATAAACTGCAAATTGTCGGCGGCAAGCGCCTGAACGGAGAAATCGCGGTCTCGGGCGCCAAGAACGCGGCGCTGCCCATCCTGTGCGCGGGCCTGCTCACGGGCGGCGACGTCGCCCTGTCGAACGTGCCGCGCCTGCACGACGTCAAGACCATCCTGAAGCTGCTCGAGCAGACCGGCCTGAAGGTGACCCAGGACGACGAGAACGTCACCCTGAACGGCGCCAACATCACGAGCCTGGAAGCGCCGTATGAACTGGTGAAAACCATGCGCGCGTCGATCCTCGTGCTCGGCCCGCTGCTGGCGCGCTTCGGCGAAGCCAAGGTGTCGCTGCCGGGCGGCTGCGCGATCGGTTCGCGCCCGGTCGACCAGCACATCAAGGGCCTGCGCCAGATGGGAGCCGAGATCACGATCGAAGGCGGCTACATCCATGCCAAGGCGAAGAAATTAAAAGGTGCGCGCATCCTGACCGACATGATCACGGTCACCGGCACCGAGAACCTCCTGATGGCCGCCACCCTGGCCGAAGGAGAGACGGTGCTGGAAAACGCGGCGCGCGAGCCGGAAGTGACCGACCTCGCCAACCTGCTGGTGGCCATGGGCGCGAAGATCGAGGGCATCGGCACCGACCGCCTGGTGATCCAGGGCGTCGCCGAACTGCATGGCGCCAGCCACGCCGTCATTTCCGACCGCATCGAAGCGGCGACCTTCCTGTGCGCGGTCGCGGCCACCGGCGGCGACATTTTGTTGACCAACACCCGCACCGACATCTTCGACGTCGCACTGGATAAGCTGCGCGAAGTCGGCCTGCAGATGGACATCGGCACGAACACGATTCGCGCCCGCATGGACGCGCGCCCGCAGCCTGTGTCCTTCCGCACCACCGAATACCCGGGCTTCCCGACCGACATGCAGGCCCAGTTCATGGCGGTGAACACCATCGCCGCCGGCCCGAGCCGCGTGACCGAAACCATCTTCGAGAACCGCTTCATGCACGTGCAGGAGATGAACCGCCTGGGCGCCCAGATCGGCACCGAAGGTAATACCGCTTTCATCAAGGGCGTCGAGCGCCTGGTGGGCGCGCCCGTGATGGCCACCGACCTGCGCGCCTCGGCCTCGTTGGTGATCGCCGGCATGGCCGCCGAAGGCACGACCCTGATCGACCGCATCTACCACCTCGACCGCGGCTACGACCGCATGGAAGTCAAATTGTCGAAGGTTGGCGCCGACATCGTGCGCATCAAATAATGACGACAACTATCGCAACACAATCGCCCGACGACGGCCTGATCCTCGCGCTGTCGAAGGGCCGCATCTTCGAGGACACGCTGCCCCTGCTGGAAGCGGCCGGCATCACGGTGCTGGAAAACCCGGACACCTCGCGCAAACTCATCCTGCCGACCAACGACCCGAGCGTGCGCGTGCTGATCGTGCGCGCCACCGACGTGCCGACCTATGTGCAGTATGGCGCGGCCGACTTCGGCGTGGCCGGCAAGGACGTGCTGCTCGAGCATGGCGGCGAGGGCATGTACCAGCCGGTCGACCTGAACATCGCCAGCTGCCGCATGTCGGTGGCGGTCAATGCCGGCTTCGATTACGCGACCGCCGTGCGCCAGGGCGCGCGCCTGCGCGTGGCGACCAAGTTCGTCAACACCGCGCGCCAGCACTTCGCCAGCAAGGGCGTGCACGTCGACCTCATCAAACTGTACGGCTCGATGGAACTGGCGCCCCTGGTGGGATTGTCGGACGCCATCGTCGACGTGGTCTCGACCGGCAACACGCTGCGCGCCAACAACCTGGTCGAAGTCGAGAAGATCATGGACATCTCCTCGCGCCTGGTCGTCAACCAGGCCGCACTGAAACTCAAGCGCGCGCGCTTGCAACCGATTATCGCGGCGTTCGAAAAAGCGTCGACAACCCAAGGCTGAACCCCATGGCTGTACAGATCCGCAAACTCGACTCCACCCATGACGGCTTCCACGCGCAGCTGCATGCGCTGCTGGCCTTCGAGGCCGCAACCGACGATGCGATCGAGTCCGCCGTGGCGAAGATCCTCGCCGATGTCAAGGCGCGCGGGAACGCCGCGGTGCTGGAGTACACCAACCGCTTCGACCGCGTGAACGCCGCCGGCATGGCCGCCTTCGACCTGTCGCAGGACGAGCTGCACGCCGCCCTGGCCGCGCTGCCGGACGCCCAGCGCAGCGCGCTGCAGACCGCCGCCGAACGCATCCGCGTGTTCCACGAGCGCCAGAAGCAGGAGTTGAAAGGGTTTACCTATACCGAGCCTGACGGCACCGTGCTCGGCCAGCGCGTCACGCCGCTCGACCGGGTCGGCATCTACGTCCCGGGCGGCAAGGCGGCTTACCCGTCGTCGGTGCTGATGAACGCGATTCCCGCGCAGGTGGCAGGCGTCAAGGATATCGTCATGGTGGTGCCGACCCCGGACGGCGTGAAAAACCAGATGGTGCTGGCGGCCGCCGCGATTGCCGGCGTGACGCGCGTGATCACCATCGGCGGCGCGCAAGCCGTCGCGGCGCTGGCCTACGGCACCGAGACCATCCCCGCCGTCGATAAAATCGTCGGCCCCGGCAACGCCTATGTGGCCGCCGCCAAGCGCCGCGTGTTCGGCACGGTCGGCATCGACATGATCGCCGGACCCTCGGAAATTCTGGTGCTGTGCGACGGCACGACCGACCCGGACTGGGTGGCGATGGACCTGTTCTCCCAGGCCGAGCACGACGAGCTGGCGCAGGCGATCCTGCTGTGCCCCGACGCCGGCTACATCGCCCGCGTGGAAGCGAGCATCCACAAGCTGCTGCCGACCATGCCGCGCGCGGCCACCATCACGACCTCGCTGGGCGACCGCGGGGCCCTGGTGAAAGTGCGCGACATGGCGGAAGCCTGCGCAATCGCCAACGACATCGCCGCCGAGCACTTAGAGATCTCGGCGGAGCATCCGCAGCAGTGGGCCGAGCAGATCCGCCACGCCGGCGCCATGTTCCTCGGGCGCTTCTCGTCCGAGTCGCTGGGCGATTATTGCTGCGGCCCGAACCACGTGCTGCCGACCTCGCGCACGGCGCGCTTCTCGTCGCCGCTGGGCGTGTACGACTTCCAGAAACGCTCCTCGATTATCGAGGTCAGCGAAGCCGGCGCCCAGACCCTGGGCAAGGTGGCGGCGGAACTCGCCTACGGCGAAGGCTTGCAGGCGCACGCGCGCAGCGCCGAATTGCGACTGAACCCCGTGCCCAGCAGCCGGTCATGACGGACTGGGTCAACCAGGTCTTTTGCGAGGACGCCCTGGCGGGCCTCGCACGCATTCCGGATGGCGCGGTTGACCTGATCCTGACCGACCCGCCGTACAACCTCGGCAAGGACTACGGCAACGGCTCCGACCAGCAGAGCGTCGAAGCCTACCTCGCCTGGACCGAGGAGTGGATCGATGCCGCGCTGCCCAAGCTCAAACCCAACGGCAGCCTGTACATCTTCCTCACCTGGCGCTTCGCGCCCGAGATCTTCGTGATGCTGAAAAAGCGCATGACGATGATGAACGAGATCATCTGGGACCGGCGCGTACCGTCCATGGGCGGCAGCGTGCGCAGCTTCTCGTCGGTGCACGACACCATCGGTTTTTTCGTCAACCGCAAAGACTATTATTTCGACCTCGACGCGGTGCGCATCCCCTACGACGAAGCGACGAAAAAGGCGCGTTCGCGCTCGATTTTCGTGGGCGCCAAATGGCTCGAGGTCGGCTACAACCCGAAGGATGTGTGGAGCGTGTCGCGCCTGCACCGCGAGCACCCGGAGCGCGCCGACCACCCGACCCAGAAGCCGCTCGAGATCATCGAGCGTATGGTCAAGGCGTCCTGCCCGGCGGGCGGCATCGTGCTCGACCCTTTCATGGGCAGCGGCACCACCGCGATTGCCGCGCGCAACACAGGCCGCCAGTACGCCGGTTTCGAGCTGAATCCGGAATACTGCGCCATCATCGAGGAGCGCCTGGCCGCGCCGCAGCCCGCCCTGACCATCAAACAACGCAAGAGCATCGCGCGCGAGGCGAAAGCGGCCATCCGCGCCGCCAGCGCTACCCGTTCCACCCGCGCCACCGAGGAGAAAGCATGAGCTTCATCGACAACCTGATCGCCAACGTCATCCGCGAAGACATCCGTGCCGACAGCGCCTACGCGGTGCCGGATGCCGACGGCTTCATCAAGCTCGATGCGATGGAAAACCCGTACGAGCTGCCGCGCGCACTGCGCGAGGAGCTGGGACAACGGCTCGCCGACGCGGTACTGAACCGCTACCCGCGCGGGTCCTACGCGACGCTCAAGGACAAAGTATGCAGCAAGCTCGGCATCCCGGCCGGCTACGACGTCCTGCTCGGCAACGGCTCCGACGAACTGATCCAGATCGTCACGACCACGGTCGCCAACCAGAAGCGGCGCGCCACCGTGCTGGCGCCGGTGCCGGCCTTTGTCATGTATTCGCGCTCGGCCCAGTTCGCGGGCGCCGATTTCGTCGGCGTCAAGCTGAAACCCGACTTCTCGCTCGACATGGAAGCCATGCTGGCCGCGATCGCCCTGCACCAGCCGGCCGTGGTCTTCCTGGCCTACCCGAACAACCCGACCGGCAACCTGTTCGCCGTCGAGGACATCGAAGCGATCCTGCACGCGCTGGGCGAGCACGGCATCGCCGTGCTGGACGAGGCCTACCAGCCCTTCGCGCGCCAGACCTTCATGGACCGCCTCGGCGACTTCGAGAACCTGGTCGTGATGCGCACCGTCTCCAAGCTGGGGCTGGCGGGCATCCGCCTCGGCTACATGACGGCCGCGCCTCAGCTGCTGGCCGAGTTCGAGAAGGTGCGCCCGCCCTACAACGTCAACGTACTGACCCAGGTGGCGGCCGAATTCGTGCTCGACCATGTCGAGATACTGGACGAGCAAGCCGAGCGCATCAATGCCGAGCGCGGGCGCCTGGCCGCCGAACTGGCGGCCTTGCCGGGAGTCGAAGTATTTCCGTCGTCGGCGAATTTCATCTCGCTGCGCGTGCCCGACGCCGCTGCGGTCTGCGAGAAACTGGCGCTTGAGAAGGTGCTGGTCAAAAATTTGAGTAGAATGCATGGCATGCTGGCCAATTGCATTCGTGTCACGGTCAGCACGCCGGAAGAGAATTCCGCGTTCCTGAACAGCCTGAAAGGCGCCCTCGGCGCCTGATTTTCACCCGTCTTCACGAGTTTCCCACGAGTCCCTTCATGACCCGCACCGCAGATATCACCCGCAACACCAACGAGACGCAGATCCGCGTCTCGGTCAACCTCGACGGTACCGGCCGCCAGAAACTGAACACCGGCGTTCCCTTCCTCGACCACATGCTCGACCAGATCGCGCGCCACGGCATGATCGACCTGGAAGTCGAGGCCGTGGGTGACCTGCACATCGACGCCCACCATACGGTCGAGGACACCGGCATCACCCTCGGCATGGCGATCGCCAAGGCGGTCGGCGACAAGAAGGGCATGACCCGCTATGGCCATTCCTACGTGCCGCTCGACGAGGCGCTGTCGCGCGTGGTCATCGATTTCTCCGGCCGTCCGGGCCTGGAAATGCACATCCCCTGGACGCGCGCCATGATCGGTACCTTCGATGTCGACCTGACGGGCGAGTTCTTCCGCGGCTTCGTCAACCACGCCGGCGTGACCCTGCACATCGACAACCTGCGCGGCGTGAACGCCCACCACCAGTGCGAGACGGTGTTCAAAGCGTTTGGCCGCGCGCTGCGCATGGCGACCACGCTCGACGAGCGCGCCGCCGGCATCATCCCTTCGACCAAAGGCAGCCTGTAAAGGACTGACCAAACGATGACGAACAAGATCGTAGTGGTCGATGGGCTCGGCAACCTGCGCTCGGTAGCGCAGGCTTTACGGGCCGCGGCGCCGGAAGCCGACATCCTGGTCTCGAACCGGGCGAGCGATATCGATGCGGCCGACCGCATCGTGCTGCCGGGGCAGGGCGCCATGCGCGACTGCATGAACAGCCTGCGCGAGTCCGGCGCCGAGGACGCCTTGCGCCGCGCCGTCGCGACGCGCCCGGTGATGGGCGTGTGCGTCGGCGAGCAGATGCTGTTCGACGAGAGCGAAGAGAACGGCGGCACGCCCGGCCTGGGCCTGTTGCCGGGCAAGGTGGTGCGCTTCCAACTCGATGGGAAGACGCAGGCCGACGGCTCGCGCTTCAAAGTGCCGCAGATGGGCTGGAACCGCGTGCGCCAGACCCGGCATCATCCCCTGTGGGACGGCGTCGAGGACGGCAGTTATTTCTATTTCGTGCACAGCTATTACGTCGCGCCCGAGAACGCCGGCGACACCATCGGCGAAGCCGATTACGGTGGCGCCTACACCTGCGCCGTCGCGCGCGACAACCTCGTCGCCACCCAGTTCCACCCCGAGAAAAGCGCGGCCGCGGGGCTGCGCCTGTACCAGAATTTCATCCACTGGAAACCCTGATTTTTCCGCCACTTTACCGACTACGACCATGCTGCTGATCCCCGCCATCGACCTGAAAGACGGTCACTGCGTTCGCCTGAAACAGGGCGATATGGACCTCGCCACCGTCTTCTCCGAAGACCCCGCCGAAATGGCCCTGCATTGGCTGCAGAAAGGCGCGCGCCGCCTGCACCTGGTCGACCTGAACGGCGCCTTTGCCGGCAAGCCGAAGAACGAACCGGCCATCAAGTCGATCCTGCAGGTCGTCCAGGAATTCGCGGAAGAAAACGGCATCGACGAGATCCCGGTCCAGCTCGGGGGCGGCATCCGCGACCTCGACACCATCGAGCGCTACCTCGACGACGGCATCAGCTACATCATCGTCGGCACCGCGGCGGTGAAAAACCCGGGCTTCCTGCACGACGCCTGCGGCGCCTTCCCCGGTTCCATCATCGTCGGCCTCGACGCCAAGGACGGTAAAGTGGCCACCGACGGCTGGAGCAAGATGTCGGGCCACGAAGTCATCGACCTGGCCCAGAAATTCGAGGGCTACGGCGTCGAATCGATCATCTACACCGACATCGGCCGCGACGGCATGATGGGCGGCGTGAACATCGAAGCGACCGTGCGCCTGGCGCAGGCGGTGCGCATCCCGATCATCGCGTCCGGCGGCCTGCACAACCTGGCCGACGTCGAGGCGCTGTGCGCGGTGCAGGACGAAGGCATCGAAGGCGTCATCTGCGGCCGCTCGATCTATGAAGGCACGCTCGACCTGGCCTCGGCCCAGTTGCGCGCCGACGAACTGACCGAGGGCGAGGAAGCCTGAGGGCGGACGTAAATTTTATGCTGGCAAAACGCATCATCCCCTGCCTCGACGTGACGGGCGGGCGCGTCGTCAAGGGCGTCAATTTCACCGAACTGCGCGACGCCGGCGACCCGGTCGAGATCGCGCGCCGCTATGACGGGCAAGGCGCCGACGAGATCACCTTCCTCGACATCACGGCGTCCTCCGACGGCCGCGACCTGATCCTGCCGATCATCGAAGCGGTCGCCTCCACCGTCTTCATTCCGCTGACGGTGGGCGGCGGCGTGCGCAAGGTCGAGGACGTGCGCCGCCTGCTCAACGCCGGCGCCGACAAGGTGTCGATGAACACCTCGGCCGTCCAGAATCCGCAGCTCGTCTTCGACGCCTCGCAAAAACACGGCGCCCAGTGCATCGTGGTGGCGATCGACGCCAAGCAGGTCGCCCCCGGCCGCTGGGAAGTGTTTACCCATGGCGGACGCAACGCCACCGGCATGGATGCGGTCGAATGGGCGCGCAAACTCGAACAGCTGGGCGCCGGCGAGCTGCTGCTCACCAGCATGGACCGCGACGGCACCAAGTCCGGTTTCGACCTGGGCCTGACGCGCGCCGTGTCGGATGCGGTCGGTATCCCCGTGATCGCCTCGGGCGGCGTCGGCGGCCTGCAGGACCTGGCCGACGGCGTATTGCAGGGGCATGCCGATGCGGTGCTGGCGGCCTCCATCTTCCACTACGGGCAGCACACGGTCGGCGAAGCGAAGCGCTTCATGGCCGAGCGCGGCATCCCGATGCGCCTGGAGTGAGCATGACGACGAATGCAGCATGGCTGAAAAAGGTGCGCTGGGACGAACACGGCCTGGTGCCGGTCATCGCCCAGGAAGCGGCCAGCGGCGAGATATTGATGTTCGCCTGGATGAACCGCGACGCGCTCGCGCGCACCGTCGAGACCGGCGAAGCCGTCTACTGGAGCCGCTCGCGCAAAAAACTCTGGCACAAGGGAGAAGAATCGGGCCACACCCAGAAAGTGCTGGAAATGCGCCTGGACTGCGACGAAGACGTGGTGCTGCTCAAGATCGAGCAGCGCGGCGGCATCGCCTGCCATACGGGCCGCCACTCCTGCTTCTTCCAGAAGTTCGACGGCGAGGACTGGCAGGCAGTCGAACCGGTGCTGCAGGATCCGGAAACGATTTACACGAACAACAAGAAGGCACCATGAGCGTTACTCTTTCCCGCCTGGCCCAGGTGATCGAATCGCGCAAGCCGGAAAACGGCGGCGATCCGGCCACCTCGTATGTCGCGAAACTGTTCGCCAAGGGCGACGACGCCATCCTGAAAAAGATCGGCGAGGAAGCCACCGAGACCGTGCTGGCCGCCAAGGATGCGCGCGTGTCGGGCGACGCGTCGAAGGTGCTGTACGAATGCGCCGACCTGTGGTTCCATTCGCTCGTCATGCTGGCCAGTTTCGGCCTGACGCCGCAGCAGGTGCTCGACGAGCTGGCGCGGCGCGAGGGCATGTCGGGACTGGAAGAAAAAGCGGCACGCAAGGAATAAGCCCGAGGGCGCGCGTCACGGCCGCGTCATCGTTCGCAGCTAAGATGGACAGGATCGCGCGGTGCGTAGTTTGCTGCCGCAACCAATACTGGAGACAACATGGATAACTGCATTTTCTGCAAGATCGTCGCCAAGCAGATCCCGGCCGCCGTCGTCTTCGAAGACGACGACGTGCTGGCCTTCAAGGACATCAACCCGGCCGCGCCGGTGCATTTGCTGGTGATCCCCAAGCAGCACGTGAGCACGCTGTCGGACGTGACCGAGGAGCACACCGCGGTGCTGGGCAAGATGCTGGCGCTGGCGCCGAAGCTGGCGGCCGAGCACGGCGTCGGCGTGACCACGGATGGCGAAGGCCAGCGCAGCGGCGGCTTTAAAACCCTGATCAATACCGGGCCGAATGGCGGCCAGGAGGTGTATCACCTCCATCTCCACATGTACGGCGGCCCGAGGCCATGGCGTGGTCTGGGCACCTGAAGTACTGATACCAATTGACAACATCTTGAACCGGCCACGGATGCGCTGCATCGCTTATACTGGTACGGTACGCTTCACTGATTTCGGGCGCCTGCGCCCACCGAGGAGATAATCATGGGTTCGATGAGCATTTGGCACTGGGTAATCGTGCTGGTCGTGGTGGTGCTGCTGTTCGGTACCAAAAAGCTGGGCAATGTCGGTTCCGACATCGGCAAGGCCGTCAAAGGCTTCAAGGATGGCGTTAAGGGCGAAGAAGAGAAGAGCGCCGCCAATCCGGCTTCGCCTTCCCAGCCGGCCCAGCAGGTCGCGGACAAGTCGACGATCGACGTCGAGACCCGCGAAAAGCACCGTTCGTAATCCGATAGCCGGATAACTGCTCCATGATCGACCTGGGACTGTCGAAGATCGCCATCATCGGTGTGGTGGCGCTGATCGTGATCGGCCCTGAAAAGCTGCCGAAGGTGGCGCGCATGGCCGGCACGCTGTACGGCCGCGCCCAGCGCTACCTGCACGACGTCAAGTCCGAGGTCAGCCGCGAGATCGAGCTCGACGAGTTGCGCAACCTCTCGAAGGAAGTGCACGACACCGCGACCGAATTCCAGTCCGACGTCGAGCACCACCTGTCGAGCAGCTTCAAGGAAGTCGAGTCGGCCTGGCATGGCGACATCCAGCCGAGCGTGCCGGGTTCCGCTGCCAGCATCGGCGACCTCGAGCGCAAGGCCAAAGATTTCCGCCGCAAGAAGCTGGTGCGTTCGTCGGCCATTCCTGCGTGGTACAAGCACCGCCACGGCGGCAAGACCCGGGTGCTGTCGGGCGCCGCGCGCGTGCGCAAGTTCCGCCCGGGCGTTAAATCCAACTCTTCATTCTTTTGATGACGACCGAAGAAGCGCCAGTCGAAGAAACCTTCATCTCCCACCTCGTCGAACTGCGCGACCGCCTGGTCAAGGCCATCATCGGGGTGGCGTTGGTCTGCATCGCGCTGATGATCTGGCCGGGACCGAAGGAAGTGTACGACTACCTCGCCACCCCGATGCTGCAGTCGCTGCCGCCCGGGGCCAAGATGATTGCGACCGGCGTCGTGTCTCCCTTCCTGGTGCCGATGAAGGTCACCCTGATGCTGGCGCTGATCGTCGCCTTGCCCTGGGTGTTCTACCAGATGTGGGCCTTCATCGCCCCCGGCCTGTACGCCCACGAAAAGCGTCTGGTGCTGCCGCTGGTCATCTCTTCCTCGCTGCTGTTCATCGCCGGCGTCGCCTTCTGCTACTTCCTCGTCTTCGGGCGGGTGTTCCATTTCATTGCCGAGTTCGCGCCGTCCTCGATCGCGGTGATGCCGGACATCGAGAACTACCTCGATTTCGTCATGTCGATGTGCCTGGCCTTCGGCGCCACCTTCGAGGTGCCGGTGGTGGTGGTGATCCTGGTACGCATGGGCATCGTCAGCATCGAAAAGCTCAAGGAAGTGCGCCCCTACATCATCGTCGGCGCCTTCGTCATCGCCGCCATCGTCACGCCGCCGGACGTGGTCAGCCAGCTGGCCCTGGCCATTCCGATGTGCCTGCTGTTCGAACTGGGCCTGCTGGTCGCGCCGATGTTCGTGCGCATGACCCAGGCGCCCGAAGAGACGGCCTGATCCGGCAGCGTCTCCCGCCGCGCATCCCATGCGCGGCAAAAAGCGGACTCGTGGCATCCTGTCATCCCGATCAGGCGCGGCTTCCGGCTGCGCCATTGCAAGGAGATGCGCATGGCACGTCACCCGGGGATCTTTCCCACCTTCTTCCTGTCCGGCTTCGAGTGCTCCAATTTCTTCTGGCGCGACGAGGGCCGGCGCAACCTGGTGGCCGAAACCGGGCATGATGTCCATGTGGCCGAGGACTACCAGATCCTGAACAGCCTCGGCATCGCCGTGGCCCGCGAAGGCATCCCCTGGCCGCTGGTGGACAAGCACGGCTGCTGCGATTTCTCCATGCTCGATCCCTATATCGACGCCATGAACGCGGCCAAGGTCACCCCGATCTGGGACCTCTGCCACTACGGCTATCCGGATGACCTCGACCCGTTTTCCGACGCCTTCGTCGACCGCTTTGCCGAGTATTGCCGCGCCGCCGCCGAGTACGTGGTCCCGAAACTGCGCGGCCCGCATTTTTTCACGCCGATCAACGAGATCACCTTTTTCTCCTTCTGCGCCGGCGAGTGGGGCTGGGCCGCGCCCTATCGCTGCAGCCGGGAAGACCGGCGGCGCCTGCGGCTGGCGCTGTGCCGGGCAGCGATCGCCGGCGTCAAGGCGATCCGCGCAGTCGACCCGGAGGCGCGCATGGTGCACATCGATCCGCTGGTGCGGGTGGTGGCGCCGCGCGACCGTCCCGACCAGGTCGAGGCGGCGCGCCACGAGACCGAGGAAGACACCTTCCTGGCCTGGGACATCATCAGCGGGCGCGCGCACCCGGAACTGGGCGGCTCGCCCGAGATCCTCGATATCGTCGGCGCCAACAACTATGCCTTCGGCCAGATGGAATACCGCGAGAGCGGGCCGCATGCGGCGCTGCCGCCCGGCGACGACCGCATCGCCCCGCTGTGCGACATGCTCGATACCGTATGGCAACGCTACCGCAGGCCGATGATCATCGGCGAAACCAGCGGCTTCGGACGCGGCCGCGCCGAGTGGCTCAGGGACGTGATGGGCGAGTCCCTGGCGGCGGTGCGGCGCGGCATGGACCTGCAGGGGATCTGCCTGTTCCCTGCGGTCGACATGCCGGACTGGCATACCGGCGAGTGGCTGCACAACGGCATCTGCGACCTGGTCGAGATCGACGGCGACCTGAAGCGGATGCCCGATCCGGCCTACGTCGACGAATTGCGCCGCTGGCAAAAGGAGCTGAACCGCGTGACCAGCCTGGACGAAGACCCGTACAGCGACCCGGTCGAGTTGCAGGATGTGGTCGATGCGGCGCACCGGCTCCAGATGCAGCCGGACAAGAACTGGTCTTAACGCGTGCCGTTGGCGCCGACTGTCCAGATACCGTGCGTCACCGCTGAGGAGCTTGTATTAAGGTAGGCGCATGCGACACTTAACCGCAGGGGAGCCGGCATGGAAAAATTTCTGATCGTGTTTCGAGGCGCGACCGTCGGGGAAGCGGAAGGCCCGCCCCACCTTCCCGACAGCTGGAACGCCTGGTTCGACGCCCTCGGCCCGGCGCTGGTCGACCGCGGCGCCCTCAGCCACGGCAGCGTCGAGGTGCCGAGCCGCCTGATCGGCCCCAAGCTGAGCAGCAGCGCCTTGTCCGGCTACGCGATCATCTCCGCCACCGATTTCAACGACGCCGTGCGCCTGGCGGAGGCCTGCCCGATCTTCGACGAAAAGGGTTCGGTCGAGATCGCCCACCTGCGCTGAGTGCCGGCGCCTGACCCTTACTTCCCGGACTTCAGGGTCCGGATGTGTTCCAGCACCTCTTCCGCGCGGCCGGCGGCCACCAGCCCGGCCGGCGTCTGGCCGCCCAGCGCCGCCAGCGCCTCTCCCATCCACGCATTCGCCGCGTCGTCGTTGCCCAGCACACCCCGGGCCGCGTGCATGACCGTGTAATACGCCTGCGCCTTGCGCGATTGCTGCTCGAAGCGGCTGCGCAGCGCGTCCAGCGCGCCTAGTGTGAGTTGTCCGTCCTGGCTCATGTCCATCCAATCACTGAGTCATCAAAGTGGCATCGGAATGCCTTGGCATCCCGTCATCATACTCCGCACGGCCGCGTTGGATCGGCAACACGGGCTCGTCATTTCAGGTTACTTCCCGGCACGGTCTTAGCAGTTCGGGATAAAATCGATGTTTCGGCCGGTAAAAACCGGTACCGCGGGAGTTTCCCGCAGGGTGAGGGCAGCTGCTCACCCTTCCGCCCACTACCAGGAAACTATGCATTCTTCCCACACGCCACCACAGCGCAGCTCGATGCGGACCGCCGCCGCCTGCGCCCTGGTCGTGCTCGCCGCGTTCGGCGCCGAGGCGCTGCGCTGGACGCGCGCCGCGCCGGCGCCGTCGGTCTTGAGCATGGCCACGGCCGCCGCCGGCGGCCAGGCTAGCCTGACCGAAATCTCGAGCGCGCTCATTCCGATGCCCCAGGATACGCCCTCGGCCCACGCCAGTGCGCTGGCGACGGTGCCGGGCGGGATGCTGGCGTTCTGGTGGGCCGGCAGCCGCGAGAGCGGTCCCGACGTCAAGGTCTACGCCTCGCGCACGACCAACGGCAAATGGGGCGCGCCCTGGGAAGTGGCGAGCCGCGCATCGCTGGGCAAGGCGCTCGGCTTCGGCGTGCGCCGGATCGGCAACCCGGTCGCCTGGACCGCGCCCGACGGCAGGATCCACCTGTATGTGGTGGCCACGGGCCTGGGCGGCTGGGCCGCCTCGCGCGTGGTGCACATGGTGTCGCCGGACGCCGGCGTGAATTTCGAAGTGCGCCGCGTGCTGCCGCTGTCGCCCCTGTTCAATACCAGCGTGCTGGTGCGTACTTCTCCGGTGGGGCTGGCCGGCGGCGGCTGGTGGCTGCCCGTGTATTTCGAGCTGGGGATCAAGTATCCGATGCTGATGGCCTTCGACGCCCAGGGCGAACCGACCCGCCTCGGGCGCATCGGCAACAGCATGTCGACGCTGCAGCCGGCCATCGTGCCGATGTCGAGCACCGAAGTGCGCGCCTGGATGCGCGACGCCAGCGACGAGCAGCGCGTGCAGCATGCGTGGAGCCGCGATGGCGGCGCCAGCTGGGAAGATTTGCCCGCGCTCGACCTGCCGAACCACAGCACCTCGCTGGCCGCGATCCGCCTCACCAGCGGCGAGCTCCTCATGCTGCACAACCACGTGGTCCCGGGCGGCAGCTCGCGCAGCATCCTGCGCCTGTCGATCTCGAAGGACGGTCACGCCTGGCGCACGGTCGACGACATCGCCAGCGGCCAGGCCGGCGACGAATTCTCCTACCCGACCATGCACCAGGTCGGCAACGAGCTCCACGTGACCTACACCCACCAGCGCCAGGCCATCGCCTACCG
Source organism: Massilia sp. SYSU DXS3249 (assembly GCF_053668055.1). Lineage (NCBI taxonomy): Bacteria > Pseudomonadati > Pseudomonadota > Betaproteobacteria > Burkholderiales > Oxalobacteraceae > Massilia > Massilia sp. SYSU DXS3249. The sequence continues at coordinate 8,337 of NZ_JBSIPX010000003.1, read as the reverse complement.
CGCCTACCGCATCCAGACGGGAGAGAGCATCTGATGAGCTTGCCGGATCTTGCGTGGCAAATCGCCTATGGCCGGGTGGCCTGGGGCATCGTGATCGCGGCCATGCTGGTCGCCCTGTGGCCGGCGGCCCGGCGCCTGCCGCGTCCCGCCTTCGGCGCCATCCTGGCGGGCATCGCGCTGCTGATGGCGCTGCCCGGCGAGGCCTCGCCCGCCTGGTGGCTGGGTCTTGCGTTCCAGTACCCGAGCGGCATGCTGCTCGGGCTGTGCCTGCTCGGACTGCATGCGCGCTGGCAGGGGAAAAAGGCGGGGCCCTTCATGCCCGCCTCGACCGCCGCCGCGATCGCGATCGCCGGCACCGCGCTCTACCTCGACGCCATCGGCTGGCTGGCGCAAGGCTATTATTACGCCGCTTTCGGCCCGGCGGTGGCGCCCGCCGTGGCGCTGCTCGGCATCCTCGGCTGCGTGGTGGCGCTGCTGCGCGGGCGCGGCGGCCGCCAGAACCTGGCCCTGCTGGGCGCGCTGCTGCTGTTCACCCTGCTGCGCCTGCCGACCGGCAACCTGTGGGATGCCGTGATCGACCCGCTGCTGTGGGGCTGGGCACTGGCGGCGCTGGCCAGGCGCGGCCTGCGCTGGATCGTCCGCTTCCCGTCACGACGCCGGCCGGCCGATACCGAAGCCGGCCTGGCGCAGGACGAGGAGCTGCCGGCCCTGAGCGCCGCGGCCCCCGGCGAACAATTTTCAATCAGTAAGGAGTAGTTGGTGGTACATAGCAAATGGCATACCCATCCGGTCATCCTCATGGCGATTGCCATCAATGTCTTCCTGCTGGTGCTGGCAGTGGCGTGGTCCGGCAATGAGCACGCCCTGGGGCGCCTGCTGGTCGAAGACGGCATCGTCGAATGGATGCAGTTCCTGGCCTTTACGGGCACCGCGGCCCTGCTCGGTTTCGTTTTCGTCGAACGCCTGAAACAGCCGGGAACCGGCAAGCTCGAGCTGCTGGCGCTGGCCGGCCTGACGGCGCTGGTGGCGCTGGCGGCCCTGGAAGAGATCAGCTGGTTCCAGCGCGTGCTCGGCGTCACCTCGCCGGACTTTTTCGTCCAGAATAACCGGCAAGCCGAAACCAACCTGCACAACCTGGCCGTGGGCAGCGGCAGCCTGCACAAGAACGTGTTGTTGAAGCTGATCGTGATCGCCGGCCTGACCCACAACCTGATCCTGCCTTTCCTGGCGCGCAAGCGTCCCGGTCTGCAGCGCTGGGTCGAGAACCTTGGCGTCTACCTGCCGCCGCTGGGCGCCTCCATCGTCTACGTGACCCTGGTGGCCCTGTCGCACCTGCTGGTCGACCACCCGCGCAAGGGAGAACTGGGCGAGACCTTCGGCGCCATGCACTACATGGCCACCGTGTTCTACGCCTATTATGTGGGCGCCAACTACGGCAAGCCGGCCATGTTCGAGGACGCCACCGCGAACCGCCGCATCTCGGTCCTGTTCGCGATGGCGATGGCCTTCCTGCTGCTGGCGGGCTGGATGCTGAGCGCGGGCGTGGGCGCAGTCGGCTACTGACCGCAGGACGCCTGATCCGGCGGCCCGGCTTGCGCCCGGCCGCCGTTTTTTTTCTTCAAAACCGGTAACTCTCCCCATCCGCGGGCACCAGCACCCGCGCGCCATCCATTCCCTTTTCCGCAATGTAGTCCAGCACCTCCCTGCGCGACTGCGTCATGTGGTTGACCGCCTCCAGGTGCACGGCGACCACCGTGGCCCAGGGCGCGGCCTCATGGGCGCGCGCCAGGTCGTCCTTGCCCATGATGATCGAATCGTCGAAGCCGGCGATCTGCGCATAGCCCGTGTTGAGGACGATGACGTCGGGCCGCCAGCGCGCGATGGCGTCTTCCACCTGCGGGATCCAGACCGTGTCGCCGGCCACATACACGGTCTTGTGGCCCGGCTGGCGGAACACGATGCCCGAGGTCTTGCCCATGATCTTGCCGATCACGGACATCAAGGCGTCGCTGCCGTGCTGCCCGTCCACGCGGATCAACTGCACGCCGCGAAACACCGTGTCCTCTCCCAACACCCGCACGTCGGTAAAACCATCCTTGCGGATGCTGGCCGCGTCGTCCTCGTTCTGCGCGAACAGGGGAATGTCCTTGGGCAGCGCCTGCTTGGCCGTCTCGTCCCAGTGGTCGAGGTGGGTATGGCTGACGATGACGGCGTCGGCGCGCATGACCTCGCCAAGGGGCAGCGGCAGCTCGACCAACGGGTTGCGCAGCTCGCTGTTGACCGTGCCTTCGAAGCCGGGATACGTCCCTTTGGGCGCGAGCAGCGGGTCGACCAGGAAGGTGGTAGCGCCATAGCTGATCTTGACGGTGGCGTTGCGGATCTGCTGGAAGGTGACGCTGCCGTCAGCAGCGGGGGAAGGGAAACTCATCATATTGTCCTGTCGGGTTGTTGGAGACGGCATTGTCTGCCGGGCCGGACAGCCGCAACAGTGGCCCGAAGGTCGATGTTCGATATAATCGGGCCATGTCATCCGCTCATCTATCTTCCCGCTACCGGATCGCCGTCGTCGCCTTCGAGGGCATGACGCCCTTCCACCTGTCCGTGCCCTGCCTGGTGTTCGGCACCGCCGTCGACGAGGCGCCCGCCTTCGACGTGCAGGTGTGTGCGCCCGGGGGCAGGCCGCTGCGCACCTCCGCCGGCTTCGCCATTGCGGTCGAGCGCGATTTATCGTGCATCGACGACGCCGACATCGTCGTCATGCCGGCCTGGCACGAGGACTGCCGGCCCGCGCCCGGCATCCTGCTCGACGCCCTGCGCCGCGCGCATGCACGCGGCGCGCGCGTGGTCGGCCTGTGCCTGGGCGCCTTTCCCGTGGCCGAGGCGGGCCTGCTGGACGGCCGGACGGCCACGACCCACTGGGAGCTGGCCGCGGCACTCGGCCGCCTGTATCCGAAGGTGCGGGTCGACCGCGAGGTGCTCTACGTGGACGAGGGCAATGTGCTGACCTCGGGCGGCGTGGCCGCCGGGCTCGATTGCTGCCTGCACCTGCTGCGCGAACTGCGCGGCGCCGAGGTGGCCAACCGCGTCGCGCGGCGCCTGCTGATCGCACCGCACCGCCAGGGCGGCCAGGCCCAGTTCATCGAGCGCCCGGTGCCCTCGAACGGCAGCGAAGGCCGCTTTGCCGAGGTGCTGGACTGGGTGCTGCGCCACCTCGCGCAGCCGCACACGATCGACGCGCTGGCGGCGCGCGCGGCCATGAGCCGGCGCCATTTCACGCGCCACTTCCGCCAGGCGACCGGCACCTCGTTCAAGCAATGGCTGCTGGGCCAGCGGCTGGCGCAGGCCCAGCGCCTGCTCGAGTGCAGCAACGCGTCGATCGACCGGGTGGCCGACGAAGCCGGCTTCGGCACGGCGCTGTCGCTGCGCCAGCACTTCCGCGCCCAGCTGCATACCTCGCCGTCGGACTACCGGCGCCAGTTCCGGGCCGGGCAGGCTGGCGGCGTGGCATGAGACTGCGGCCGCGCGCCGCCGTCAGGCCTTGTCGCGCTTGAAGTACCTGGCCGCGCCGGCCACCAGGGCAAAGGCGGCGATGGCGATGATCTTGGCGAACTTGGCGAAGAAGGCCGCCGCCAGTGCGAACAGGCCCAGCTTCTTGGCGGCGACGCCGGTCACCAGCGCCGCGATCCCGTATTCCGCCACCTTGTCGGTGGAGGCGTTGTAGTCCGCATAGGTCTTGCCCGGATTGAAGCGCGTCTGCGCGAGCAGGGTCTCGACGTAGGGCTTGTTCTGTGCGAGCCCGCGCAGGTCGGAGACCAGGTTCATCGACAGGTAGCCTTCCCGGCCCAACACATAGGTGTTGTAGTTGGCGCCGTGTTCGGCCGCCGCGGCGCCCTTGTCCCGGGTTTCGATGGCCCACATCAGGCGGTGCGATTGCGCCGAATAGGTCGGCTTCTGGGTCCAGCCGACGATCTCCATTTCCGGGATGCCGCGTTCGCGGCGCTCGCCGTTGCCTGCTTCGGTGCCGGCCTGGAGTCCATCGAGCAGCTCGTCCGCTTTCCAGTCCGCCGCCTCGTCGTCCTTGATATAGCCCGAATCGATATAGCGCGGCACCACGAAGCTGGTGCTCTCGGGCGGGAAGATGAGGCCGAGGCGGGTCGGATCCTCGCCGTTGCCCATCGCCTTGAGCAGCTGGTTCGCCTGCGGCTGCGGCACGAAGGCATACCCTTCCGGAAGCCTCAGGCTTGCCTGGTTCCCCAGCGGGATGTTCACCGGGCCGGATTGGACCGCCGCCCTGGCCGCGGCCACGGCTGCCTTCATTTCCGCTTCCTGGTCGACCTTGCCCGGCTGCGCCTGGGCATGGGCCAGCACGGCAAACAAAAACGAGGCGCATGCTGCGCGCGCGAACGAACCGATCTTCATGGCTTTCCTTATCGTGGTGGCATTGCGATGGAGGATGAGGCGCTGCCGATTGTAAGTCCCGGCCGGCCCGTCAATACTCACCAATTGTTTCCTAAATGAAAATATTGGGCGGGATGACCGGGCAGCAGGCGAAAAAAAACCGGGGCATCGGCCCCGGCAAAAGTCGCGCCTGACAGGCTTGAGCCTATCCCAGCAGTCCGGAATCGCGCCTGACGCGCCTGACGAACGTGAGCGGCGTTGCTCGTCGTTGCATGGCTTGCCATGCGGCCTCCTCGCGCCTTGCTCACGCTCGCCATGCATCGTCATTCGCTTCTCCCTGCCTACTGGGACAGGCTCTTACGGGCAGTTGCCGATGATGTAGTAGCCGGCCGAGGTCTGCGCCAGCGTGCTCGTATAGAAGGTGTTGTTCAGGCCCATGTTCTGGTTCGAGCCGTTGGCCAGCGCATAGCCGCCGCTGTTGTGGGCGCGGCCGGCCGTCACGTGGGCGTAGTTGCTGGCGGTGGTCGTGGTGCACACGAAGCCTGAGGTCGTGCTGGCCGTGAGCGTCGCCGAGCGCGCGCTCTCCACGCCGCCGTTGCCGAGCGCCGACACCTGGTAGCTGTAGCCCGTTGCCGCCGCCAGGCCGGAGTCGGTATACGCCGTCGCCGTCAGCGCCGCCGCGTTGACCTTGCTGCCGTTGCGGTAGACGTTGTAGCCGACCGCGCCGTTCGACGCGTTCCAGCTCAGGGCGATGCTGCTGGCGGTGGCGTTGCCTGCCGCGAGGCCTGCCGGGGCTTGCAGCGCGGGCGCGGAGCCGACCAGGAATTGCGCGATGGCGCAGGGGTTCGAGCTCAAGCCGGTGCCGCTGTCGGTGGCGGTGACGCTGCCGCTGTAGTAGCCGTCGGCGCGGCCTGTATAAGCCTTGCTGAAGCTGGCGCCGCTGCCGGCCGCCGCATCGTCCACCGGCGTCGGCCCGTTCAGCACCACCTTATAGCTGCCGATGGTGCCGCCGGCGGCGCCGCTCACCGTCACCGTGGAGCCGGAGACGCTGGCGCTGCAGGAGCTCATCACGGGCGCCGCCGCGCGCGCCACGCGCAGGTTGTTCCTGAACCAGAAGTCCATCACGAAGGCCGGGTAGTTCACCTTGGTGGCGTCGACATAGTTGCCGCTTTGCCCGCCGCTGCCGGCCGGCCAGGCGTGGCCCATGCCGGTCACCGCGATCTCCGAGGTGCGCACCTTGCCATTCGCGTCCGTGTACGGCGTGTTGCTGCCGCCGGTCGGCACGCTCACGGCCGCGCCCTTGGTGTAGCTGCCGCCGTAGGCCAGGCGCATGGCGGCCGCGTCGAGCGGGCCGTAGCCCTGCGCCACCGTGTAGTCGTTGGTGCCCCAGATTACGCTCGCCACCTGGGTGGCGAACTGGGACAGGTTGGTGCCGGCCAGGTTCTTGCAGTTGTTGGCGGCGGTGGTGGCCGTGTAGCCGGACGGGACCATACCGATCTGCGAGGTCGACACGCCCGGCGGCGGACCGGCGTTGATGCCGATGCCGGCGAAGATGTCGGGCGCCAGGCAGCCCATGACCATCGTCTCGGCGCCGCCCGAGGACAGGCCGGCGACGTACACCTGCTTCGGATCGATCGCGTACTGCGGGTTGCTGACGAAACGGTTGATCAGGTCGAGCAGCACCCCCGAGTGCCCGGTGCTGCGGCTGTGGGTGGATTTCGCCCAGTCCCAGCAGTGCGCGCCGTACAGGTTGCCGGTGGCGTTCGGCGCCAGGATCACGGCGCCGTACTGGTCGGCGACGGGTTTCCAGTTATAGCCCCTGTCGCTGGCGCCGTCGATGATGTCGCCGGCCGCGGTCTGGGCGCAGCCGTGCAGCACCAGCACCAGGGCGCGTTTTCCCGCCAGCGCGGGCATGGTGGACGGCCAGTAGTAGTAGCCGGTCAGGGCGCCGCCGTTGACGGTGTCGGTGGCCCAGGTCTGGTTGCCGCTCCAGCTGCCGGGACCGGCCTGCACCTGGGCCTGGGCGCCGGCCCAGGGTGCGAGCGCGGCGAGGAGAAGGGCCGAGCGGGCCGTCCGTGAAAACATCCATGCCATTGAAAACCTCCGTTGCGTAGAAAAGCACTGCGACACTGCGGAAAACCCGGGCGGGCGCGGACGCGGCAACGCACGCAGGCGCAGCACGGAGCCGGCACGGGATCGGTGACACAAGAGGAAACGGACAGCGGAGAGGCGCTAGGTCGCAGGAAGGGTGGTCATGGCTGGTCTCCGGCTGTCGTTATGATTGTGTTGCGACGGGAAATCGCCAGTTGATTGTAGACCGCGAACAATTGCACACAAGCGGTGCACAGGCACGCCGTTTGTGCGCTTTTGCACAGCGGGGAAGGGGAATAAAAAACGGCAGCGCCGGCCAGTCGTGCTGGCGGGCGCTGCCGTGGTGACTACCTGATGATCAGGTGCTTAGAACGAGTGGCGCACGCCCACGTTGAACACCGACGGATCGGCGCCGAAGGCGGTGGCCGGCGGGTTGAAGCTGCCGCCTGCCGAGGCCAGGCCGAAGTTGCCGGTGCCGTTGTTGTTCACGCGCGCATAGCTGGTGTACAGGTTGGTGCGCTTGGACAGGGTGTAGGTGTAGGCCAGCGAGAAGCCCTTGCCGCGGGCGCCGGTTTCCAGGCGTTGCTGGTGGGCGGCGAGGAAGAACTTGTTGACGCCGGCGGTGAACGAGCCGCCCACGATGTAGTGGCGGAACTCGTTGTTCGGGCCTTCCGGGTCGGCTTCCATGTAGCTGCCGCGCAGGTCGAAGGCGCCGAAGGTGACGCCTGCGCCGAAGGCCAGTTCCTTGTCGTCGCCGGTGGCCAGGCGCTCGACGCGGTGGTAGCCGCCTGCCAGGTAGACCGGGCCATTGCGGTATTCCAGTGCGCCGCCGATCAGGTCGCCGGACGGATCGCTCGGCGTGCGCTCGCCCGCGCTATAGGTGGCCATGCCCGTAAAGCCGCTGATAGCTTCGCTCTTGTAGTTGACCGAGTTCGACAGGCGGCGGGTCGCGCGCAGGGTGCCGAAGCCGGCCAGGCTGGAACCGTAGAAGCCATGGCCGAGCGGATCGCTGACGAGGATGATGGCGGCGATCGGGCTGTACTCGCGGCCGACGGTGACGGTGCCGAAGCTGCCTTGCAGGCCGACCACGGCGCGGCGCTGGAACAGGCCTGCGGCATCGGCGGCGCCGTTGTCGAGGGCGACACCGGCTTCGATGTTGAAGAGCGCCTTCAGGCCGTTGCCCAGGTCTTCGGTGCCGCGGAAGCCGATGCGGCTGGTGGACTGGGTGCCCGAGCTGATCACGGTGCGGCTGCCGACGCCGGGCGCGTCGGAATCTTCACGGCCGATCGAAGCGTCGGCGACGCCGTAGACCGTGACGCTGGTTTGCGCCTGGGCGGCCAGTGGCAGCAGGGATAACAGGGCGATGGCAAGGCTGGTCTTCTTCATTGATGCTCTCCAGTGGTTGATGTGGGGTTTTCCGAAACGCCGTTCTCGTTGTCTTTCAGGACAAAAACGAGCTATTGCAAAACGCTAACGCTACCAGTGCATTAGTGATAATGCCACGAATCATTAGCTCTTTACTTATTCGGTTTCCGAGAAGCATGTGCGCTGGGGCAAAAACGCCACATGATCCAGCGCAAAACTCGTCGGCAAGACTGTGATGCTGTTGTGTGTAGCCGACGGATCGGCCGTTATTCCGCCGTTTCTACAACTCAACATACGATTTTCGGAGTGCACCTCAACCTGGATGCGCCACACCGGCGAAAAAAACCGGGGCACGCTGAACTGACCCCGTAAAGTTGGACGGTTGGATCTAGTGAAGTGCTAAGGGCTGGGTTCTGTATTGGACAGGACTCAGCCCTTTTAGCTTCATCTTGATGCGGTCGTGATTATAGTAATGGATATACT